>JBEPZM010000190.1:0-6821 GCA_041640835.1 Blastococcus sp.
CCGGCCCACCCTCCTCGGCCTGGGCCGGGGCGGGCGTGACCGGCCGGGGCGGCGGGACGTCACGGGGCGCAGCGGTGCGCGGCGCGTGCTCGCTCACCGGCCGGCCTCCCGTCGTCCGCCTCGTGCTCTGTCAGGCGCAGTCGCGGCAGTACAGGTCGTCGCCCTTGGTCGCGGCCAGCCGGCTGCGGTGCTGCACCAGGAAGCAGCGCGAGCAGGTGAACTCGTCCTCCTGCTTGGGCAGCACGCGGACGGTGAGCTCCTCGTTCGAGAGGTCTGCGCCGGGCAGCTCGAGGTTCTCGTTGAAATCGGTCTCGTCGACGTCGACGGACGAGGACTGGGCCTCGGCCCGTCGGGCCTTGAGCTCCTCGAGCGAGTCCTCGCCGAGCTCGTCGGACTCGTTGCGGCGCGGGGCGTCGTAGTCGGTGGCCATGGGGTGCCCCTCCTCCGGGTTCTCGCGGGCGGCGGGCGCCCGCTTCTGCTGACGCGGTGCCGGGTGGGCTCCGTCGTCTCGGCCGATCGCCGGTGGGCGATCGGTGTGTCTGCGGCAGGGGCCCGCACGCGCGGCGCCCTGCTCCGTGCCGGTCGCTCCCTGCTGTCCTGGTGGACGGTGGACAGGACCGGCAGCCGCCCAACGCCGTACGGGCTCGGTTTGTGCCCGAGGAGTCACGGGCGACACATCGGGCCCGTGGACGGGCGTCCGGGCTGCGGAGCGCCAGAGGTTACCCTGCCGCCGTGGCGACTCCTGTGGGTGCTGATCCGACCGTCGTGGGCCCCTACCTGGCGCGTGCGCTGGGCGACCAGCGATGGCAGGAGGTGACCGTCGACCTCATCGCGGCCGGTATGTCCAACCTCACGTACGTCGTGACGCCGAAGGACGGCTCCCCGGACGACGCGGTGATCCTCCGGCGCCCCCCGACCGGCGCCGTGCTGGCGACCGCGCACGACATGGCCCGCGAGCACCGCGTCATCTCGGCGCTGGACGGCACCTCGGTGCCGGTGCCGCGCACCCTGCACATGTGCACCGACGAGTCGGTGCTCGGCGCGCCCTTCTACGTCATGGAGCGCGTCGTCGGCGTCCACGTCGTGGGCTCGCTCCCCGAGGGCTACGCCGACCGGCCGGAGCAGCGCCGTGCCATCGGCGACGGCCTGGTCGACGTGCTGGCCGACCTGCACGCGGTGGACCCGGCGGCCGTCGGGCTGGCCGACTTCGGGCGCCCCGAGGGCTTCGCGGCGCGCCAGGTGCGCCGCTGGACCAAGCAGTGGGACGCCACCCGCGACCGCGACCGGCCGAACCTCGACGCCCTCGCCGCCCGGCTGGCCGAGACCGTGCCGACGACCCAGCGGTCGACGATCGTCCACGGCGACTACCGGCTCGACAACTGCCTGCTCGACCCGGCCGAGCCGGGCCGGATCAAGGCGGTGCTCGACTGGGAGATGTCGACGCTGGGCGACCCGCTCACCGACATCGGGATGATGTTCGTCTACTGGCCGCAGGCGGGCGAGGACCGCGCCTCCGCCGCGAGCGGGGTCACCGCCCTGCCCGGCTTCCCGACGCGCCTCGAGGTGGCCGAGCGCTACGCGCAGCGCAGCGGAGCGGACCTGTCGGAGCTCAACTGGTACGTCGGCTTCGCCTTCTTCAAGTTCGCCGCGATCGTCGCCGGCATCGTCGCCCGTTCGGCGGCCGGTGCGATGGCGGGCAAGAACACCAGCGGCTACGCCGAGCGCATCGACCCGGTCGTCGAACTGGGACGCGCCGCGCTCGAGGACGGTGCGATCTAGGGAGCCGGATCGGCTCTAGGATCCCGGGCGTGACGACGCTGCGCACCGAACGCCCCGCGGTGCGCGCCCGCGGCGGGCGCCGGCCCCTGGCGCCGCTGATCTTCCTGCTGGTGCTGGCGCTGGTCGCGCTCGGCGTCTGGTGGAACGTCTTCCGCCAGGACGCCGCGCTCAAGGCCGAGCGGGACGCCGCCTGCGCCGAGGCGGAGGCCGCTCCCCAGGCGCTGGACCCGGCCACGGTGTCCGTCCGCGTCTACAACGCCTCCGACCAGGGCGGCCTGGCGCAGGCCGTCGCGGACGACCTGGGCGCGCGCGGGTTCACCATCGCCGAGATCGCCAACGACGGGAGCGGTCGCGAGGTGACCGGCGTCGGCGAGGTGCGGCACGGGCCGAGCGGCAAGGGCACCGCGGCCTTCGTGGCGCTGTACCTGCCCGGCGCCGAGCTGTGGCAGGACATCCGCGCCACCCAGCAGGTGGACCTCGTGCTCGGCCCGGACTTCGTCATCGGCGAGAGCCTGGCCACCGACGACGACGTCACTGCCGCGCTCGCGCCGGCCGAGGAGGCCGCCGCCGACTGCTGAGGCGGCCCGGGCACCCGGCTACGGGTGCAGCTCGACCAGCAGGTCCAGGAACGCCCCGCCGATCCCTGGCGCGGCCGCCACGATCATCGGCTCACCGACGGGCCGACCCGCCAGCCCCGCCACGACCGCACCTGCCTCGGCGGCGATCAGCGCTCCGGCGGCGTGGTCCCAGGGGTTCAGGTCGGCCTCGTAGTAGGCGTCCACCCGCCCGGCCGCGACCGCGCACAGGTCCAGCGCCGCGCTGCCGTGCCGGCGGATGTCCCGGACCCGCGGCAGCAGCGCGGCCACGACGGCGCCCTGCGCCCGCCGCTGCTCGACGCGGTAGCCGAAGCCGGTCGCCACCAGGCTGTGCTCCAGCGCCGTGGCCCCACTGGCGTTCAGGCGCACCGGCTCCGGCGCGGCCGGCGTCGAGAGGAAGGCACCACCCCCGGCGACGGCGGTGAAGAGTTCGCCGGTCGCGACGTTGAGGACGACGCCCGCACGCACGACGCCGTCGACCTCGGCGGCGATGGAGACGGCGTAGGCCGGCAGGTCGTAGAGGAAGTTCACCGTGCCGTCGATCGGGTCTACCACCCAGCGGACGCCGCTGGTGCCGTCGCGCGCGGCGCCCTCCTCCCCCAGCACGCCGTCGTCGGGCCTGGCGCCCAGCAGCCGCCCGACGATCAGGTGCTCGCTGGCGGTGTCCACGGCCGTCACGACGTCGACGGGGCTGGACTTGACGGCCACGTCGTCGCCCGCACCGGCCCGGCCGAGGCGGACCAGCTCGGCCGCCTCCCGGGCCGTGGCGACGGCCAGCGCGAGCAGGGCCGGGACGTCGGGGGCGGGAGCACCGGAGGGATCGGTCACGGGGCGATCCTCCCGCAGCGTGGCGGTCCAGGGATCCCTCACTAGCCTGGGCGGATGCAGGGCTTCGGGGTGGACATCGGCGGCAGCGGCATCAAGGGGTGCCTGGTGGACCTCGAGAAGGGGCAGCTGATCGGCGAGCGTCTGCGCGTCGAGACGCCGCAACCCGCCCTGCCCCAGCCGGTCTACGACGTCGTCGGGCAGATCGTGAACTCCTTCGGCTGGACCGGCCGCGTCGGGGTCACCTTCCCCGGCGTCATGAAGCGGGGCGTCGCCCACACCGCCGCGAACGTCGACAAGAGCTGGATCGGCACCGACGTCGACGCCGGCCTGGACGCGCTCATCCCCGGCACGGTCGAGACGCTCAACGACGCCGACGCGGCCGGCATCGCCGAGATGCGCTACGGCGCGGGCCGCGACAAGCAGGGCGTCGTCCTGATGCTGACCTTCGGCACCGGCATCGGCAGCGCCCTCTTCGTCGACGGGCACCTGGTGCCCAACACCGAGTTCGGCCACATCCAGGTCGACGGCGAGGACGGCGAGAAGCGGGCGGCCGCCTCCGCCCGAGAGCGCGAGGAGCTCAGCTACCCCGAGTGGGCGGCGCGGGTCGACCGCTACCTCGACGTCCTCGAGGCCGGCGTGTGGCCCGACCTGATCATCGTCGGCGGCGGGGTGAGCAAGAAGGCGCACAAGTGGGTGCCCCTGCTCAGCACCCGGACCCCGGTCGTCCCGGCCCAGCTGCAGAACGACGCCGGCATCGTCGGCGCGGCCCTGGCGGCCCACGAGCGCCCGGACCACTGATCCCGAACCGGTCCGGCGTGCGCGCGCGGCGGGTGCCGATTCCGTGCGCTGGGCAGTGGAAACGCCGGGGCCCGTCGTTACAATGAGCACGCCCCAGCCCGACGGCCTCCAGCCGGGAGGGATCCCCCGACCGACCAGCGGTCAAACCCCGCGCAGGTCGGCCGAGGGCCCCGACGCCGGAGGGCGGCAGCAGGGGCCGCTACCCGAGGATCAGACGGTCCCCTGGCGTACGCCCCCAGCACGGGAAGGAACCTGAGTGCCCGCCGACCAGCCAGCACCGGAAGCAGCCGACGCGAGCACCACGAAGCGGTCCAGGACCGTCGCTGCCGGCACCCGAGCATCGAGGGCCACCGCTGCGGTTCCGGAGAGCGCCGTCGTGGCCGCCCCCGCGAAGAAGGCGGCGGCGAAGAAGCCCGCCGCCAAGGGCAAGGCCAAGCCGGCGATCACGCCCTCCACCACCGCCGGCGAGGGCACCGTCCTGACCGCCGTGGCCGCCGACGGGTCGGCCGTCGCCGTGGTCGACGCGGGATCCGAGGGTCTGACCCTCGACGAGACGGTCGTGACGGGCAAGGACGGCGTCGAGGTCGCGCCGGTCGAGGACGAGGCCGCCGAGCCGGGCACCGACTTCGAGTGGGACGAGGAGGAGGAGTCCGAGGCCCTGCGCCAGGCCCGCAAGGACGCCGAGCTCACCGCCTCGGCCGACTCCGTCCGCGCCTACCTCAAGCAGATCGGCAAGGTCGCCCTGCTCAACGCCGAGGAGGAGGTCGACCTCGCCAAGCGCATCGAGGCCGGGCTCTACGGCTCCGAGCGGCTGCGCCAGGTCGAGGAGGAGGGCATCAAGCTCTCCCCGCAGATGCGCCGCGACCTCAACTGGATCATCCGCGACGGCGAGCGCGCCAAGAACCACCTGCTCGAGGCCAACCTCCGCCTCGTCGTCTCCCTCGCCAAGCGCTACACCGGCCGCGGCATGGCCTTCCTGGACCTCATCCAGGAAGGCAACCTCGGCCTGATCCGCGCGGTCGAGAAGTTCGACTACACCAAGGGCTACAAGTTCTCGACCTACGCGACGTGGTGGATCCGCCAGGCGATCACCCGCGCGATGGCCGACCAGGCGCGCACCATCCGCATCCCGGTGCACATGGTCGAGGTCATCAACAAGCTCGGCCGCATCCAGCGCGAGCTGCTCCAGGACCTGGGCCGCGAGCCCACGCCGGAGGAGCTGGCCAAGGAGATGGACATCACCCCGGAGAAGGTGCTGGAGATCCAGCAGTACGCCCGGGAGCCGATCAGCCTCGACCAGACCATCGGCGACGAGGGCGACAGCCAGCTCGGCGACTTCATCGAGGACTCCGAGGCAGTCGTCGCCGTCGACGCGGTCAGCTTCACGCTCATGCAGGACCAGCTGACCAGCGTGCTGCAGACCCTCTCCGAGCGGGAGGCCGGCGTCGTCCGCCTGCGCTTCGGACTCACCGACGGCCAGCCGCGCACCCTCGACGAGATCGGGCAGGTCTACGGGGTCACCCGCGAGCGGATCCGGCAGATCGAGTCCAAGACGATGAGCAAGCTGCGCCACCCCAGCCGCTCCCAGGTGCTTCGGGACTACCTGGACTGAGGGATTCGCATTGTCGGCCCGAGTGGGCCCCGGAGGGGTCTGCGCAGGGACGACGAACCGGCTCCACGCAGCAGGGGACGGCTCCTGGCCGCGGTGTCGTCCGGAGGACGACGGTGTCATCCGGGCGGGTTGCCACCGACATCTGTCGGGTAGACCGCGTAGCGTGGGGGACGTCAGAACAGCAGCGGACCCACAGCCGCTCCGGTCACCCGACCGGGACGGCGCGCGAGACCAGCACGAGCACGACCGGTACCACCCCAGTGACGTCCCCTGCTGAACCCGCTCCACCGCCGGCACATCACGGACTCGTCTCGATTCGAGAGTCCGGGTTCGCCGACAGCGGAACGGGAACACGAGGGGCCATCCTGGCGCTGTGCAGGAGGCCGATCCGCATCCGCGGATCCGTGCGGTAGAGAGCGAGTGATGAGCCAGATGACCCAGACGCTGACGACGACCCCGCCCACCGATGACCTCGTCGTTCCCTTCCACTGCGACCGCTGTGGGGCTCTGGCCAAGGTGCGAGTCGTACTCGCCAGTGGCAGCGACCTCGTCTTCTGCGGGCACCACGCGCGTGAGTACGAGAGCAAGCTTCGTGACATCGCCGT
Organism: Blastococcus sp.; assembly: GCA_041640835.1. Taxonomy (GTDB): domain Bacteria; phylum Actinomycetota; class Actinomycetes; order Mycobacteriales; family Geodermatophilaceae; genus Blastococcus. The sequence continues at coordinate 6,219 of JBEPZM010000190.1, forward strand.
CGACATCATCGACACCGAGGGCGAGCAGCACGTAACTGCGTGAGAGAACCGCTATCGTCGCGCCCGCGATGACAGCCTCACCCGACGACGCCGCCGACTCCTCCGCACCGCCTCGAGCGGACGGAGGGTCGGCGGCTCCGTCGTTCCCGGGCACCCCCGGTAAGCGGCAACCGGAGGACACCCCCATGGCCCAGCAGTCCCCCTCGCACGACGAGACCGTGCGCATGCGCCCCGACGGGCCCGACAGCCGGCCGCCCGTCGAGGCCTCCCCCAGCCCGTCGGTCGACGTCGACACGCCCGGACCGCAGAACGCGTTCCCGGCCGGTGGCGAGGTCGACGACACCCGGCCCGTGCCCCGCGACTGGCTCAGCGGCGCCCCGGAGTCCGACACCGCCGCGGTGGCGGACTCCCCCGCTGTCGCGGCGCCCGCCGCAGAGCCCGACGCCGACGACACCGGCATCCTCGGCGGCCTGGGGCTCCCCCACGCGGACGGTGCCGGATCCGACGACGACGGCGGTGACGACGGCCTGCCCCCGGCCGGCGACGGCACCGACCGGGCCGGCTCCCCGTGGTGGCGGCGCCGTGCCGTGCTCGTGCCCGCCG
>JBEPZM010000191.1:0-6774 GCA_041640835.1 Blastococcus sp.
GGTCGTAGGCGCAGGCGTCGCGGACGTCGCTGGGCTCGGCCGGCGCCTCACCGTCCCCCGTGGCCGGCGCGGACGGCGTCGGACCGGCCGTGCCGTCCTCCGCGTCGTCGCCCGGTGCCGGGACCTCGGTGCCGGTGCCCGCGTCCGGTCCCGCCAGCGCCAGGTAGACAGCCCCGCGGATCTTGTCGTAGTCGGGGTACGCGGGGTCGATGACCGAGTCGTCGAAGACCACGCTGCGGATGCCGGCGTCCTTCACCAGGAACGCCAGGTCGACGAAGTCGCCGAGCACCGACCGCGGGATGTCGGTGGAGACGATGTCCTTGGTGGTGCGGGCCAGCTCCTGGTACTTGCGCAGCAGGGTCATCGGGTCGGCGGCGTCGACGATCGCGTCGAGGGTGCAGCGCTGCCGATCCATCCGGTCGTAGTCGGTCAGCCCGAACCGCCCCCGGGCGAAGGCCAGGGCTGTGGCGCCGTCCATGAACCGGTCGGGGCCGGGGGCGATGTAGTCGTCGGGCAGGGTGCCCACCGACGGCTCGCCGCCGACCGGCACCCAGTAGTTGACGTCGACGGTGATGCCGCCGAGCGCGTCGACCAGCCGGCTGAAGCCCTCGAGGTTGATCAGCACGTAGTAGTCGATCTCGATGCCCAGCGCCTCGCCGACCCCCAGCTTGAGGAAGTCCGCGCCCGGGTTGTCGGTGGGGCCGAGCGCGTCGGGGTACATCGCCGGGCCGTTGCGGTAGACGGCGTTGAGCAGGCTCTCGCTCTCGCTGCCGGCGTCGAAGCCGTCGGGGTAGAGGTACGCGAGCGGGCTGGTCTCCGGGAAGGGCAGATCCTGCAGGTTCCGGGGGAGGCTGAACAGCGTCGTCGAGCCGTCGTCGGTGGCGATGCTCGCCACGATGACCGTGTCGGTGCGCACGCCCTCGCGGCCCTCGCCGCCGTCGCCGCCCAGGAGCAGGACGTTCACCCGCTCCTGGCTGCCGAACGGATTCGGCTCGTCCTGGTCCACCGTCGCCGAGCGGCCGTCGTCGGTGAACACCTCGGCGATGAGGTCGCGCTGGGTCAGGGCGACCTGGCCGGCCACCACCGCGGGCGCCAGCACCGCGGCGACCAGCAGCAGGACCACCCCGCCGCCCAGGAGCCGGCGGCCCCGGGGCGTGCCGCGCGGCAGCAGGAGCAGGTACCCGGCGACGACGACGGCGCACCACAGCAGCGCCCCGACGCCCACACCGGCCACGATCCACAGCAGCGACGACGTGTCCACGGACGCGCGGACCGCCGAGCGCTGCCCGCCGGTGGCGAGCCACGCACCGCCGGCGCCGAGCAGCAGGAAGACCCCGAGCACGAGGCCGCCGAGCACCCGTCGGCCGGTGGCCAGGAAGGCGGTGCCGGGGAGGAGGGCGTTGAGCACGGTCCAGCCGAGAGCGGCGCGGAAACTGCCGGCGCGGCGCGGCGTCCGGAGGTCGACCGGCGGGGAGTCGCTCACCGTGGGGCCGTCGCGGTGCAGGCCCTGGTCACCCGGCCATGTTCCCACCGATGCGGGCCCCGGGCCGCCCCTCGGGGACATCCCCTGACCGGTACCCCCGACCGGGCGACACGCCGGAGGCGCCCCGGGGCGCGTGCGCAGCACGCGGACTGGGCACCCACGGGGTACGTGACCCGATGGTTACGGCCGCGTAGGTTACGACGGCGTAGGTCGAATCGACCCGGAGGTCCTCATGTCCCAGACGTCCCCGCAGGCCGCGGTCCTGACCGAGCTCGAGCCGGTGGTCGCCGAGAATCTCGACCGGCACATCCGGATGGCCAAGGAGTGGCACCCGCACGACTACGTCCCGTGGGACGAGGGGCGGAACTTCGCCTTCCTCGGCGGCGAGGACTGGTCGCCCGAGCAGTCGCGGCTGGACCAGACCGCCAAGGCCGCGATGTTCGTGAACCTCCTCACCGAGGACAACCTGCCCAGCTACCACCGGGAGATCGCCACGCGGTTCGGCCGTGACGGCGCCTGGGGTCAGTGGGTGGGCCGCTGGACGGCCGAGGAGGGGCGGCACGGCGTCGCGCTGCGCGACTACCTCGTCGTCACCCGCGGCGTGGACCCGGTCGAGCTGGAGCGGGCGCGGATGGACTACATGACCACCGGCTACGACTCCGGGGACAAGACCCCGCTCGAGGCGGTCGCCTACGTCTCCTTCCAGGAGCTGGCCACCCGCGTCTCGCACCGCAACACCGGCAAGGCCACCGGCGACCCGATCGCCGACAAGCTGCTCGCGCGCATCGCCACCGACGAGAACCTGCACATGATCTTCTACCGCAACCTCGTCACCGCGGCGTTCGACATCGACCCGGACGAGACGATGAAGGCAGTGGCCAACGAGGTCATGAACTTCGAGATGCCCGGCGCGAACATGGCGAACTTCCGGAAGAACTCGACGATCATCGCCAAGGCCGGGATCTACGACCTGCGCCTGCACCACGACGAGGTCGTCAGCCCCATCCTGCGCACCTGGAAGGTGTTCGACCGCAGCGACTTCGGGCCCGAGGGCGAGCAGGCCCGCGAGCGGCTGGCCGAGTTCCTCACCGGCCTCGACGCCCAGGCGACGAAGTTCGTCGAGAGCCGCGAGCGCATGCGGGCGCGCATGGCAGCCAAGGGGCAGACCGCCGTCCAGGTGTAAGTAGGGTCGGTCGCCATGCGTATGGCGACCTGGAACGTGAACTCGATCCGTACCCGGGCCGACCGGGTGGCCGCCTTCCTGCAGCGGCACGACGTCGACGTCCTGGCGCTGCAGGAGACCAAGTGCCGGGACGACCAGTTCCCGGAGATGGTGTTCAGCGCGCTCGGCTACGAGGTGGCGCACGTCGGCCACTCGCAGTGGAACGGGGTCGCGGTCCTCTCCCGGATCGGTCTGGACGACGTCGAGGTGGGCTTCCCGGGCATGCCGTCCTGGTCCTCGAAGGAGGGCGTCGACCCGGCTCCCGAGGCGCGGGCGATCGCCGCCACCTGCGGCGGCGTCCGCGTGTGGAGCCTCTACGTGCCGAACGGCCGCACGCTGGCCGACCCGCACCTGCAGTACAAGCTGGAGTGGCTGGCCGCCCTGCGCGCCACCGCCGGCGACTGGCTGGCCGCCGAGCCGCAGGCTCCGATCGCGCTCGTCGGCGACTGGAACATCGCCCCCCAGGACGACGACGTCTGGGACATGTCGGTCTTCACCCACTCCACGCACGTCTCCCCGCCCGAGCGCGCCGCCTTCCAGGCCGTCGTCGACGCCGGGTACGCCGACGTCGTCCGCCCGCTGGCCCCGGGGCCGGGCGTCTACACGTACTGGGACTACACGCAGCTGCGCTTCCCGCGCCGCGAGGGCATGCGGATCGACTTCGTCCTCGGCTCCCCCGCGCTGGCCGGCCGGGTCACGGGCGCGGTCATCGACCGCGAGGAGCGCAAGGGCAAGGGCGCCAGCGACCACGCCCCCGTGATCGTCGACCTCGAGGACTGACCCCGTGCTCGTCCTCCTGCCGCCGTCGGAGACCAAGCACCCCGGCGGGGACGGTCCTCCGCTCGACCTCGGCGCGCTCGGCGCCCCGGAGCTCACCGGCGTCCGGACCGAACTGGTCGAGGCACTGGTCAAGCTGGCCGACGACCTCCCGGCCGCCCGCGCGGCGCTCGGGGTCTCGGCGCGCCAGGACGACGAGATCGCCCGCAACGCCGAGCTCTGGACCAGCGCCACCCTGCCGGTCCTCGACCGGTACACCGGCGTGCTCTACGACGCCCTGGACGTCGCCTCGCTGACCCGCGCCCAGCGGGCCAGGGCCGACGCTCGGCTCGCGGTCGGCTCGGCCCTGTTCGGACTGGTCCGGGGCGGCGACCGGATCCCGGCCTACCGGCTCTCCGCCGGGTCCGCGCTGCCGGGCCTGCCTCCGCTCCGGGCGCTGTGGCGACCGGCGCTGGAACCGGTGCTCGCCGCCGAGCCGGGCCTCGTCGTCGACCTGCGCAGCGGCGCCTACGCCGCGCTCGCCCCGGTGCCGGGTGCGGTCACCGTCCAGGTGCTGAGCGAGCGCCCCGACGGCACCCGGTCGGTGGTCAGCCACTTCAACAAGGCGACGAAAGGCCGGCTGGCCCGGCTGCTGGCGACGACGAGGTCCGAACCCGCGGACGTCGTGGGGCTGCGGCGCCTGCTGAGGCGCGCGGGGTTGCACGTGGAACATGCCGGCGGGACAGCGCTCACCCTGGTCGAGCCCGCGAACTGAACCGGCGCCACCTCCCGGCACGGTTGCATCCGACGGGGAGGGCGTGACATAACGTTCGGGGTACGGCGCAGCTCCAGCAACGTGGCCGCAGCCGGACGGACCGGGCCGCTCCCGGGCAGAAGGGCTCCTCGTGGACTCAACCCCCGACCGGACGACCGCCGCACACGGCGACCGTCCGGCGGTCGGGACGCGCCCCGCCCGTGGCCCGCACTCCCCGACCGTCGCCGAGCAGCTCGCCGCCCTGCAGCAGCAGTACGAGAGCGAGCGGATCCGCTGGGAGCTGGCCAAGGAGGCCGGCGAGGTCGGCACCTTCGACTTCGAGCCGACCACCGGGAAGCTGCTGTGGGACGAGCAGCTCCAGCGGATGTTCGGCTACGACGGCCCGGACTCCTTCGACGAGTCGCTCACGGCCTTCAACGCGCGGGTGCACCCCGACGACGAGGCGTGGCACGCGGCTGCCCTCCAGGCGTGCATCGACACCTGCGGCGAGTACGACGTCGAGTACCGGATCGAGCTGCCCGGGGGCGCGACCCGCTGGATCCACGCCCGGGGCCGCGCCCTGCCCGGCCCGGACGGGCGCACCCAGCGGCTGGTCGGCGCGGCCTACGACACCACCGGCGAGCGCGAGGCGGCGACGCGGGTCACCCGCGTGCTCGAGGCGATGCCCGCCGGCTTCTACTCCCTGGACCCGGAGTGGCGGTTCACCTACGTCAACGCCGTCGGCGAGCGGCTGCTCGGCCAGATGCGCGACGAGCTGCTGGGCGAGGTGATCTGGGACGCGTTCCCGGCGACCGTGGGCAGCGCCTTCGAGGAGAGCTACCGGAGCGCGGTCGACAGCGGCGAACCGGTCTCCTTCGACGCCTACTACCCGGCGCCGCTGGACGGGTGGTTCGAGCTGCGCGCCTGGCCGACCCCCGACGGCCTGTCGGTCTACTTCCTGGAGGTCACCGAGCGCCGCCAGGTGCAGGAGCGGGCCGAGCGCTCGGCCCGTCAGCTGGCGACGCTCGCGCAGGTCAGCGCAGAGCTCGCCGGCACCCTGGACACCCAGGTGGCCACCGCCCGGCTGCCGCGGCTGGTCGTCCCGGCCCTCGCCGACTTCTGCGTGCTGACGATCATCGGCGCCGACGGCGCGCCCCGGGACGTCGGCAGCTGGCACGCCGACCCCTCGTCGCGCCCGCTGCTCGAGCGCTACCGCGAGGTCCGGCTGGACGCGATGCCCATGACCGCGCCCGTGGCCCGCGCCCTGCACACCGGCGAGGCGGCCACCTTCAGCGGCTCCGACGTCCTGGACGTGCTGCCCCCGGGCCCCGCCCGCGACCTCCTGACCGTGCTCAACCCGTCCAGCGAGGTGGCGCTGCCCCTGCGCGCCCGCGGGCGGACGGTCGGGCTGCTCACCCTCTTCTACGCCGCTGGGCACGCCCCCACCGACGAGGACGTCGCGATCGCGCAGGACGTCGCCGACCGTGCCGGGCTCGCCTGGGACAACGCGCGGCTGTTCAGCGCCCAGCAGCAGCTGGCCGAGGGGCTGCAGCGCAGCCTGCTCACCGAGCCCCCCGAGCCCGAGCACGCGGAGATCGCGGTCCGCTACCTGCCCGCCGCCGAGGCGGCCCGGGTGGGCGGCGACTGGTACGACGCCTTCCTCCAGCAGAACGGCAGCACCATGCTGGTCATCGGCGACGTCGTGGGTCACGACACCGAGGCAGCCGCCGCCATGGGTCAGCTGCGCAGCCTCCTGCGCGGGATCGCGACGTACAGCAACGCCGGCCCGGTCGAGGTGCTCCGCGGCCTGGACTCCTCGATGGCCACCCTCCAGCTCGGCACGCTGGCCACCGCGGCGGTCGCCCGCTTCGAGCAGACGCCGGCCGAGCGCCGACGCGGCCTCACCCGGATGCGGTGGGCCAACGCCGGGCACCTGCCGCCGATGGTCGTGCACCGCGACGGCACCGTCGCGGAGCTGGCGCCGTGGGTCGGGGACCTCATGCTGGGCGTCGACGCCGCCGCCGTCCGGCGGGAGTCGGTGGTCGTGCTCGACCACGGCTCCACGGTGCTGCTGTACACCGACGGCCTCGTCGAGCGGCGCGACTCCGACCTCGACGCCGGCATGGCCCGGCTGCGCCACGCCCTCGTGGAACTGGTCGGGCTGCCGCTGGAGGAGCTGCTGGACGAGCTGATCGAGCGGCTGGTCCAGGGCCGTCCGGACGACGACGTCGCGCTCGTCGCCGTCCGGCTGCACCGCCAGGACCTGGACGGCGCCCAGCCCTGACCGCTAGGCCCGGTCGCGCCGGATGGTGGCCTTCCGGCCCTTGATCATGGTGGCGCGCAGCGCCTGCACGACCTCGTCGGCCGCGGGCTCGGGGATCTCCACCAGGGCGAACCGCTGGTGGATCTCGATCGAGCCGATGTCCTTGCCCCGCAGCTCCGTCTCCCCGGTGATGGCGCCGACCAGGTCGCCGGGCCGGATGCCGGCCTCCCGGCCCAGACCGACGAACAGCTTCGCCGTCGGCCCGCCCGGGGGGCGCCGGGGCGGCCGCGGGCGGC
>JBEPZM010000192.1:0-6595 GCA_041640835.1 Blastococcus sp.
CCGGCGACGTCGAGCGCAGCAACGGCAAGGTCGTCATGGCCACCGTGAAGGGCGACGTCCACGACATCGGCAAGAACATCGTCGGCGTCGTCCTGCAGTGCAACAACTACGACGTCGTCGACCTGGGCGTCATGGTGCCGGCGCAGAAGATCCTGGACGCCGCCAAGGCCGAGGGCGCCGACGTCATCGGCCTCTCGGGGCTGATCACGCCGTCGCTCGACGAGATGGTCAACCTCGCCTCGGAGATGGAGCGCCAGGGCTTCGAGATCCCGCTGCTCATCGGCGGGGCGACGACGTCCCGGGCGCACACCGCCGTCAAGGTGGCGCAGAAGTACCACGGTCCGGTGATCTGGGTGAAGGACGCGTCCCGGTCGGTGCCGGTCGTCGCGGCCCTGCTGTCCGACGAGCAGCGCCCGAAGCTGCTGGCCGACACCGACGCCGAGTACGCCACGCTGCGGGAGCGGCACGCCGCCCGGCAGGACAGCCGCTCGCTGCTGCCCATCGCCACCGCCCGAGCCGCGGCCACCCCCGTGGACTGGACGGGCTACACGCCGCCGCGGCCGCGGATGCTCCTGCAGCAGGCCAAGGACGTGTGCGACGGTCCCGCGTGCACGCTCGGCGTGGCGACCCAGTTCGTGCGGCACTTCCACGACTACCCGCTGGCGGAGCTGCGCGACTACATCGACTGGCAGCCGTTCTTCAACGCCTGGGAGATGCGCGGCCGGTTCCCCGACATCCTGCACAACCCGACCACCGGCGAGGCCGCGCGGCGGCTCTACGAGGACGCCCAGGCGATGCTCGACCGCGTGGTCGAGGAGAAGTGGCTGCGCGCGTCGGGCGTGTTCGGCCTGTTCCCGGCCAACCAGGTGGCCGGCGACGACATCGAGGTCTACACCGACGAGGCGCGTGGCGAGGTGCGCACCGTGCTGCACCAGCTGCGGCAGCAGACCGAGGGCCGGGACGGGTCGCCGCGCAAGTCGCTCGCGGACTTCGTGGCCCCGAAGGAGACCGGGCTCCGGGACTACGTCGGCGCATTCGCCGTCACCGCCGGACTGGGGTCGGCCGAGCGGGTGTCGGCGTTCAAGAAGGAGAACGACGACTACAACGCGATCATGCTCGAGGCCCTGGCCGACCGGCTGGCCGAGGCGTTCGCCGAGCGGCTGCACGAGCGGGTCCGCAAGGAGTTCTGGGGCTACGCCGCCGACGAGCGCCTGGACAACGAGTCGCTGATCTCGGAGAAGTACCAGGGGATCCGTCCCGCGCCCGGCTACCCCGCGTGCCCGGAGCACACCGAGAAGCAGACGATCTGGGAGCTCCTCGACGTCGAGGCGCACACCGGCATCGAGCTCACCGAGAGCATGGCCATGTGGCCGGGCGCCGCGGTGAGCGGGCTGTACTTCTCGCACCCGGACTCCCAGTACTTCGTGCTGGGCCGGGTCGGCCGCGACCAGGTCGAGGACTACGCGCAGCGCAAGGGCTGGACCGTCGACGAGGCCGAGAGGTGGCTCTCGCCGAACCTCGGCTACCGGACCGAGGACGAGTGAGCCGACCCGAGCTGCAGGCGGTGCTGTTCGACATGGACGGCACGCTCGTGGAGACAGAGGAGTACTGGGGCGAGGCGATGTTCTCCCTCGCCGGCCAGCTGGGCGGCCGGATGTCGGCCGAGGCGCGGGCCGCGACGGTGGGCACGAGCATGGCCGTGGCCATGCGGGTGCTGTACGACGACCTCGGCGTCACCCGCACCGAGGCGCAGACGCGGGCTGACGTCGACCAGATCCTGGACGCCGTCGCGCGGAAGATGACCGAGCGGCTGATCTGGTTGCCGGGCGCCCGGGAGCTGCTCACCGCCGTCCACGAGGCGGGGCTCCGCACCGCCCTGGTGACGACGACGCCGCGCCGGCTCGCCGATCTGGTCATCGCGCACATCGAGGCGGGGTTCCCCGGCGGCGGCCCGTTCGAGGTCACCGTCTGCGGGGACGAGGTGCCGGCCCGCAAGCCCGACCCGGCGCCCTACCTGCAGGCGATGGCGGCGCTGGGCGTCTCGCCCGAGGAGTCCGTCGTCATCGAGGACTCGCTGGTGGGGGTCACCTCGGGGCTGGCCGCCGGCGCGGCGGTGCTCGGTGTGGCCGGGCTGCAGGCGGTGCCGCCGGCACCCGGGCTGGTGCAGGTCGACTCGCTGGCCGGCGTCGGGCTGCCCGAGCTGGCCGACGTCCTCGCCGCCCGTCAGCTGGCGGAGGCCCTCGCCCGATGAGTTCCGGCCGCGGCCGCCGTCTCCCTGGGTGACGGCGGCCGGACGGCCGTGGGCAGCGACGACAGGAGACACGCATGGGCACGGCGGACAGCGGGAGCGTCAAAGGGCCCGCGTCGTACTTCCCGTCCATCGAGAAGAAGTACGGGCGGCCCGTGGGGGAGTGGCTCGATCTCGTCCGCAGTTCCCCGCTGGACAGGCACATGGACGTCGTCGCCTGGCTGAAGTCCGAGCACGGCCTGGGCCACGGGCACGCCAACGCCCTGGTCGCCCACGTGCGCGCCGAGGGCTGAGCGCTCAGTCGCGGTCGACGAGCGGGAGCGTCGGCCAGCCGGCGGCGGCAGCGGCCTCGGTCGGGAACGGCGGGGGAGTGCCACCGAAGGCCGGGCAGACCGCCTGGTGGTCGCACCAGCCGCACAGCCGTGACTTGTTGGGCCGGAAGTCGCCGGTGCTGACGGCGCGCTCGATCGCCGACCAGATGGCCTGCAGGGTGCGCTCGAAGCGGAGCAGCTCCTCCTCGTCCGGGGCGTAGGTCAGCGCGTCGCCGTCGCCGAGGTAGATGAGCTTGAGCTGGGCGGCCACCACGCCGCGGGTGCGCCAGAGGACCAGCGCGTAGAACTTCATCTGGAACAGCGCCTTGTTCTCGAACGCCTCGCGCGGCATCGAGCCGGTCTTGTAGTCGACCACCCGGAGCGCGCCGCTCGGGGCGACGTCGAGCCGGTCGACGAAGCCGCGCAGCAGCAGCCCGTCGGGCAGGGTCACCTCGACCAGCTCCTCGCGGCCCGCCGGCTCGATGCGGGTCGGGTCCTCGAGGGTGAAGTAGCGCTCGACGAGCTTCCCGGCCGAGGCCAGCCACGCCTGCACCGACTCCGGGGCGTTCACGTCGCTCTCGGCGCCCTCGCCCTGGGCGGTCGAGAACAGGTCCGCCACCCCCGGCTCCGCCTGCAGGTCGGCCCACGCGGGCTCGAGGAGCTCCAGCGCGCCGTCGACGGTGCGCTGCGCCGCGGGCAGGTCGTAGAGCCGCTCGAGCACGGAGTGGACCAGCGTGCCGCGCACCATGGCGAGGCTCTTGCGCTCGGGCAGCCGGTCGATGGTGCGGAACCGGTACAGCAGCGGGCAGGTCTTGAAGTCCGCGGCGCGGCTGGGGGAGAGCGAGGGGCGACGCGGGGCACGGTCGGGCACTGCCTCGGTGGGAGGCCCGGCGTCCGCCGCGAGGGGCGCGTTCGTCTCCACCGTGAGCGTCATGGGTCCGAGGCTAGGTCGGGGCTCCGACAGTTCCGCGGATCCGCGCCGCACCGGGGCAGCACTTGCACCAGGGGCGGGGGTCACACCTGCCCCCTCCGTAGGCTCGGCGGTCGTGACCACCGAGCCCCAGCCCGACCTCGACGTCCCTGCCGAGCGGCCCGAGCCGGTGCCCGGCGCGTTCGTGGCGGGCGACCGGGTGCAGCTGACCGACCCCAAGGGCCGGCTGCACACCGTCGTCCTCGAGCCCGGCAAGCAGTTCCACACCCATCGCGGCGCCATCGAGCACGACGACCTCATCGGCGCGCCCGAGGGGTCCGTCGTCCACTCGACCGCGAACACCGGCTACCTGGCGCTGCGTCCGCTGCTGGCCGACTACGTGCTCTCCATGCCCCGCGGTGCGCAGGTCATCTACCCCAAGGACGCCGCCCAGATCGTCGGCTTCGGCGACGTCGGCCCGGGCATGCGCGTCCTGGAGGCCGGCGCCGGCTCGGGGGCGCTGAGCTGCTCGCTGCTGCGTGCGGTCGGGTCCGAGGGCTCCCTGACCAGCTACGAGCGGCGGGAGGACTTCCTCGACGTCGCCCGGGGCAACGTGGGCGCGTTCTTCGGCCAAGTGCCGGCGAACTGGGACCTGCGGCTCGGCGACCTGGCCGACCACCCGGCCGACGAGGTCGTCGACCGCGTCGTCCTCGACATGCTCGAGCCGTGGGCGGTGCTGCCGACGGTGGCTGCGGCCCTCCGGCCCGGCGGTGTCCTCGTCGGGTACGTCGCGACGACGACGCAGCTGTCCACCTACGTCGAGGCGCTGCGGGCCCAGGGCGTCTGGACGGAGCCGCACCAGTGGGAGACCCTGCTGCGCCCGTGGCACGCGGTGGGCCTGGCCGTGCGGCCGGAGCACCGGATGGTGGCCCACACCGCCTTCCTGGTGACCGCCCGCAGGCTCGCCGAGGGCGCCGTCGCCCCCATCCGGCAGCGGCGGGCGCAGAAGTACTGAGCAGCGGCTCCGCCCCGCCGGCGGCGCCGGTGGACGTCGTGCGAGCCACCGGCGAACTGTCGTCCCGCGTGTATAGATTTGCGTCCTGGCTCCCCCGATGTGCGGAGGTGCGCGATGGGCCCAGGTCCGATCGATGGTCCCGACGAGTCGAAAGCGCGACGCGAACGTGACGTCGCTGCGCTGCTGACCCAGATCTCCTACCTCGAGGAGGAGATCGCCCTGCTGCGGCGCAAGGTGTCCGACGGCCCGCGGCAGACGCGGGTGCTCGAGGAGCGGATCGCGGAGGCGGAGGGCCGCGCCGCCTTCCTGTCCGAGCGGAACGACAAGCTCTCCTCCACCCTGCGCGACGCCCGCGAGCAGCTGGTGACGCTCAAGGAGGAGGTCGACCGGCTGGGGCAGCCCCCCTCCGGCTACGGCGTCTTCCTGGAGCACCACGAGGACGGTTCGGTCGACGTCTTCACCAGTGGCCGCAAGATGCGGGTGACGCTCTCGCCGAACGTGGAGGGGCTCGACCTCCGGCCCGGCCAGGAGGTCATGCTCAACGAGGCGATGAACGTGGTCGAGGCGCGCGGGTTCGAGCGCGCCGGCGACGTCGTCATGCTCAAGGAGCTGCTCGAGCCGGTCGACGGCGTCACCCAGCGGGCGCTGGTCATCGGCCACACCGACGAGGAACGCATCGTCTACCTGGCCGACTCGCTGTCCGATCAGCCGCTGCGGGCGGGGGATTCCCTGCTGCTGGAGTCGCGGTCGGGCTACGTCTACGAGCGGATCCCGAAGAGCGAGGTCGAGGAGCTCGTCCTCGAAGAGGTTCCCGACATCGACTACGCCGACATCGGTGGCCTCGCGCGGCAGATCGAGCAGATCCGCGACGCCGTCGAGCTGCCGTTCCTGCACGCCGACCTGTTCCGCGAGTACCAGCTGCGCCCGCCGAAGGGGATCCTGCTCTACGGCCCGCCCGGCTGCGGCAAGACGCTGATCGCCAAGGCGGTCGCGAACTCGCTGGCCAAGAAGGTCTCGGCGCTGAAGGGGGAGGGGCAGGGGAAGTCCTACTTCCTCAACATCAAGGGCCCCGAGCTGCTCAACAAGTACGTCGGCGAGACCGAGCGGCACATCCGCCTGGTCTTCCAGCGGGCGCGCGAGAAGGCCAGCGAGGGCACCCCGGTCATCGTGTTCTTCGACGAGATGGACTCGATCTTCCGCACCCGCGGGTCGGGGGTCTCCTCCGACGTCGAGTCGACGATCGTGCCGCAGCTGCTCAGCGAGATCGACGGCGTCGAGGGCCTGGAGAACGTCATCGTCATCGGCGCCTCCAACCGGGAGGACATGATCGACCCGGCGATCCTGCGGCCGGGCCGGCTCGACGTGAAGATCAAGATCGAGCGGCCGGACGCCGAGGCGGCGCGGGACATCTTCAGCAAGTACCTGCTGCCGACGCTCCCGCTCAACGCCGACGACCTGGCCGAGCACGGCGGCAGTCGCGAGGCGACGATCGCCGGGATGATCCAGCGCACCGTCGAGCGCATGTACACCGAGGTCGAGGAGAACCGCTTCCTCGAGGTCACCTACGCCAACGGTGACAAGGAGGTCCTGTACTTCAAGGACTTCAACTCGGGCGCGATGCTGCAGAACATCGTCGACCGCGCCAAGAAGATGGCCATCAAGGAGCGCCTGGAGACCGGTGTCGGGGGCTTGCGCGTGGGCCACCTGATGCAGGCGTGCGTGGACGAGTTCAAGGAGAACGAGGACCTGCCCAACACGACCAACCCCGACGACTGGGCGCGGATCTCGGGCAAGAAGGGCGAGCGGATCGTCTACATCCGCACGCTGATCAGCGGCAAGGGCAACGAGTCCGGCCGCGCGATCGACACGGCCACGAACACCGGCCAGTACCTGTAGGCAGCGCACGCACGGACGGCCCGGTCACCGCGAGGTGACCGGGCCGCCCGCGTTCCGTGGCGGCGGGCGTGGTGCCGCCGCCCGGGGCATCAGGCGATCGTCAGCACCTGGCCGGGGAAGATCCGGCCCGGGTCCGCGCCGACGACGCCCCGGTTCGCCTCGTGCAGCGACGACCAGTGGACGCCGTGCGCCTTCGCGATGCGCGCGAGCGTGTC
>JBEPZM010000193.1:0-6595 GCA_041640835.1 Blastococcus sp.
GGCGAAGGCGGCCACGGCCCGGGCGCGGAGCGCGGTCTGCCGGCCGATCTCGTGGCTCGCCGCCTGCACGGCGCCGAGCGGCCCCGAAGCCCACCCGGCCGACGGCGCGTCGCCGGCGGCCGGAGAACCGGACGCGACGGGGTCAGTCGTCGTGTGCGCCGCCGTCGCCTCCATGCGTTCGATCGTACGTTCGAACAGCGGACCCGGCAAGCTGCCTGTGGACGGAGAAAGTGCAGGTGGGAGACGGGGTCGTCAGGCCGGCGGCAGGTGGACGACCGTCGACGCGATGCCGGCGAGGTGCACCAGGCGGAGCAGCTCGGAGCGGCGGAACGCGGGCCCGCCCGAACGGCCCAGGACCACCGCGCACGCGTCCCCGCCGTACGGCACCGCCATCATCTCGATGGCCATCTCCCGCCACCGCTCGGGCAGCCACTCGTCGTCGCTGGGCAGCAGCCGGGCGCCGGTCAGCGGCATCCACGGCAGGGCGAGCCCCTCGAACGAGGGCGCGGCGTCGGACGCGGCGCGCACCTCCCACGAGCCGCGCGGGCCGCAGTCGAGGACCACCGCCCACCCGCAGTGGAAGACGCGCGGCAGCTCGGCGGCGAGCAGCTTCTCCGCGCCCCTCTCCCCGGCGCGGGCCAGCCCGTCGAGCAGCTCCAGCTCGCGGTGGGTGTCCAGCGGGCCGGCGAAGGGCCGCAGTGACTCCACCACCACGTCCGGAACGCTCTGCGCCACGGTGATCAGGCTGTCGGGCAGCCGGTCGGGCGGGAGGTCGACCACGACGTCGTCGACGGCGACGCCGCTGCCCCGCTCGAGCACGTCCAGGGACACGATGTCGATGCCGGCGGTGCCCAGGGCGGTGGCGACCGCACCCAGGATGCCGGGTCGGTCGGGCATGACCAGACGCAGGAGATAGGACACGGTTCCTCCGGGACGTCCTGGGGCACGGGCCGATCTCCGTTGATCGCAGCGAGGGCAGCCTCTCACGATGACGACCAGCGCAGACCCCCACGTACAGTGGGACGGTCAGGCCCCGGTCCCGCAAGGGGTTGCCGGCGCCGGCACGTCGCCCCCTCGAAGTGGAGTTCCGTCCCGCATGAGCACGCCGTCCCGCAAGGACCGACTCACCCGTGACGAGGTGGCCCACCTGGCCCACCTCTCGCGGCTGGCCGTCACCGACGAGGAGCTCGACCTCTTCGCCGGGCAGCTGGGCGCCGTGCTGGACGCCGTCGCGCAGGTGGGCCGGGCCGACGTCGCCGACGTGCCGCCGACGACGCACGCCGTGCCGATGACCAACGTCTTCCGCGAGGACGTCGCCCGCCCGAGCCTGCCCCGCGACGCCGTGCTGGCGGGCGCCCCGGCGGCCGAGGACGGCCGCATCCGCGTGCCGCGCATCCTGGGGGAGGAAGCATGAGCGACCTGACCAGCACCGACGCCGCCGAGCTCGGCCGTCTGCTCTCCGCCGGTGAGGTCTCCTCCGTCGAGGTGACCCGCGCCTACCTGGACCGCATCGCGAGCGAGGACGACGCGCTCGGGGCCTACCTGCACGTCGACGGCGACGCCGCACTGCGCACCGCGGAGCAGGTCGACGCCGCCCGCGCCGGCGGCACCGCGACCGGCCCGCTGGCCGGCATCCCGCTGGCGCTCAAGGACGTCGTCGTCACCGAGGGCGTGCCGACGACCAGCGGCTCGAAGATCCTCGAGGGCTGGCGTCCGCCGTACGACGCGACTCTGGCCGCCCGGCTCAAGAACGCCGGCACCGTCCTGCTGGGCAAGACCAACATGGACGAGTTCGCGATGGGCTCGTCCACCGAGAACTCCGCCTACCGCGTCACCCGCAACCCGTGGGACCACGACCGCATCCCGGGCGGCTCCTCGGGCGGCTCCTCGGCGGCCGTGGCCGGCGGCCTCGCCCCCTGGGCGATCGGCACCGACACCGGCGGCTCGATCCGCCAGCCCGCCGCCGTCACCGGCCTGGTCGGGCACAAGCCCACCTACGGCTCGGTGTCCCGGTACGGCCTCATCGCCTTCTCCTCCAGCCTCGACCAGGCCGGGCCGATGACCCGCACCGTCCTCGACGCGGCGCTGCTGCACGAGGCGATCGCCGGGCACGACCCGCTGGACTCCACGTCCATCGCCTCCCCGGTCCCGGTGCTCGCCGAGGCCGCGCGCCGCGGCGCCGAGGGCGACCTCGCCGGCCTGCGGGTCGGCGTCGTCACCGAGCTCGGCGGCGACGGGCACACCGGCGGCTACGACGAGGGCGTGCTCGCCCGGTTCGCCGAGACGGTGGCCCTGCTGGAGAGCCTGGGGGCCGAGGTCCGCCAGGTCTCCTGCCCGGCCTTCGACCTCGCGCTGCCCGCCTACTACCTGATCGCCCCGAGCGAGGCGTCGTCCAACCTCGCCCGCTTCGACGGCGTCCGGTACGGCCTGCGCGTCGGCGACGACGGCAACCGCGACCTCGACGAGGTCATGGCGCTCACTCGCGAGCAGGGCTTCGGGCCCGAGGTGAAGCGCCGGATCATCCTGGGCACCTACGCGCTCTCCAGCGGCTACTACGACGCCTACTACGGGCAGGCGCAGAAGGTCCGCACGCTGATCACCCGCGACTTCACCAGCGCCTGGGACGACGTGGACGTGCTGGTCAGCCCGACCAGCCCCACCGTCGCCTGGCCGGTCGGCGCCCGCGTGGACGACCCGATCGCCATGTACGCCGCCGACCTCTGCACCCTGCCGGCCAGTCTCGCCGGGGTGCCCGCCATCTCGGTGCCCTGCGGGCTGTCCGAGGGGCTGCCGGTCGGCTTCCAGATCATGGCCCCGGCGTTGGCCGACGACCGCTGCTACAAGGTCGCGGCCGCGCTCGAGGCCGCCCAGGACGCCGCGCGCGGCTCCCGGTTCCTCGACCAGCTCGCCGCCCGTCCGGCCGGGAGCCCCGCATGAGCGCGGCGCTGAAGGCCGCCTGGGGCCTGACCGCCTTCGTCATCGCCGGCGGCATCGTCGGGTGGATCGTCTCCGGTCGCCCCGTCTTCGCCGTCTTCCTCGTCCTGGGCGTGCTCACCGCCGCCGGCGCCGTGGTCACCGGCCGCGCAGAGCGAGCCGCAGGTCGGCCCCCCGCACCCAAGGAAGGCCCCACCCCGTGAGCGCCACCCCCGATCGGCTCGTCGACTACGACGAGGTCCTGACCCGCTACGAGCCGGTGTTCGGTCTGGAGACCCACGTCGAGCTGGGCACCGCGTCCAAGATGTTCTGCGGCTGCTCGACCACGTTCGGCGCCGAGCCCAACACGCAGACCTGCCCGACCTGCCTCGGGCTGCCCGGCTCGCTGCCGGTGGCCAACGCCGCCGCCATCGAGTCGACCATCCGCATCGGCCTCGCCCTGGGCTGCCGCATCGCCACCTGGGCGCGGTTCTCCCGGAAGAACTACTTCTACCCGGACATCCCCAAGGGCTTCCAGACGACGCAGTACGACGAGCCGATGTGCACCGCCGGCCACCTGGACGTCGAGGTGGACGGCGAGACCTACCGCGTCGAGATCGAGCGCGTGCACCTGGAAGAGGACACCGGCAAGAACCTGCACGTCGGTGGCTCGACCGGGCGCATCCACGGCGCCGACCACTCGCTGATCGACTACAACCGCGCCGGGATCCCGCTGGTCGAGATCGTCACCCGGCCCATCCCGGGCGCCGGGGCCAAGGCGCCCGAGGTCGCGAAGGCCTACGTCTCCGAGCTGCGCGAGATCCTGGTCGCCCTCGGCGTCTCCGAGGTGCGCATGGAGCAGGGCAACCTGCGCTGCGACGTCAACACCTCGCTGGCGCCGATCGGCAGCCTCGAGTGGGGCACCCGCACCGAGACGAAGAACGTGAACTCGCTGCGCTCGGTGGAGCGCGCGGTGCGCTTCGAGATGCGCCGCCAGGCCGCGCTCCTCGACGAGGGGCAGCGGATCTTCCAGGAGACCCGGCACTTCCACGAGGACACCGGCACGACCTCGCCCGGCCGCAGCAAGGAGGAGGCGACCGACTACCGGTACTTCCCCGAGCCCGACCTGGTCCCGGTCGCCCCCGACGAGGAATGGGTCGCCTCGCTGCTCACCGCGCTCCCGGAGCTGCCCGCCGCGCGCCGGAGCCGGCTCTCCGACGAGTGGGGCATCTCGCCGACCGAGATGGCCTGGCTGGTCAACGCCGGCGCCGTCGAGCTGGTCAGCGACACCGTCGCCGCCGGCGCCTCGCCCGCCGACGCCCGCAAGTGGTGGCTGGGCGACCTCGCCCGCCGCGCCAACGACACCGGCACCGAGCTCGGCGAGCTGGCGGTCACCCCGAAGCAGGTCGCCGAGCTGATCGGGCTGATCTCGGCCGGCACGATCAACGACCAGCTGGCCCGGCAGACGCTCGACGGCGTGCTCGCCGGCGAGGGCGACCCGGCGGCCGTGGTCGAGGCGCGCGGGCTGGCCGTCATGGGCGACTCCGACGAGCTGGTCAGCGCCGTCGACGCCGCCATCGAGGGCAACCCCGACGTCGCCGAGAAGGTGCGCGGCGGCAAGGTGCAGGCCATCGGTGCGCTCGTGGGCGCGGTCATGAAGACCACTCGCGGCAAGGCCGACGCCGCCACCGTCAAGCGCATGCTCGAAGAGCGCCTCGTCGGCTAGAGCGGTGAGCCGCCGGCGGAGGACGGCGGGTTGATCCGCAGCACCTTGTCGTCGTCCTCGGCCGGGGTGCCGATCCCGTCGCGGTTGGACGTGGTGATCCACAGCGCGCCCTGCGGATCGGCGACGACGGTGCGCAGCCGGCCGTAGCGGCCGCCGAGGAACTCCTCGAGCTCGCCGGACACCGTGCCCGACGCGTCGACGGGGACGGCGTGCACCCGCTGGCCGTCCAGCGCGCCCAGGAACACCGCGTCGCCGACGACGGCGCAGCCGCCCAGGCCGTCCTCGCCCGGCGCGAACTCGACCACGGGCCCGGTGGCGGCGTAGTCCCGGCCCTCGGTGAGCGCGTCCAGCTCGTCGGCGCCGTCCCGCGCGGCGTCGGCGGCGAACAGCCGGTCCTCCTCGCCGACGCAGACGGCGGTGACGTCGCGGTGCCCACTCGTGAACACCGGACCCGCACCCAGGGGCCGGCCGAAGACGTCGACGTGCAGCACCTTGCCGCCGAGCGAGGCCGGGTCGCGCGCCAGTGCGGGGTTCCCGGTGTCGCCGGTGCCGACGTAGAGGCTGCCGTCCGCGCCGAAGACCAGGCCGCCGCCGTTGTGCACCTCGCCGCGCGGGATGCCGGTGAGCACGGCGTTCGGCGTCCCCCCGATCGGGAAGCGCACCACGCGGTTGTCCACGGCCGTCGACACGTAGGCGTAGAGCAGTCCGTCCTCGGGATAGGTGGGGGACGCCGCCAGCCCGAGCAGGCCGCCGTCACCGGCGGTGTCCACGCCCGGCACGACCATCAGCTCGCGGGCGGGGGAGCGGTCGGGGAAGACCTGCAGGATGCGGCCGGTGTCGCGCTCGCCCACGATCGCGGTGCCGTCGGGCAGCACCGCCAGCCCGGTGGGGACGGCCAGCCCGGTGGCCACCACGGCGGGGTCGCCGTCCTGCTGCTCGGCGCCCGGCTCGGCGGGGCGCCCGGGGTTCGGCGCGGTCGACGGGGGAGGTCCGACCTCGGGCGGTGCGCCCTCGGGCAGCGGGCGGAAGGGACCGGACGGCTCGTAGCCGTCGCTGCCGCACCCGGCCAGCAGTACGGCGGTCGCGAGCAGCGCACCCGCCGTCGCCCGCCGCATGTCCTCCACAGTACGTGCGCGACGTGGGCGGGGCGGGTGGTTGCGCCTAGTCTCGGCGCTCGTGACTGAACCGCTGGTCGGCCCCGACGAGGTGCTCGACGTCCTGGTCCCTTCCCGTGCCCTGGCTGCTGCCGTCGAGGCGGTCTCGCCGCGGGTCCGCGCGCACCGCTGGTCCGCACTCGACGGGCTGCCCACCGGCGACGCCGGCAGGTCCAAGGTCTGGATCCCGCGCTCCGGCGGAGCGGACCTGCCCGACGGCGAGTTCTTCGCCGCGCTGCCCGACCTGCGTGTCGTCCAGCTGCTCAGCGCCGGCGCCGAGCGCTTCGCCGGCCGGCTGCCCGACGGGGTCGCGCTGTGCAACGCCCGCGGCGCGCACACGCCCTCGACCGCCGAGTGGGCGGTGACCGCCACCCTCGCCGCCCAGCGCGGGATCCCGTTCTTCGTCCGCGAGCAGGACGCCGGCCGCTGGACGCCGCGCACGCACCACACGCTCGTCGGCGCGAAGGTGCTCGTCGTCGGCGCGGGCGACATCGGCCGCACGATCGGCCGGATGATGGCCGGCTTCGACGTCCAGCTGACCTTCGTGGCCCGCACCGCCCGCGACGACGTGCACGCCACCAGCGAGCTGCCCCGGCTGCTGCCGCAGGCCGACGTCGTCATCGTGATCGTGCCGGTGACCGACGAGACCATCGGTCTGGTCGACGCCGCGTTCCTCGCCGCGATGAAGGACGACGCCCTGCTGGTCAACGCCGCCCGGGGTGTCGTCGTCGACACGGACGCACTGCTCGCCGAGCTCACCGCCGGCCGGCTGCGCGCCGCCGTCGACGTCACCGAGCCCGAG
>JBEPZM010000194.1:0-6578 GCA_041640835.1 Blastococcus sp.
ACCTGGTCGCCTACGACCTGGGGCGGGCGGACTGGCGCAGCTTCCGCCTGGACCGGCTGAGCGCGCCGCGCGGCACCGGTCAGCGGTTCGCGCCCCGGCCGCTGCCGGCCGAGGACGCCGCCGCGTTCGTCCGCCGCGGCACCGACGCGCGGTCCGCGGCGCACGTGGTGGAGGCGGTGGTCGAGGCGCCCGCCGACGACGTCCGCCGGCGGATCGGGGCCTGGGCGACGGTCACCGAGGAGGCCGACGGGACGTGCCGGCTGCGCATGGAGACCTACGACCTGAGCTGGGCGGCCCTGGCGCTGGGCGGCGTCGAGGCGGAGTTCACGGTGCTGTCCCCGCCCGCGCTGCCGGCCCTGCTGGCGCAGTGGGCGGGCCGGTTCCAGCGCGCCACGCGGGGCTAGCCCGCAGTGCGACCGGCGCGCTTGCGCAGGTAGAGGTCCTCGTCCGCGCGGGCCAGCACGGTGGCCAGCGTGTCGCTCGGGACGACGGTGGCCAGGCCCACCGACCAGCGGAACGGGTGGCTCTCCGCCAGCCGGTCGAGCAGCTCGTGCGCGCCCTGCTCGTCGGTGGCGGGCAGGCACAGCACGAACTCGTCCCCGCCGTAGCGGCCGAGCAGGTCCGCGTGGCGCAGTCGGTCCGCCCAGCCGGCGGTCAGCTCGCGCAGCAGCGTGTCGCCGGCGCCGTGCCCGTCCCGGTCGTTGACCTTCTTGAAGTCGTCGAGGTCGAGGATGGCGACGCTCAGCGGCTCGCCGACGCGGAGGGCGCGGGCCAGGTGGCGGGAGGTCTCCGCCTCCCAGGCCCGCCGGTTGGCCACCCCGGTGAGCGGGTCGGTGTCCGCAGCGTTGCGCAGGCGGCGGGCCAGGCGGCCCTGCGCCTCGGTCAGTGCGACCACCGTGACCGCCAGGGCCAGCCAGGTCGGCGCGAAGCCCGACGGTGCCGCCGCGGTGGCGCCGACGGTGGCGGCGACCACGAGGACGGCGGCGTGCGCCCGTGCCGCGGCCAGGGGCAGCACGTGCGCGGCGTAGAGACCCACGGCGATCATGGCCGGGCCGAGCCCGATGATCCCCACCGCCGTCACCGACCGCCAGGCCAGGACGCCGATGAGCACCGACAGCAGGGCCAGCGCGCCGTCGATGACCCACGCGGGCAGGTTCCGGCGCAGCAGGGCGAGGATCCCGCCGCCGACGAGGCCCACGCAGCCCAGCACCCAGAGGAGCCGCACGGGGGAGTCCGGGTGCATCGGCCAGACCGCGCCGGCGAAGCACAGCGCTCCGCTGACGAGGTAGAGCGCCACCAGCAGCGACTCCGCCGGGGCGCCGCGTGGGCGATCCATGACCTGCATCCTTCCGGTTCCCGGGCTCTTCCTGGTACGGCTCGGCGGTCCGGGTGCCCCCGCCGGGGGAGACGTGCACGGGCGCGGCCCCGACCCTCCCCCCGTACCAACGGGCCGGACCGGGAGGAGGATGCGCCGTTCCGCACGACACCGGGCGCCGCGTGAGGCCGCTGTGACGAACGGTTCCCGTCTCGTCATCGCCTCCCCGGGATCGGGCCCGTCCGTCGCTAGCGTCCGGACGTGACCTCGGTAGCGCCTGTCAGCACGGACCGCCGCCTCGGGATGCTCGACGTCCTGCGGCTGCTGGCGGCGATGAGCGTCGTCGCCTTCCACTTCACGGCGCGCACCAGCCCGGCCTGGGACGGGCAGGTCCCCGAGGCCCTGGCCCCGGTGGGGCAGTGGGCCGCCTACGGGCGGATGGGTGTGCCGCTGTTCTTCGTCATCAGCGGCTTCGTGCTGCTGATGAGCTCCTGGGGCAGGGACGTGCCGGGCTTCGTGGCCTCCCGCGTGGCCCGGCTCTACCCGGCGTACTGGGTGGCGGCGGCCTTCAGCATCGTGCTCGTCCTCGTCGTCTGGCCGGCGAACCCGGCCTTCTTCGGGCACGAGATCACCACGTCGGAGGCGCTGCTGAACCTGACGATGGTGCAGGGCGCCTTCGGGGTGCACGACGTCGACGGGCCGTACTGGACGCTCTGGTACGAGGCCCGCTTCTACCTGCTGATCGTGCTGCTCATGCTGGTCGGCATCACCCGCCGGCGGATCCTGGCGTTCTGCGCGCTGTGGCCCGTGGCCGGGGCGGTCGCCGAGGGCGCGGACTCGCAGCTGCTGACCGCCGTCCTCATGCCCGACTACGCGCCCTTCTTCGCCGGCGGCATGCTGCTGTACCTGATCCACCGCGACGGGCACGACACCGGGACGTGGCTGCTGGTCGGCCTGCAGGGCCTGTTCGCGCTGAACTTCTCGCTGGAGTACTACCGCTACGTGCTCGGCCTGGAGACGCCCTGGACGCCGTCGGCCCCGCTGATCGCTCTCGGCACGCTCGCGTGCTTCGGGCTGGTGGCGCTCGTGACGCTGACCTCGCTGGCCCGGCGCAGCGCCCGGTGGATGACGGTCGCGGGTGCGCTCACCTACCCGCTGTACCTGGTCCACGAGAACCTGGGCTGGTACGTCATCCACCTGGTGCGCGACCGGGTCGGGCCCTGGGTCGCGGTGCTGGCCGCCACGGTCGTGGCTCTCGCCGCCGCCGTGGCGCTGCACCACCTGGTGGAGAGGCCGGTGAGCGGTCGGCTGCGCGCGGCGACGCTCGCCATGCTCCGGTCGACCGCCCGCTCGGAGCCCACGGCCCCCGCGCCCCGGACCGGGGAGCCCACGACGGTGTCCGACCCCGCGGTCCGGCCCGGCTCCCGGGCGCGGCACGGCGGCTACGGGCGGCCCGACGTCGCCGCCCGGCCCGACCGGGAGACAGCCGGAGCAGGGACCGCCCGCCGGCCCTGATCGCCGCCCGGGCCGCGCGGGGGCCCGGAGGGGTGCCACCGGCTCCTCCGGGGTAACCGCTCCGCCGTGGGGACGGCGGGAGGAGGCCGGTGGTGGCGGACGCGGAGGACCGGCGGGAGGTGCGGGCGCTGGCCCGGCCGCTGCGGGACGGCAGCGACCTGGACCCCCTGCTCGAGCGGATCGCCGACGCACGGGTCGTCGCGATCGGCGAGGCGAGCCACGGCACCCACGAGTACTACGCCTGGCGCGCCACCCTGACCCGCCGGCTCATCGAGGAGCGCGGCTTCGCCGCCGTCGCCGTCGAGGGGGACTGGCCCGACTGCTACCGGGTGAACCGCAGCGTGCGGCTGCGCCCCGGAGCCGACGAGGATCCGCGGGCCGCGCTGGACGCCTTCGCCCGCTGGCCGACGTGGATGTGGGCCAACGAGGACGTCGTCGACTTCTGCCGGTGGCTCCGCGGGTACAACGCCGCCCGGGCCGACGCCGAGCAGGTCGGCTTCTACGGCCTCGACGTCTACAGCCTCTGGGACTCGATGCACGAGCTGATCGGCTGGCTGCGGGAGTTCGAACCGGGGCACGTCGAGCAGGCGAGACGGGCGCTGGCGTGCTTCGAGCCGTACGGCGAGGACGGTGCCGAGTACGCCTTCGCGTTCCGCTTCTCACCCACCAGCTGCGAGGACGCCGCGGTCGAGATGCTCCGGTCGCTGTGCGAGGCCCGCGGACGGGAGGAGGCGGCCCAGGACCGGGAGTCCCGCTTCGCCGCCGAGCAGAACGCCGCGGTGGTGGTCGACGCCGAGCGCTACTACCGGGCGATGGTGCGGGGGGCGGCGGAGTCGTGGAACGTCCGCGACGTCCACATGGCCGACGTCCTCGACCGGCTGCTGGAGCACACCGCCGGCAAGGTGGTCGTCTGGGAGCACAACACCCACATCGGCGATGCGCGGGCCACCGACATGGCGCAGGCCGGCATGGTCAACGTCGGGCAGCTCCTGCGCGAGCGGCACGGCGCCGACGACGTCGTCCTCGTCGGCTTCGCGGGCCACCGCGGCAGCGTGATCGCCGGCGCCGAGTGGGGCGCGCAGATGACGCGGATGACCGTGCCGCCGGCCCGCGCGGGGAGCGTCGAGGCCCTGCTGCACGAGGCGGTGGGGTCCGACGCGCTGGTCGTCGTCCCCCGGGGGGAGCGGCCGGGCTGGCTCGACCGGCGGCTGGACCACCGGGCCATCGGGGTGGTGTACCGGCCGGAGCGCGAGCGGTGGGGCAACTACGTCCCCACGGTGCTGGGCGAGCGCTACGACGCCCTGCTGCACCTGGAGGAGACGTCCGCGCTGCAGCCCCTGCACCTCGAACGAGCCGACGAGCACGTCCCCCTCGCGACGGAGGCGGTCTGACCGGTCAGGCAGATTCGCGGTTCGTCATGTCCTGGTCCGCCGGCGGGGCCTCCTTGGGGCCGCCGGTCTTCGACGCCTCCCAGCCGGGGCCGAGCTGCTCGAGGGCCAGCCGGCCGTAGACCTGCTGCTGGGTGGCCACCCGCTGCGAACGGCCGCGGCCCAGGAAGCTGACCGTCCAGTGCAGGGCGGCGGTGAGCCGGCTGCGGAACCCGACGATGTAGAGCAGGTGCAGGGCCAGCCACATGACCCAGGCGATGAAGCCCTCGAACTTCAGCCGGCCGCCGAGGTCGACGACGGCGTGGAAGCGCGAGATCGTCGCCATCGAGCCCTTGTCCTTGTAGCGGAACGGGGCCTGCGGCTCCTTGCCGGCCAGCCGGCGCTTGACCGCCGTGGCCGCGTAGCGCCCGCCCTGGATGGCGACCTGGGCGACGCCGGGCAGCTTGTCCAGCGCCATCATGTCGCCGACGACGTGCACCTCGGGGTGGCCCGGCAGCGTGAGGTCGGGCTGCACCGAGATCCGGCCGGCGCGGTCGACGCCGGCGCCGGACTGCTCGCCGAGGATCCGGCCCAGGCCGCTGGCCTGCACGCCGGCGGCCCAGATCTTGGTCGCGGCCTCGATGCGGCGGGCCTGGCCGTCGCCGTCCTTGACGTCGATGCCGTTGGCGTCGACGGAGGTGACCATGGCGCCGAGCTGGACCTCCACGCCGCCCTCGGCGAGCTGGCGGCGGGCGCGCTCGCCCAGCTTCTCGCCGAAGGAGGGGAGCACCGCGGGCGCGGCGTCGAGCAGGATCACCCGCGCGCTGGTGGGGTCGATCCGGCGGAAGTCGCGGCGCAGCGTGCGGCGCGAGAGCTCGGCGATCTGCCCGGCCATCTCCACGCCGGTGGGTCCGGCGCCGACGACGACGAAGGTGAGCAGCCGGTCGATCTCGGCCTGGTCGGTGGCCAGCTCGGCCAGCTCGAACGCGCCGAAGATGCGGCCGCGCAGCTCCAGGGCGTCGTCGATGCTCTTCATGCCCGGGGCGAACTCGGCGAAGTGGTCGTTGCCGAAGTAGGACTGCCCGGCGCCGGCGGCGACGATCAGCTCGTCGTAGGGGTGCACGGTGGTGCGGCCCAGGACTGTCGAGGTGACGGTCCGGCCGGCGAGGTCGATGTCGACGACCTCGCCCAGCACCGTCGTCGCGTTCTTCTGGTGGCGGAGCACCTCGCGGGTGGCCGGGGCGATCTCGCCCTCGGAGAGGATGCCGGTGGCCACCTGGTAGAGCAGCGGCTGGAAGAGGTGGTGGGCGGTCTTGCCGATCAGCGTGATGTCGACCGGGGCCTTGGCCAGCGCCCTCGCGGCGAACAGGCCGCCGAACCCGGAGCCGATGACGACGACCCGCGGCCGGCCGCTGTCGGTCTCGCGTCCGTCGATGGCACGCGCCGCTGATGTCGTCATGCTCACGATTCTCCCACTCGGAACGGCTCCGACCCCCGGCGGCCCAGGGCGATACGAACCACATCTGGGCGGTCCCCGCTGGCCGCCGGCGGCTCCGGCGGGTAGACCGCCGGGGTGACCTCTCCGCCGGCCCGGATCGTCGTCGTCCCCGGTCTGGGGCTCGACGAGCGCTCGTGGGCGGGGGTGCTGGACCGGTTGCCGGCCGCGGTGCCGGTGGACGTCGTCCACCTGCCCGGGATGGGCCTCCGGAAAGCCGTGCCGGAGCTCGCGGTGCTCGCCGGTGAGCTGCAGGCGCGGCTCGGCCCTGGGCCGCTCGTGCTCGTCGGCCACTCGCAGGGCTGCCAGGTGGCCGTCGCCGTGGCCGAGCGCGACCCGCGGGTCGCCGCCGTCGTGCTGCTGGGGCCGACGACGGATCCGCGGCTGCGCCGGCTCCGTGGGCTGGTCGCCGCCTGGCTCCGGACGGCGGTGCGCGAGCCGCCGCGGCAGGTGCCGCGGATCCTCGCCCAGTGGCTGACCACCGGGCCGCGGGCGATGCGCGCGCTCTGGCGGGAGGCCTCGCCGGACCGGATCGAGGCGCGGCTGCCGGGTGTGCCGGTGCCGGTGACCGTGGTGCGGGGCAGTCGTGACGCGCTCTGCCCGCACGACTGGGCGGCCCGGCTGGCGGCCGCCGCGCCCCGTGGCCGGCTGGTCGAGATCCCCGGGGCCGCGCACATGACGCCGCAGACGCATCCCACCGAGGTCGGTGCCCTCCTGCTCACCGCCGGCTGACCTTCCGACGGTGCGCGGTCCTCTTACTGGCCGTCGGTGCGGCCGCGGACCTCCGCGTAGCGCTCGCGCACCTCCGGGGCCGGCGGCGCCTCGAACGCCTGCAGCCCCGGCTGGGCCCACTCCGGCGGTGCGGCCGCGCCGGACAGCACCCAGG
>JBEPZM010000195.1:0-6452 GCA_041640835.1 Blastococcus sp.
GGCTCGTCGCCGGCGACCGGCTGGGGGACGCGTGACCCGCCCGCCGAAGCGGCCGACCGGCGGCCCGCAGCGCGGCAAGCGCCCGCACCCGGCCACCAAGCGCCGTCCCCTGGACGGTGCGCGGCTGACCGCCTACGACGTGCTGGACGGCGTCTCCTCGCGCGACGCCTACGCCAACCTGCTTCTGCCCCAGCTGCTGCGCGAGCGGAAGCTCGACACCCGGGACGCGGCGTTCACCACCCAGCTCGCCTACGGGACGCTGCGGGCCGCGGGCACCCTCGACGCGATCCTGACCGGCCTGGTCAGCCGCCCGCTGGCCGAGCTCGACCCCCGGGTGCTCGACCTGCTCCGGCTGGGCGCCCACCAGCTGATCGACCTGCGGGTGCCCTCGCACGCCGCCGTCGACACGACCGTGGACCTCGCCCGGTCCATCGTCGGCACCGGCGCCTCCGGTCTGGTGAACGCCGTGCTGCGCAAGGTGGCCGCCGGCGGGGACCGCGCGGCCTGGCTCGCCACCCTCGGGGGCGACGCCGAGCAGCAGCTCGCGCTGGCCACCGACCACCCCCGCTGGATCGTGGACGCGTGGCGGGACGCCCTCGGCGGCGACGACGAGCTGGAGCCGGCGCTGCTGGCCGACGACGCGGCGCCCGAGGTGCACCTGGTCGCCCGCCGGGTGTCCCGCGAGGAGCTGGTGGAGGAGTCGGGCGGGAAGCCCGGTCCGTGGTCGCCGTTCGCCGTGCGGCTGTCCGGTGGCGATCCCGGCCGGCTGGTGTCGGTGCGCAACAGCCGCGCCGCCGTGCAGGACGAGGGCAGCCAGCTGGCGGCCCTGCTGCTCGCCCGAGCGCCGCTCGAGGGACCGGATGCCGCCTGGCTGGACATGTGCGCCGGCCCCGGCGGCAAGGCGGGGCTGCTGGCGGCGCTCCGGCCCGACGGGGTGCGGCTCACCGCGGCCGACCGCGCGCCGCACCGCGCCGACCTGGTCCGGCAGACGCTGTGGGACGAGGCCGACGTCGAGGTGCTGGCCGCCGACGGCCGCGAGGCGCCGTGGCAGGCGGGGTCGTTCGACCGCGTGCTGCTCGACGCTCCGTGCACCGGGCTCGGTGCGCTGCGCCGCCGTCCCGAGGTGCGCTGGCGCCGGACGCCCGAGGACGTCGCGCCGCTGGTGGAGCTGCAGCTGGAGCTGCTGGCGAGCGCGCTGGCCTCGGTCCGGGTCGGGGGAGTGGTCGCCTACGTGACCTGCTCGCCGCACACCGAGGAGACCGTCGGCGTGGTCGACGTCGCGGCCGCGCGGGACGACGTCGAGGTGCTGCCGGTCGCGCCGCTGTTCCCGGACGTCCCGGACATGGCGCGCGGCGACTACGGGCAGCTGTGGCCGCACCGCCACGGCACCGACGCCATGTTCATGGCGCTGCTCCGCCGGACGCGCTGAGCGGGGCTCAGAGAATCACGAGGACGACGACGAAGACGTAGGCGCCCAGCAGCGCGAGCAGCCGCCGGCCGCCGAGCCAGGGTTCCCACCACGGCACCGGGGGAGGGGTCCGGGCCGGTCCGGCCGGGTCGGTCGTCCAGCGGCGGGCGGCCCTGAGCTGCCGGTGGTGCCAGAGGGCGAGCGCGGCGTAGGCGGCGACGAGCACGCCGGCGGCCGGTAGAGCTCCGGACCGGCCCCAGTCCGTCTGCACCAGCACCGACAGCGGCAGCAGCAGGAGCGCCCGGCCCATCCACCGCAGGCGCAGCGAGCGCCGGGCGAGGACGTCGACCCGTGCGCGCAGCGCCGGGCCGGGATCGACGTGCGCGCGGAGCGCGTGCTGCACCCGTGCCGCGGTGTCCTGGCGGGCACTCAGCCCCGGGAACGTGCCCGCCGCGAGCGGGGCGGCAAGTACCGCCACGGCGACGGCGACGAGCAGCCAGCGGGCCGCGGGTCCGTGCAGCCCGGCGTAGTCGCCGGTCAGCAGCACCCGGGACGCTCCGAGGCCGATCACCAGCGCCGGCAGGGCCCACATCGTCCGGCGGCCGCGGCGCTCGACGTCAGCCCAGTCGACCGCCGGTCCTGGTGCTCCTGGGGCGACATCGAGGATCCGGTTGTCGCGGAAGGTGACCGGGTGCGGCAGCGCCCTCTGCTCACTCTCGGTCATGACGTCGCCGGACGGCCACCTCGGGCGTCGATCGTCCGGGGACGGCAGGGGGCGCACGATTACGCACGGTAGGGCCCAGGAGGCGGCCGCGCCCGTCCCGCACCCGACCGTGTGACAGCCGATGGGAGGGGCGCGGCCGCCAGCGGATCAGTCGACGGTGGCGAAGGCCCGGACAGGGAAGGTCGCCAGGCCCTCGACGGCCACGGGGACTGCGGTGAAGACGGCGCCGGTGTCGGGGAGCCCGGCCAGCCCGGTGAGGTGTTCGACGACGGGGATGCCGGCGCCCAGCAGCACCGTGTGCGCCGGGCGGCCGCCGCCCAGGGTGTCGTCGATGTTGACCGAGTCGATGCCCACCAGAATCGCGCCGCCGTCGACCAGGGCGCGGCAGGCGTCCTCGGTGAGGTGCGGGTGGTCGGCGTCCAGGTAGCTCTCGGTGCCCCAGTGCTCGTCCCATCCGGTGTGCACCAGCACCGCGCGGCCGGCGACGTCCACGCCGTCGAACGCCGAAGCGTCGAGGGCGTGCCCCCGCCCGGCGGCACGGACGACGACCGACGGCAGCCCGGCGCAGCGTTCCAGCGGCAGGGCGGCGAGGTCGTGCCCGTCCCGGTAGCGGTGCGCGGGGGTGTCCAGGTAGGTGCCGGTGTTGCCGACCATCGCGATCCGGCCGATCTGGAACTCGGTGCCGGCCGCGTAGGCGCCGTGCGAGTCGTCGAAGGCCAGGTGCAGGCCGATCTCCGGGACGGGGAGCCCGGGATAGGTGACCATCCCGGACCGGACGACATGACTGAGGTCGATGTAGCGCACGCCGACATCCTGCGGCACGTCTGCTTCGATCAGAACGGTGGTCGGTCGTCGTCCGCCGGCGGCGGGGCCGGTGGTGGCCCGGGTGGCTCGTACAGCACCCGCCATCCCGGTGGTCGGCTGATGCGGGCAACCCCGGACGGTGTGATGACGGTGAGCACGCCGTCATCGCTGAGGGTGTGCGTCCAGCCGTCGGCGTGGGTCTTGAGCCGGTGGTGTCGGCGGCAGAGGCAGCACAAGTTCGTGCAGTCGGTCGCGCCGCCGGCGCCGTGGGCCACGACGTGGTCGAGGTCGGCCCAACCGGCGTCGACGTGGCATCCGGGGTGGCGGCAGGTGCGGTCGCGGGTGGTGAGGAAGCGGCGCTGTCGCGCCGAGGGGGTGTAGCGGTTCACGACGGGAGGTGCGGCGAGGACCCGGCACCCACACGCGGTGTCGGGGTGGTCGACGCAGCCCCGGGCGGCCAGGCGCTCGAGCTCCCGCCGGTCGGTGACGGCGAGGAGCCGCCCGCACGAGTCGGTGATCGCGATACCGAGGGTGCCGCCGGTGGGAGCCTGCAGCCCACCCGGGCACAGCGAGTCCAACTGCTCGAGGAGTTCGCGGAGGTGCGCGGCGGTGATGGCCTCGCCATCGACCTCGCCGACCGGGGCCGGGGTGCCGGCGGTCCGGAACGCGGCCGGGAGCGGGGCACCGCCGTCGAGGAAGGCGCCGGCGGTGAGCGCGCCGAGCGGGGCGAGCACGGTCAGGTGCGCGGTGACCGGGGGCTGCTCCTGCCAGGGGCGCAGGATCAGGTCGATGCCGGCACCGACGCGCAGCATGCCGATCGGCCGTCGATCGCCTGCGTCGTGGGTGGCGCGTGCGTGCGCGTCGAGCGTCTTCCGGCAGGCCACCGCGGCGGTGTGCGACATCAGCATGCTGAGCTCGCTCATCCCGTTGCCGATCCGCCGGACCTTCACGTCCGCGGCATCCTCGGCCTGCTTCCGCCGCCGCTCGGTCGCCTCGGAGTCGCGGGCGGCCAGCTCGTACCGGACCAGCTCCCGCAGCCGCCGCACGGACACGTCGGCCGCGACCGGCAGCACGGCCGCCTCCACCGCGGCGATCACCGCTGGGTCGCTGTCGTCGGCCGGGCGGCCGAGCTCCGCGGCGATGGCTCGGGCCCGCGGCCAGTCCAGCCGCCCGGCGGCCAGCTCCGCCCAGGTCACCTGCAGTCGGGTGGTGAGGATGTGCGCCTGGTCGAGCATCGTCACCGCGGCCGTGCGGCTGGTGTTCAGGATCAGCGCCAGCTCGTCGAGCGCGAACTCGCTGACGCCCTCCGGCCCCAGGCCAGCGGCCCGTGCCTCACCGGGGCGGGGGGCGACGGGGACCGGGCGCGCGGCCGCGACGTCCAGCGCCAACTCCAGCTTCAGCGCGACCAGTTGGGCCTCGGCCGCCGTGATCTGCTGCAGGAACGCCGCCGCCTCCCTAGACGACCGCCGACTCGGCAGCCACTCGGCCAGCCGCTCCTCCCGCGGCGCCGGGTCCTGGTCGGCCAGCTCCCACGGCGACGGCTCGCCACCGACCGGCACGACGGTCACACCGACCGCGAACCCGCCGCTCGAACCCATGCCCCCACGGTAGGGCGGGGGTGTGACACTTTCCGGCCTCCGACCAGCACGGACGCGGCAGGATCGGGGAGGGCTCAAGGACGCGTGTCGACCACGGCGTACGGCGGGTCGTCGATCCAGTGGCGGGCGCGCCGCCGGGACACCCGGTCGACGACCAGGGTGCCGACCGCGACGGCCAGCAACACGGGCACGGGAGCGGCGTCCCAGCCGTCTCCCCGCTGCCACCCGACGACCGCGCAGGCCACGGCGAGGACGAGCAGGACGAGCGCCAGCCCCCACGAGAGCCGGGGCGCGCGAGTCATCGACTCGCGCGCGTGGGCCTCGGTCGCCGCCCTCAGCTCGACGCCCGGGTCCTCGTGCCGGCGCAGCGCCATACCGGTGGCCTTCCGCGCAAGCCGTTTGTCAGAGGGGGACCAGAGGCGGCGCCACACCAGGACGGTGACCACGGTCGGCACCACCGCGGCCTGCTCCCACCCGATCAGCGCATCGCCTGCCCAGCCGATGGCCGCGACCACCGCCCAGGCACCGACGAGCCAGCGGTCGTGCGCGCTCTCCCACACGGCGGCGTTCCCCTCGCGATCGGCGTCGTCAGCCACGAGGCGGACCCGGCGGGTCGGCCAGCCAGCGACGCCCGGCGCGCGCCTCGCGCTCCCGGGCCGCGAGCTGGACCACCAGGGCGAGCACCACCAAGACTGCCCCGGGAACCGCCCACGCCGGCCGATCCCAGTCCCCGGCGGCCAGGGGCAGCGCGACCAGGCCGAGGGGAATCAGCGATCCGAGCAATCGCCCACGGACGAAGCCCCTCGCGGTCCGGTCCGCCGGAGCGCGGCGCCCCACCCCGGGATCGACGGAGTGCAGGAC
Source organism: Blastococcus sp. (assembly GCA_041640835.1). GTDB lineage: Bacteria > Actinomycetota > Actinomycetes > Mycobacteriales > Geodermatophilaceae > Blastococcus. Next base: position 5,396 of record JBEPZM010000195.1, read on the forward strand.
GGCGTACTCGGCGAGCAGCTGTTCGGCCTGCCCGTGCCGGCCGCGCTGGGTGCCGTACTGCCACACCGCGGCTCCGATGAGCGCGAGCAGGAAGGCCGCTGCTCCGAACGCGAACTCGACCGACCAGGTCCACGGCTCCAGGTAGAGCATGGCCGCCCCGGCGGCGTAGGGAAGCATCGTCGCGCAGGTGGTCAGCAGCTCCTCGCGGCCGCGCTCGGCCACCTCCGCGGTCACGTCGTCGCCGAGCTCGGCGGTGGGCGGCCGGGCGCTGTCGGTCACGCGCGCAGGCTAGGGCAGCCGGAGCCGGTCGGACCGCGATCGCGTCCCACCTAGACTCCCCGCGTGTCCCGGCAGCCGATGATCGCCCCCAGCCTGCTCTCCGCCGACTTCGCGAACCTCGCCGCCGAGGTGGCGCGGGTCGCCGACGCCGACTGGCTGCACGTCGACGTGATGGACGCGCACTTCGTCCCCAACCTGACCCTCGGCCTGCCGGTCGCCCAGGCGATCCAGGCGGTCAGCCCGGTGCCGCTGGACTGCCACCTCATGATCGAGAACCCCGAGCGCTGGGCGCCCGGGTACGCCGAGATGGGCGCGCGGAACGTCACCGTGCACGCCGAGGCCTGCACCGACCCCCGCGCCGTCGCCCGTGACCTCCGCGCCGCCGGTGCCCTGGCCGGTCTGGCGATCAAGCCCGGCACCCCGCTCGAGGACTACCTCGACGTGCTGCCCGACTTCGACACCCTGCTCGTGATGAGCGTGGAGCCCGGCTTCGGCGGCCAGTCGTTCATCGCCGACGTCCTGCCCAAGGCGCGGAAGGCACGCGACCTCGTGGACGCCGGCCACCTCACGCTCATCGTGGAGATCGACGGCGGCATCAACGCCGACACCATCGAGCAGGCCGCCGAGGCCGGCGTCGACATGTTCGTCGCGGGCTCTGCCGTCTACGGCGCTGCCGACCCGTCGAAGGCCATCGCCGCCCTCCGCGCGCAGGCCGCCGCGGCGATGACCGGGTGACCGTCACGGACGTCGAGCGGCGCGCGATGGCCCGCGCCCGTGA
>JBEPZM010000196.1:0-6354 GCA_041640835.1 Blastococcus sp.
CACGGAGAAGTCGAGGTCGAGCTCGTCGTGCAGGACGACGAGATCGGTGACGGGCAGCTTGTGGTAGTCCAGCAGGCCGCGGACCGGGCCGCCGGACTCGTTCATGTAGGTCAGCGGGCGGGCCAGCACCACGCGGCGGCCGGCCAGCCGGCCCTCGCCGCTGACCGCCCGCGAGCGGGCCCCCTTGCCCGGCGAGAGCCGGATCCCGGCCCGCTCCGCGAGCACGTCGAGGACCATCGCGCCGACGTTGTGCCGGTTGCCGGCGTACCCGGGCCCGGGGTTGCCGAGCCCGACGACGAGGAACGGGCCCTCGCTCGGAGCGGACGCCGCAGGGGCGCCGGCAGTGCCGGCGCCCCCGCGGGTCGTGCTGTCGGTCAGCGGATGCCTCAGTTGTCCGCGGACTTCTCGGCCGAGTCCATCGACTCGCCGCTGCCCTGGTCCTGCGGCTCCGGGACGACGTCGCCGTCGGCGTCGGACTCCTCGCGCTCGATGCCGGCCTCGGCCTCGGCCTCGGCGAGCTCGGCCTCCAGCGCCTCGGCGGTCGGGGCGCCGAGGAAGCCGATGACCATGGCCTCCGGGTCGGTGATCAGCGTCGAGCCCGAGGGCAGGACGAGGTCGCCGGCGGCGATGTTCTGACCGGCGGTGCGGCCGGTGATGTCGACCTCGATGCTGTCGGGCAGCTTCGTGGCGTCGGCCTCGATGGAGACGGTGTTGAGCTGGTGGTTCGGGATCGAGTCGGGGGCCGGCTCGCCCACGATGACGATCGGCACCTCGACGGTGGTCTTCTCGCCGCGACGGACGAGCAGCAGGTCGGCGTGCTTGTGCTGGCGGGTCAGCGGGTCGCGCTGGATGGCCTTGGTCAGCGCGAGCTGCTCGTTGCCGTCCAGGACGATGGTCAGCAGGGCGTTGCCGCCACCGTTGCGCAGGGCCGCGGCGAACTCGCGGGCCGGCAGCGACAGGTGGACGACGTCCTGGCCGTGCCCGTAGAGGACGGCGGGGACGCGGCCCTCACGGCGGGTGCGGCGAGCGCTGCCCTTGCCGAACTCGGTGCGGGTCTCGGCTTCGAGCCGGAAGTCAGCCACGGTGATGTGCTCCTCTGGAGGTGGATCAGGTCTGCGGGCCGGCGCCGACGCAGCACACCTCAGGAGGCACGCGCACGTCGATCACGGAACGCAGACGCGTTCCCTCGCCGGGCAACTCGGGCCACGATACGCGACCCGGCCCGGACACGGCTGTGGGGGCGTTCCTCGCGCTTCCGGGATCCTGCAGGACCCGCATCGCGCGAAGACCACCCCCACAGGTGCCGTGGTCTAGCTGGCGCCGTCGAAGAGGCTCGTCACGGAGCCGTCCTCGAAGACCTCCTTGATCGCCCGGCCGAGCAGCGGGGCGATGGAGAGGACGGTGAGCTTGTCGAAGCGGCGCTCGTCCTCGATGGGCAGCGTGTTGGTGACGATGACCTCGCTGATCTTGCTGTTCGACAGCCGCTCGACGGCGGGGCCCGACAGCACGCCGTGCGTCGCGGCGACGATCACGTCGGCGGCACCGGCGTCGAAGAGCGTCTCGGCTGCCTTCACGATCGTGCCGCCGGTGTCGATCATGTCGTCGACCAGGATGCAGACCCGGCCCTCGACCTCGCCGACCACGCGGTTGGCGACGACCTCGTTGGCGACCAGCGGGTCGCGGGTCTTGTGGATGAAGGCCAGCGGGGTGCCGCCGAGCTTGTCGCTCCACCGCTCGGAGACGCGCACGCGGCCGGAGTCGGGCGACACGACGGTGATGTCGCGGCCGCCCCAGCGCTCCTTGACGTGGTTGATCAGCAGGTCGAGGGCGAAGAGGTGGTCGACCGGGCCGTCGAAGAAGCCCTGGATCTGCGCGGTGTGCAGGTCGACGGTCATCAGCCGGTCGGCCCCGGCGACCTTGAACATGTCGGCGACCAGGCGCGCGGAGATGGGCTCGCGGCCGCGGTGCTTCTTGTCCTGCCGGGCGTAGGGGAAGAAGGGCGCGACGACGGTGATCCGCTTGGCCGAGGCGCGCTTGAGCGCGTCGACCATGATCAGCTGCTCCATGAGCCAGGTGTTGATCGGCGCGGTGTGGCTCTGCACCACGAAGGCGTCGCAGCCGCGCACCGACTCCTCGAACCGCACGAACAGCTCGCCGTTGGCGAACTCGTAGGCGGCGGTCGGGGTGGGTGTCACGCCGAGGTGCCCGGCGATCTCCGTCGCGAGCTCGGGGTAGGCCCGGCCGGAGAAGAGCATCAGGCTCTTGTTGGTGGTCTGCCGGATGGCGCTCATCGGGTCTGCTGTCCCTCGTCGTCGTCGTGCGCCCCGGTGTTCTCGGGGGCGTCCGCCCGCCGTTCTGCGGCTGCGGCGGCTTCCGCGGCGGGGGAACCCGGCCGTCGGCGCCGAACCCAGCCTGCCACATTTCGCTGGGGGCCCCGCGCCACGGCCATGGCCCCCGGGGGGACGTCGCTGGTGATGACCGACCCGGCGGCGGTGTAGGCGCCGTCGCCGATGGTGACCGGCGCCACGAGCATCGTGTCCGAGCCGATCCGGACGTGGTCGCCGACGGTCGTGTGGTGCTTGGCCACGCCGTCGTAGTTGACGAAGACGGTGGCCGCACCGATGTTCGCGCCGCGGCCGATGGTGGCGTCGCCGACGTAGGAGAGGTGCGGCACCTTCGACCCCTCCCCCACCTCCACGTTCTTGGTCTCGACGAACGCACCCACCTTGCTGCCGCGCGCCAGCCGCGTGCCCGGGCGCAGGTAGCTGAAGGGGCCGACGGTCGCCTCCGGCCCGATCACGGCGCCGAGGCAGTGCGACCGCAGGACGGTGGCGCCGGACTCCACGACGCAGTCGACCAGGGTGCTGTCAGGTCCCACCACGGCGCCGGAGGCGACGGTCGTGCTGCCGAGGAGCTGGGTGCCCGGGTGCAGCACGGCGTCGGGCCCGGCCGTCGCGGTGACGTCGACCCAGGTGGTCAGGGGGTCGATCACGGTGACACCGGCGCGCATCAGGTCGTCGAGCACGCGGTCGTTGAGCGTCCGCCGCCGCTCGGCCAGTTCCCGGCGGTCGTTGCAGCCGAGCACGTCGTCGGGGTCGTCGGCGCGCACCGCCGCCGTCGGCGCACCCTCGGCCACCAGCGGCGCGAGCGCGTCGGTCAGGTACTGCTCGCCCTGCGAGTTCGCCGTGCCGACCCCGGCCAGCACCCGGCGCAGCGTCGCGGCGTCGGCGACGTAGACGCCGGCGTTCACCTCGCGGATCGCCCGCTGCTCCGCCGTCGCGTCGCGCTCCTCGACGATGGCCTGCGGAGCCCCGCGGCCGTCCCGGACGATGCGGCCGAGCCCGGTCGGGTCGTCGACCTCGGCGGTGAGGACGGTGAAGACGCTGCCGGCGGCGTCGTGGGCCGCCACCAGCGCGGTGAGCGTGCGGCTGGTCAGCAGCGGCGAGTCCCCGTTGACGACGAGGACCGAGCCGTCGAGGTCGGGCACGGCGGTCAGGGCGACCTCGGCCGCGTGGCCCGACCCCAACTGCTGCTCCTGCACGACCGCCAGGGCGCCGGGGGCGATCTCGCCGAGGTGCGTCTCGACCTGGTCCCGGCCCGCGCCGACGACGACGACGGTCGTCCCGGCGGACAGCGGCGCGGCCGCGGCCAGGACGTGACCCAGCAGGCTGCGGCCGCCCAGGGTGTGCAGCACCTTCGGGGTCGACGAGCGCATGCGGGTGCCCTGGCCGGCGGCCAGGACGACGACGGCGGCGACGGCCGGCGTCCCGACGTGTTCGGACGACGATGTTTCCTGCGGGGCCACGGATCTCCTCCGACGATGACGGCACGACTGCTGGGGGACTCGGACTCGAACCGAGACTGCACGGCTCCAAAGGCCGGCGGGCTGCCGATTACCCCATCCCCCACCCGCGGCGCCGTCGGACGGCGTCGCGGAGGTGCCCGTGCGGACCGGCACCCGGAGGCGAGCCTAAGGGCCGCGCCCCGTACGGGGGGAGCGCCGGCGCCCGTGCCGGGGGCGGCGGCTCCTCCCCGCCGGTTCGCGGATCCGCCTACGGTCCCGTAGGTTTCTTCCACGTTGCCCGGAGCACGCCGGTTGAGACCGCGCCCGAGGCGAAGACCACACAGCACAGGAGTCCCTTTGTCAGCTCCCGCACTCACCCGGCCCACGGCTCCGCCCCGCGCCGAGCCCTACGCCGGTCTGCCGGACAACGCCATCGGCCGGCGGAAGAGCACGCTCGAGATCGTCACGCTCTACGTGATCGTGCTGGTGCCGTTCCTCGCGCTGGCCGCCGTCGTCCCCGCGGTCTGGGGCTGGGGCATCTCCTGGCTGGACGTCGGCCTCGCCGTCGGCTTCTACTACCTCTCGCTGCTCGGCGTGACCGTCGGCTACCACCGGCACTTCACGCACGCCTCCTTCAAGGGCAAGCGCCCCCTGCGCCTCGGCCTGGCCGTCGCCGGCTCCATGGCGATCCAGGGCCCGGTCAACCAGTGGGTGGCCGACCACCGCCGGCATCACGCCTTCGCCGACCGGGCCGGCGACCCGCACTCCCCCTGGCGCTACGGCACCGACCTGCGCTCGCTGCTCAAGGGCATGTTCCACGCCCACCTGGGCTGGCTGTTCGACCGCCGCAAGACCAACCAGGAGCGCTACGCCCCCGACCTGCTCAAGGACGGCGGCCTGGTCTTCGTCAGCCGGACGTTCGTGGTGTGGGCGTTCCTCAGCCTGGCGCTGCCCGCCGTCCTGGGCGGGCTGATCACCGGCAGCTGGGCCGGTGCCTGGTCGGCGTTCTTCTGGGCCGGCCTGGTCCGTGCGGCGCTGCTGCACCACGTCACCTGGTCGATCAACTCGGTCTGCCACGTGGTGGGCAACCGGCCGTTCGCGTCCCGCGACCGGGCCACGAACTTCTGGCCGCTGGCGATCCTCAGCGGTGGCGAGTCCTGGCACAACCTGCACCACGCCGACCCGACGTGCGCCCGGCACGGCGTGCTGCGCGGCCAGATCGACATCAGCGCCCGCGTCATCTGGGTGTTCGAGAAGCTCGGCTGGGCGTCGCAGGTCAAGTGGCCCGACCCGGTGCGCCTGGCTGCCAAGCGCCGCGTCGAGGCCCCGGCAGCGTCCTGAGCACCGAACCCGGCCCCGCGTTCGGGGGGATCCCCGAGCGCGGGCCGGGTACGGACGGCGCCCGGGCCCGGGTGCGCATGACCGGCGCGCAGCGGCGCGAGCAGCTGGTCGACGTCGCCCGCGAGCTGTTCGGCCGGCGCGGGTACGGCGCCACCTCGATCGAGGAGATCGCGGCGCACGCGCACGTCAGCAAGCCGGTCGTCTACGAGCACTTCGGCGGCAAGGAGGGCATCCACGCCGTCGTCGTCGACCGCGAGATGCAGCGGCTGCTCGGCCGGTTCACCGCCGCCCTGTCCGACCCGGGGCACCCCCGCGAGCTGCTGCAGCGCGCCGCCCTGGTCCTGCTCGAGTACATCGAGTCCGACACCGACGGCTTCCTCGTCCTCACCCGCGACGCGCCGGTCACCAGCGGGGTGGGGGGCTACTCCTCGCTGATCGGCGAGGTGGCGCGCAAGGTCGAGCACATCCTCGGCGGGCACTTCGACGCCCGCGGCTACGACCCGCGGTTCGCCGAGCTCTACAGCCAGGCGCTGGTCGGCATGGTCGCGCTGGTCGGCCAGTGGTGGCTGGACACCCGGACGCCCGACAAGCGGGTCGTCGCCGCGCACCTGGTGAACCTGGCCTACAACGGCCTGTCCCACCTGGACCCCTCGCCCGACCTGCTGGACGGGCCCCGCACCGGCTGAGCGCCCGTCAGACCAGCCGTGCGCCGGGAACGGGGCCGGTGACCACCCGGACGGTGCGGAAGACGCCCTCGCCGGCCAGGGAGGCCGCCAGGCGGACCGCGGCGGGTTCGTCCTCCGCCAGCGCGGCGACAGTCGGTCCCGAGCCGCTGACGAGGGCGCCGAGGGCGCCCGCGGACGTCGCCGCCGCCAGCGCGCGACGCAGCTCCGGTCGCAGCGCGAGCGCGGGAGCCTGCAGGTCGTTCGCCAGCGCCGTTCCCAGCGCGGAGGTCGGGCCGCTGCGCAGTGCGCCGATCACCGGCTCGGCCGGGAGCAGCTCCTCGCCGTCGGGCACCAGCCCCTCGGCCCGGAGGCGGTCGAGCTCGGCGTACACCGACGGCGTCGAGAGGCCCTCCCCGGCGATGCCGAGGACCCAGTGCCACGGCCGGCCGGCCAGCACGGGCGCCAGCTGCTCCCCGCGTCCGGTGCCGAGCGCGACCCCGCCGAGCAGGCTGAACGGCACGTCGCTGCCCAGGCGGGCGGCCAGCTCCAGGAGGTCCGCCCGGT
>JBEPZM010000197.1:0-6333 GCA_041640835.1 Blastococcus sp.
CGGGTCACCCGGGTGCTGGGCCTCGCCGAGGCGCCGAGGCCGGCGGACGCAGCCGACGCCCTCGCGCTGGCGGTCTGCCACGTGTGGCGCGGGCCCGCCCAGCAGCGGCTGCGCTCGGCGGCCATCGCCAGTGGCATCGGTGCGCCCGTCGTCCAGCGCACGCTGCCGAGGTGGCAGGGGGTGGCGGCCCGATGATCGCCTCGGTGAGCGGCCGGGTGGCCGCGGTCTCGCCGGACGGCGCGGTCGTGGAGGTCGGCGGGATCGGCCTGGCGGTGCAGTGCACGCCCGGCACCATCGCCCGGCTGCAGGTGGGGGAGAGCGCCCGGCTGTCGACCAGCCTGATCGTGCGCGAGGACTCCCTGACGCTCTACGGGTTCGCCGACGACGACGAGCGCCAGCTGTTCGAGCTGCTGCAGACGGCCAACGGCGTCGGTCCCCGGCTGGCGCAGGCGGTGCTGGCCATCCACCCGCCGCGCGAGGTGCGCCGCGCGGTGTCGATGGCCGACATCAAGGCCCTCATGCAGGTGCCCGGCATCGGCAGGAAGGGCGCCGAGCGGCTGATCCTCGAGCTGCGTGACCGGCTCGGCTCGATCACCACCGACACCTCGCTCGACGGCCCCGCACCCCTTCCGTCGGTGACCCCCGTGGCGCCGTGGCGGGACCAGCTGACCTCTGCGCTGGTCGGCCTGGGCTGGTCGGGCAAGGAGGCGGAGACGGCGCTGACCCAGCTCGCCCCCGTCGCCGACGCGCAGATCATGGAGACCGGCTCGGTCGAGGTCGCCGTCCTGCTGCGGCAGGCCCTGCAGCTGCTGGGTAGGTCATGAGCGCCCCGTTCGACCGGTCCCTGACCGGCGAGGTGAACGGCGACCTCGGCCAGGAGTGGGCCGTCTCGCCGCAGGCCGGTGACGAGGAGCGGGTCGTCGAGTCCGCGCTGCGGCCGCACTCGCTGCACGACTTCATCGGCCAGCCCAAGGTGGCCCGCCAGCTCGCGCTGGTGCTCGAGGGGGCCAAGCGCCGCGGCCGCCCGCCGGACCACGTGCTGCTGTCCGGTCCGCCCGGGCTGGGCAAGACCAGCCTCGCGCTGATCATCGGCTCCGAGCTGGGCACCGCCGTGAAGATCACCAGCGGGCCCGCCATCGAGCGCTCCGGCGACCTCGCCGCCATGCTGTCCAACCTCTCGCCCGGCGACGTGCTGTTCATCGACGAGATCCACCGCATCGCCCGGCCGGCCGAAGAGCTGCTGTACATGGCCATGGAGGACTTCCGGGTCGACGTCGTCGTCGGCAAGGGGCCCGGGGCCACCGCCATCCCGCTGGAGATCAACCCGTTCACCCTGGTCGGCGCCACCACACGCGCCGGGCTGCTGACCGGGCCGCTGCGCGACCGGTTCGGGTTCGTCGGGCAGATGGAGTTCTACGAGCCGGCCGAGCTGCAGCTGGTGCTGGCCCGCAGCGCCGACCTGCTGGGCGTCGAGCTGACCGACGAGGGGTCGGCGGAGATCGCCGGGCGCTCGCGCGGCACCCCGCGCATCGCCAACCGGCTGCTGCGACGGGTCCGCGACTACGCCGAGGTGGAGGCCGACGGCCGGGTGACCCGGACCGTGGCCCAGGCCGCGCTCGCCCTCTACGACGTGGACCACCTCGGGCTGGACCGGCTCGACCGCGAGGTCCTCGAGGCGCTCGTGACGAAGTTCGGCGGCGGCCCCGTGGGCGTCTCCACCCTCGCCGTCGCCGTGGGGGAGGAGCCGCACACGGTCGAGGAGGTGTGCGAGCCGTTCCTCGTCCGTGCCGGGCTGCTCGCGCGTACCCCGCGCGGGCGGGTCGCGACCGAGGCGGCCTGGCGGCACCTCGGGCTCGCGGTGCCCCGCGGTGGGATTCCGCTCGGGCGGGTCACAGCAGACCCACAGGGCGCAGGCTCGTCGTCAGAGCCGCTCTTCGACGCCTAGACTCCGGGGCGCTGGCGCGCAAACTGAGAGGCCGCGGCCGTGCGCGCCCCACCGGGTCGCCGCGCGCCGTCCTCCAGCTTCGCCTCGGCGACCGACGTACCCGAGCGGCCCCCGGGCCGCACCGACCGCGGAGTACCACGCGCGGTAGAGAGGCACACCTGTCGTGGAGTTGTTCCCCTTCATCATCCTGGCCGTGCTGGCGGTGCTGCTGTTCGTGCTCCCCGCACGCCAGCGCCGGACCATGCAGGCGCGGGCGCAGAAGCTGCAGGAGTCGCTGACCGTCGGCACGCCGGTGATGACCACCAGCGGCATCCACGGCACCGTGGCCCGGCTCGACGAGACGACCGTCGACCTCGAGCTCGCCCCCGGCGTCGTCGTCACGTTCGTCCGCCCGGCGATCCTCGAGATCCGCCAGCCGGTCACCGGGATCCCGGGCGACGACGCGCCCGGCACGGCCGGCGGACGCCCGGCCGACGACACCCTCTGAGCTGGGGAGAACCCGTGGCCAACCGCTCCCTGCCGGCGCGCCGGTACTTCGGCGCGTTCATCCTCATCGTGGCCGTCCTCTACGGGCTGGTCTTCTTCGCCGGCTCCGACCGGACGCCGCAGCTCGGGCTGGACCTGCGGGGCGGCACGACCGTCACGCTCACCGCCCGCACGCCCGACGGCCAGGCCCCCGACAGCGAGGACCTCGAGCTCGCCCGCCAGATCATCGAGCAGCGGGTCAACGGTCTCGGTGTCGCCGAGGCCGAGGTCGTGACCGAGGGCGACTCGAACATCGTCATCTCCGTCCCCGGGGACGACGGCGACCAGGCCCGCGAGCTGGGCCAGACCGCCCAGCTGCGCTTCCGCCCCGTGCTGGGCGCGCCTCTCCCCGCCGAGGCCACGCCCGCCGAGGAGGCCGAGCCCACCGAGGGCGCGGAGCCCACCGACCCGGCCGCCCCGACCGACCCGGCCGCTCCGACCGACCCGGCCGCTCCGACCGACCCGGCCGCTCCGACCGACGGCGCCGAGCCGACCGAGGCGCCGACCGAGGAGACGCCCGACGGCGAGGCCGACCAGGCCCCGGCCCGGGATCCCGACGCCCCGCCGGTCACCCAGGAAGAGGCACAGGTCGCCCTCGAGGCGCTGACCTGCGGCGACACGGCGACGAGCGACACCGCTCTGCCCGAGGACCACGTCGCGGCCTGCAGCGTGGACGGCACGACGAAGTACCTGCTCGGCCCCGCCGTCGTCGAGGGCACCGCCGTGTCCGACGCCTCGGCCGGCACCCGCACCGGTACCGGCGAGTGGGTCGTCAACCTCGACTTCACCAACGAGGGCGGCGCCCAGTGGGGCGAGTTCACCGCCGCCAACGTCGGCAACGCGGTCGCCATCACCCTGGACGGCCGGGTCATCTCCGCACCGACGGTGCAGGGCGCCATCCTCGGCGGCACGACCGAGATCACCGGCGACTTCGACCAGGAGACGGCCACCGAGCTGGCCAACCAGCTCAAGTACGGCGCCCTGCCGCTGAGCTTCACCCAGGCCACCGCCCAGTCGATCTCCACCGAGCTCGGTGAGGAGCAGCTGCAGGCCGGGCTGCTCGCCGGTGCCATCGGGATCGGCCTGGTCTTCCTGTACTCGCTCCTCTACTACCGGGCCCTCGGGCTGGTCATGATCGCCAGCCTGGTACTCGCGGGCGTCGTCGTCTACGGGGTCCTGGTGGTGCTGGGCCGGGAGATCGGCTTCACGCTCAGCCTGGCCGGCATCGCCGGGTTCATCGTCTCCCTCGGCATCACCGCCGACTCCTTCGTCGTCTACTTCGAACGGCTCAAGGACGAGATCCGCGAGGGCCGCAGCCTGCGCTCGGCCGTGCCGAGGGCGTGGGTCCGCGCCCGCCGGACGATCCTCTCCGCCGACACGGTGAGCTTCCTGGCCGCGGCGATCCTCTACGTGCTCGCCATCGGCGACGTGAAGGGCTTCGCCTTCACCCTCGGCATGTCCACGGTCCTCGACCTGGTGGTCGTCTTCCTCTTCACCCACCCGCTGATGGCGGTGCTCTCCCGCTACAAGTGGTTCGGCAGCGGCCGCATCTCCGGCCTGGGACAGGTCGACAAGTCCGGCTGGACGTCGACGTCGCGCATGGACCGCGAGCTGGTCGGCGCCACAGCCGGCGCCCCCGCGCAGAACAGGAGCACTTCATGACCCGCGACGCGCTGGACGACGGACAGCGGCCGGAGGACGAGCCCGTCCCGGTGGGCACCGCAGCCGACGAGGCACGCGACGCCGAGGACGCCGGCACCGAGGCCGCCGCGGCGATGGGGGACGACGACCTCGCCGAGGCCGGTCTGCCGCGCGAGGGCGGCGGCGACCTGACCCGGATGCCGCGGGCCTCGCTGGCGCACCGGCTCTACAACGGCGAGGCCGGCCTGGACGTCGTCGGCAAGAGCCGGCTGATCTACAAGGTCACCGCCGTGGTGCTGCTCCTGTCCCTCGCCGCGATGGTGTTCCGGGGCTTCAACTTCGGGATCGACTTCGAGGGCGGGAACAGCTTCCGGCTCCCGGGCTCCGAGCAGCAGCTCGAGGAGGTGCGCACCGCCGCCGAGGACGCCGGCGCGGAGGTCGCCTCGGCGCAGATCGTCGGTGGGGACACCGTCCTGCTGCGCACCGAGGCGCTCGACGGCGACGCGGAGCGCTCCGTCGTCACGGCGATCGCCGATGCCGCCGGCGTGGACGCCGACCAGGTCAGCCCGGAGTCGGTCAGCGCCGACTGGGGCCGCAACATCACCGACCAGGCACTCGTCGCACTCGTCGTCTTCCTCGTCGTCGTGGTGCTCTTCCTGGCCGTGCGCTTCCAGCCCAAGATGGCGATCGGTGCGATGGCCGCCCTCGTGCACGACATCGTCGTCACCGCCGGCATCTACGCGCTGATCGGGTTCGAGGTGTCACCCGCCACCGTCATCGGGTTCCTCACCATCCTGGGCTTCTCGCTCTACGACACCGTCGTCGTCTTCGACAAGGTCGACGAGAACGTCAAGGACCTCGACAAGTCGGCGCGCATGACGTGGGGCGAGGCCGCGAACCTGGCGGTCAACCAGACCCTCATGCGGTCGATCAACACGACGGTGATCGCGCTGCTGCCGGTGGCCGGGCTGCTCTTCGTCGGCGCCGGGCTGCTGGGCGTGGGCACGCTCAAGGACCTCGCGCTGGTGCTGTTCGTCGGGCTGGCGGCGGGCGCGTACTCGTCGATCGTCCTGGCGACGCCGATCGTGGCCGACCTCAAGGAGCGCGAGCCCGAGGTGCAGGCGCTGCGCCGCCGCGTGCTCGCCCGTCGCTCGTCCGCGGCCCGTCAGACCGGTGGGGTGACCGTCGCCGGTCCCGTGGCCAGCGCCCGGCGCGCCCGCCGTCCCGCCACGGGGGGCGGCACCGCCGTCGCGGAGCTGCCCGACGCCGTCCCGGCCGACGTCGTGGTCGAGTCGCCGTCCTCGGTGCGGCCGGAGGCCTCCGGTGCCACCGCGGCACCGCGTCCCGGCGCCCGCCCGCAGCGTCCCGGCGGCAATCGTCCGGGGAAGAAGCGCCGGTGAGCGCCGCCGCGGAGGAGGCGGTGCAGCTGCCGCTGGACGAGCTGATCGCCTCCTTCACCGTCGACGTGCCCGACCATCCGGAGCCGGGCGTGCTCTTCCGCGACCTGACGCCGGTCTTCGCCGACGGGCCGGCCTTCGCGCGGGTGGTCGATGGGCTGGCCGCCCCGGCGGACTCCGACCCCCGGGCGGCCGCCCTGGCCGGCACCGACGGGGCCGCGCCCGCGTTCGACGTCGTCGTCGGTGTCGAGGCACGCGGCTTCCTGCTCGCCGCAGCCGTCGCGCTGTCCGCCGGCGTGGGCGTCGTCCTGGTCCGCAAGGCCGGCAAGCTGCCGCGCGAGCGCATCTCGGCCGACTACGTGCTCGAGTACGGCACCGCGACGCTGGAGCTGCACTCGGACGCGATCCGCCCGGGCCAGCGGGTGCTCGTGGTCGACGACGTGCTCGCCACCGGCGGCACGCTCACCGCCGCCGTCGCCCTGGTCGAGCAGCTGGGCGGGGTGGTCACCGCGGTGTCGGTCGTCGTCGAGCTCGCCGCACTCGGTGGCCGGGAGCGGATGGCGCCGCACACGGTCCACGCCCTCTGGACCACCTGACCGGGGGTGGGGGCCGGGCCGCACGCGACGGTCCGGTGCCCCGCCCCGCTAGCATGGAGGGGGTTCCCCCTCTCCTCGAACCAGCGGGAGTCGCAGTGGCCTCTGACGTAGCCGCCGACGCCGCCCCCGCGCGCCCCGGGACGCCTGCTGCCCCCGGCACCGCGACCGACCCGTCGCCGCCGGACGCCCCGACCGCGGGCACTGAGCCGGTCCGTCGTCCGCCGCTGCC
>JBEPZM010000198.1:0-6298 GCA_041640835.1 Blastococcus sp.
CGGGGACGCCCCCGGCGCGCCCCCGGCCGACGGGCCGGACGCCGAGGGGTCGGGGGCGACCCGGATCGCGGATCGGCCCCGGGAGCGGCTGGGCTCGTGGCCGGCCGTCGTCCGCGTGCCGCTCCAGGTGCTCGGCCGCACCCTGGCGAAGGCGTGGCAGGACCGGATCCTGGGGTTGTCCGGCGAGGCGGCCTTCTGGCAGATCCTCTCCGTGCCGCCGCTGCTGATCGGGCTGCTCGGGTCGCTGGGCTACCTCGGCGACCTGATCGGCGCCGACGCGGTCCGGCAGATCGAGGACAACCTGCTCAGCGCCTCGGCCGAGGTGCTCACGCCCGACGTCGTCGACTCGCTGGTCGCGCCGACGCTGAACGACATCCTCAGCTCCGGCCGGCTCGACGTCGTCAGCCTGGGCTTCCTGCTCTCGCTGTGGGCCGGATCCTCGGCGACGGCGACCTTCATGAACACGACGGTCATCGCCTACGACCAGCGCGACGTCCGCGGGCCGATCCGCACCCGGCTCAAGGCGCTGTGGCTGTTCATCGTCGGCATGGTGGTCGCCGTCCTGACCCTGCCGCTGCTGGTGCTCGGCCGCGGGGTGCTGGTCGACCTGCTGCCCACGGACTGGCAGCCGGTGGCGACGGTGCTCATCAACGGCATCTACTGGCCGCTGGTGCTCGTCGGGCTGCTGCTGGCGCTGACCAGCTTCTACAACGTGACGCTGCCCAACCGGCTGCCGTGGAGCCGGCACCTGCCCGGGGCAGTGCTGGCGCTCGGCTTCTTCATGGTGGCCGCCCTCGTGCTGCGGACCTACGTCGCCGACGTGCTCACCGCGGCGCTGCCCTACGGCGCCCTGGCCGCGCCCATCGGCATCCTGCTGTTCTGCTTCTTCTTCGGCATGGCCGTCCTGCTGGGCGCCGAGCTCAACGCCACGATCCAGGCCCGCTGGCCGGCCCCCCTGCGCCGCCACGACCCCCGCCGCCGTGCCCGCCGCGAGGCCAAGCTGGCCGAGGAGGCCCGAAGGTTGAACGGAAGCTAGGAGCGAAGCGACTCCGCAGCATCGGCGCGGGCCCGGAGGGTCCCGCCGAAGATGCGGGAAGGGGCTCCAGGCAGCTGGGGGACGGCTCCTGGCCGCGGTGTCGTCCGGAGGACGACGAGGTGCGCCGCTGCTCAGTCCTTCTTGAGCTGCTGGTAGACCTCCTTGCAGGCCGGGCACACCGGGCTGCCGGGCTTGGGGGTCTTGGTCACCGGGAAGACCTCGCCACAGAGGGCTTCGACCATCGTGCCCATGACGGCGCTCTCGGCGATCTTGTTCTTCCGCACGTAGTGGAAGACCTCGTTCGCGCTGCCGGTGTCGGCATCGCGGACGTCGGGCCGCTCGAGGATGTCGCTGCTGCTCACTGGGATCTCCTTCGTGGTCCGTTCGCCGGTCGCAGCCCGGGATCCGGGCGCCACCGTGCCGGTGCCCATGATGACAGGGCCGCCGGCGATCGTGACCGTTCCGTGATGGACAGCATCGAGCAGCCCGCTTAGGTTAGGCGAGCCTCACCTGACCATCCTGGCTCTGTCGGCATGCCCCTCCGGCGATCCACCCCAGCGTGCCGCCCGGCCGACATCCCGTGCGCGCGCCCCGGAGCGCCACCGACGACCAGATCCCCTGCGGCGCTGACCCGCGCCCGCAGCACGCCGGAAGGACACCATGCACCGCGCACCACGACTGGTCGCTCTCGCTGCCGCCACTCTCCTGATCGGCGGCCTCGCCGCCTGCGGCGAGGACTCCGACTCGGAGTCCTCGGGCTCCGGCGACTTCTCGCCGATCACCATCGAGCACGCGCTCGGCACCACCACCATCGACGAGAAGCCCCAGCGCGTGGCCACGGTCGCGTGGGCGAACCACGAGGTGCCCCTGGCGCTCGGCGTCGTGCCGGTCGGCATGGCCGCCGCCAACTTCGGTGACGACGACGGCGACGGCCTGCTCCCCTGGGTGACCGAGAAGCTCGAGGAGCTCGACGCCGAGGTCCCGGTGCTCTTCGACGAGACCGACGGCATCGACTTCGAGGCGGTCGCCGACACCGAGCCCGACGTGATCCTCGCCGGCTACTCCGGGCTCACGCAGGAGGACTACGACACCCTCAGCGAGATCGCCCCGGTCGTCGCCTACCCCGAGGGCCCCTGGGCCACCTCGTGGCGGGACATGATCGAGATCAACTCCGCCGGCATGGGCATGGCCGACGAGGGCGAGGAGCTGATCGCCGACCTCGAGCAGGAGATCACCGACACCGTCGGCGAGTACCCGCAGCTGGAGGGCGCGGCGACGATGTTCCTCACCCACGTCGACACCACCGACCTCAGCGAGGTCAGCTTCTACACGCCGTACGACACCCGCAGCGCCTTCTTCGAGGACCTCGGCCTGTCGACCCCCGCCAGCGTGCAGGAGGTCTCCACCGACCCGGAGAAGTTCTCCGGGACCATCAGCGCCGAGCAGATCGACACCCTGGACGACGTCGAGCTGATCGTCACCTACGGCGACCAGGAGCTGGTGGACGCGCTGAACGCCGACCCGCTGCTCTCCCAGATGCCCGCGGTGAAGAACGGCGCGATCGTGCTGCTGCCCGACAATCCGCTGGGCACGGCCGCCAACCCGACGCCGCTGGCGATCTCCTGGGTTCTCGAGGACTACGTGGCCATGCTGGCCGAGGCCGCCGACAAGGCCTCCTGACAGCCGGCGTGACGATCTCCTCGTGACCTCGGTCCTGTCCGTCCCGACCTCGGACGCCGCCACCCGGCGGCGCCCGGGGTCGGTCCGGTTCCTCTGGCTGCTCGTCGTCCTGGCGGCGCTCGTCCTGCTGATGGCCGCCTCGGTGGCGATCGGCTCGCGCGGCGTCGGCTGGGGCGACATCGTCGCCGCCCTCGGCGGCTCGCAGGAGACCGTCGCGGAGGCGGCGGTCACCAAGCGCATCCCCCGCACGTTCCTGGCCGTCCTCGTCGGTGCGGCGCTCGGGCTCGCGGGCGCGGTGATGCAGGGCGTCACCCGCAACCCGCTGGCCGACCCGGGCGTCCTCGGCATCAACATGGGCGCCTCGCTCGCGGTCGTCGCCGGGCTGGCCTGGTTCGGCCTGTTCAGCGCGATCAGCATCATCTTCACGGCCATCTTCGGCGCCGCGCTCGCGGCGGTCTTCGTCTATGCCGTCGGCTCGCTGGGCCGCGGCGGCCCCACGCCGCTGAAGCTCGCGCTGGCCGGCGCGGCCACCGCGGCGGCGCTGACCTCGTTCATCACCGCCATCGCGCTGCCCCGCGGCGACATCGCCGCCAGCGTGCAGTCCTGGCAGGTGGGCGGTGTGGGCGGGGCGACCGGCGCCACGATCACCCCGGTGCTGCCCTTCCTCGCGGTCGGCCTGGTGATCAGCCTGCTCTCGGCCCGCAGCCTGAACTCCCTGGCCCTGGGCGACGAGCTCGCCGCCGGCCTCGGGACGCGCGTCGCCCTGGCCCGCGGTCTCGCCGCCCTGGGCTCGGTGCTGCTCTGCGGCGCGGCCACCGCCGTCGCCGGCCCGATCTGGTTCGTCGGGCTCGTGGTCCCGCACCTGTGCCGGCTGCTGGTCGGCGTCGACCACCGCTGGCTGCTGCCGTTCAGCGCCCTCACCGGCGCCTGCCTGGTGACCGCCTCCGACGTGCTCGGCCGCATCGTCGCCCGGCCCGGGGAGCTGGACGTCGGCATCATTACCGCGCTGATCGGCGCCCCGTTCTTCATCGCCGTCGTGCGCCGGCAGAAGGTGCGTGAGCTGTGACCGCCCTCGCCGCCCCGCCGGACGTCGCCGTCGACGTCGTCGCCGGCCAGCGGACCCGTCGCGCCTCCCGCCGCCGGCTGGTGATCGTCGTCCTGGCCGTGCTCGTGGTCGTCGCGTTCGCCGCGACCCTCATGGTCGGCCGGACCTTCTACCCGCCCGGCGAGGTCTGGCGGGTGGTCCTGGGCGAGAAGGTGCCAGGCGCGTCGTTCACCGTCGGCCGGCTCCGCCTCCCCCGCGGTGTCCTCGCCGTGGTCGCCGGGCTGAGCTTCGGGCTGGCCGGCGTCACCTTCCAGACGATGCTGCGCAACCCACTGGCCAGCCCGGACGTCATCGGCATCAGCTCGGGCGCCAGCGCCGCGGCCGTCGTCGGCATCGTCGTCTTCTCCCTCGACGGGACGGCCGTCTCGAGCCTCGCCGTCGCCGCGGCCCTCGGCGTCGCGCTGCTGATCTACGTGCTCGCCTTCAAGGACGGCGTGGCCGGCACCCGGCTGATCCTGATCGGCATCGGCGTCGGCGCGATGCTCAACAGCGTCATCCAGTACGTGCTCTCGCGGGCCGGCCAGTGGGACTACCAGGAGGCGCTGCGCTGGCTGACCGGGAGCCTCAACGGCACCTCCTGGACGACGGTCACCCCGGCCCTCATCGCCCTGGCGGTGCTCGGCCCGGTCCTGCTGGGTCAGACCAAGAACCTGTCCGCGCTGCAGCTCGGCGACGACACCGCCGCCGCGCTGGGCGTGCGGGTCGAGCGCACGCGGGTGATCGCGATCATCACCGCGGTGGGTCTGGTCGCGTTCGCGACGGCGGCCTGCGGGCCGATCGCCTTCGTGTCGTTCCTCGCGGGCCCGATCGCGGCGCGGATCGTCGGGCCGAACGGCTCGCTGCTGGTGCCCGCTGCCCTCGTCGGGGCCCTGCTGGTCCTGGTCGCGGACCTCGTCGGCCAGTTCGCGCTGGACACCCGGTTCCCGGTCGGCGTCGTCACCGGCGTGCTCGGCGCCCCGTACCTGATCTACCTGATCATCCGCACCAACCGGGCCGGAGGCTCGCTATGACTCGGACCCATGCCCTCGTCGCCGAGGAGCTCACGCTCGCCTACGGCGAGCGGACCGTCATCGAGGGGCTCGATCTCGCCGTCCCGGCGGGCCGGATCACTGCGATCGTCGGCGCCAACGCCTCGGGCAAGTCGACCCTGCTGCGCTCGATGTCCCGGTTGCTGGCCCCGCGCGCCGGCCGGGTGCTGCTCGACGGCCGGGCGGTGCACCGGATGCCGGCCAAGGAGCTGGCCCGGACCCTCGGCCTGCTGCCGCAGTCGCCGATCGCCCCGGAGGGCATCACCGTCTCCGACCTGGTCGGCCGCGGCCGGCACCCGCACCAGGGGGTCTTCTCGCGGTGGAGCCGGGAGGACGACGCGGCGGTCGCCGCGGCGCTGGAGGCGACCCAGACGACGGAGCTGGCCGAGCGCGCCGTGGACGAACTGTCGGGCGGCCAGCGCCAGCGGGTGTGGATCGCCATGGCGCTCGCCCAGCAGACCGACCTGCTGCTGCTGGACGAGCCGACGACGTTCCTCGACGTGAGCCACCAGATCGAGGTGCTCGACCTGCTCACCGACCTCAACCGCGTGCGGGGCACGACGATCGTGATGGTGCTGCACGACCTCAACCTGGCCGCGCGGTACGCCGACCACCTGGTCGCGCTGGAGTCGGGCCGGATCCACGCGGCCGGCGAGCCCTCCACCGTGCTGACCGAGGACTGCGTGCGCGCGGTCTTCGGCCTGGAGAGCCGGGTGATCGCCGACCCGATCTCGGGCCGGCCGCTGATGCTGCCGATCGGGCGGCACCACGTCACCGCCCCGGTGACCGCGGAGGTCTGAGGAGCGTCGGAGTCGTTCAGCCCTCGATGACGCGGTGCGGCTTGCTCTCCAGCTGCCGGTCCGGGCCGGCGACGTAGCGGTTGACGTGCTGCCGCTTCTTCGGCGGCCCGTCGTTGGCCATGATCACCGCGACCCAGGGCAGCACCGTGCCCAGGAACGCGAAGATCAGCATCAGCCACACCGTCTGGTAGAAGACCGCCGCCAGGACCAGCGAGATGCCGCGGACGAGCATGGTGAGCGCGTAGCGCTTCTTCCGCGCGGCGTGCTGGTCGACCTGGCTGACCCGCGCCTCGGTGATGAGCACGGGCTCGGGTCGGCGCGGCCGCGGGAACTGCTGGCTGGTGGCCACGGGCTTCCATCCCTCCGCCGGCCGGTGCGCGGGGGCGAGCGCCCCGGCGCTCCCCCGGATCCGCGGCCCATGGTGCCACCGCGGAGGGGGTGCGTGCAGACGCCCGGGTGCAGACTGCGGAGGGGACGGCGGAGGCCGTTCCGGCGACGGGAGGTGTCCGGTGACCGCGACGACGACGATCTCCGCTGCGGGGCGGGTGGTGGCCGGGGTCGACGGCTCCGACTCCTCCATGCGGGCCGCGGTCCACGCGGCGGAGTGCGCCGCTCGCCGGGGTCTGGGCCTGCTCGTGGTGCACGTGAC
>JBEPZM010000199.1:0-6217 GCA_041640835.1 Blastococcus sp.
GACCCGGCCGGGCCCGCCCTGCGCACCGAGCCCGCGCGGGCGCCGGCACCCGCCCGCGTCGTGCTGGTCCGCACGCCGGAGGGCTGGCGGATCGAGCGCGCCGAGCGGCTCGGCTGAGCGTGCGGGTTCAGCCCCGGCCGAGGGCCGCGCGCAGCGTCTTCTCCAGGTCGGTGTCGGCGAAGGCGTACCCCGACTCCAGGAGCTTCGCGGGTACCGCGCGCTGGCCCCCGATGACGCTGGCCCGGCCGAACTCGCCGAGCCCGGCGGAGACGGCGAACGCGGGCACCGGCAGCGGCGTGGGCCGGGAGAGCACGCGGCCCATGACGCGGGTGAACTCGGCGTTGGTGGCCGGCGCGGGCGCGGCCAGGTTGACCGGTCCGGAGACGTCCGCGGTGAGCAGGTGCCGCATCGCGCCGATCTCGTCGTCGAGGCTGATCCACGGCCAGTACTGCTGCCCGGAGCCCAGCCGGCCACCGAGACCGAGCCGGAACACCAGGCCCAGCACCTTGATCAGCATCGCGTCGGCAGCCAGGACGAGCCCGGTGCGCAGCAGCACCACCCGCACACCTGCGTCGGCAGCCGCGGCGGTGGCGCCCTCCCACCGCACGCACAGCTGGGCGAGGAAGTCCTGGCCGGGAGGCGCGTCCTCCCGGATCTCCGCCGGTCCCGTGTCGCCGTAGTAGCCGATGCCCGAGGCGTTGAGCAGCACCCGCGGGCGGGACGGGTCGTCGGCCGCGGCGGCGGCGAGCGCCTGGCTGATCGTCGCGGTGGCGTCCAGCCGGCTGTTCACCAGCTCGTGCCGGTACCCACGGGTCCAGGGACGCGGCCGGATAGGTGCGCCGGCGAGGTTGATCACCGCGTCGACGTCGCGGAGCACCGAGGGGTCGATGCGGCGGTGCTGGGGATCCCACCGGTGCTCGTCGACCGTGCGCGGGGTGCGGCGCACGAGCTGCCGCACCTCGTGGCCGTCGGCGCGCAGGGCGGGGACGAGCGCGCCCCCGATGAGGCCGGAGGCTCCGGCCACGGCGATCTTCACGAGCTACCTCCTTCGGTCCCCCCGGACGCGATCAGGGCCCCGGCTGCCGCCGAGGCCCTGATCGAGGTGCTGTCAGGCGAGGCCGAGCTCGCCCTGGAACTGCCCGGACTCCAGCCGCTCCTTCACCGTGGTGAGGAAGCGGGCGGCGTCGGCGCCGTCGACGATGCGGTGGTCGTAGGTCAGCGCCAGGTAGACCATCGACCGGACGGCGATGACCTCCCCGAGCTCCGCGTCCTCCATGACGACGGGCCGCTTGACGACCGAGCCGACGCCGAGGATCGCCACCTGCGGCTGGTTGATGATCGGCGTGTCGAACAGGGCGCCCCGGCTGCCGGTGTTGGTCAGCGTGAAGGTGCCGCCGCCCAGCTCGTCAGGGGTGACCTTGTTGGAGCGGGTGCGCTCCGCGAGGTCAGCGATCTTGCGGGCGATGCCGCCCAGGCTCAGGTCGCCGGCGTCGTGGATGACCGGAACCAGCAGGCCGCGTTCGGTGTCCACGGCGACGCCCAGGTTCTCGGCGTCGTGGTAGGTGACCGTGCCCGCCGCCTGGTCGATCGAGGAGTTCACCGACGGGTGGACCTTGAGCGCCTCGACCGCGGCCTTGGCGAAGAACGGCAGGAACGAGAGCTTGACGCCCTCGCGGGCCTCGAAGTCGCCCTTGGCCTGCTGCCGCAGGTGCGCGATCCGCGTGACGTCGGCCTCGACGACCGTGGTCAGCTGGGCACTGACCTGCAGCGACTCGACCATGCGCTTGGCGATGACCGTGCGCAGGCGGGACATCTTCTCCGTGCGGCCGCGCAGCGAGGTGTCCTGCGTGGCGGCGGGCGACGGGGTGCGCTGCCCACCCGAGGCGGCGGCCGGAGCCGACGACGGAGCCGACGCCTGAGCCGGCGCGGACGCCTTCTCCGCGGCCGCGAGGACGTCCTGCTTGCGGATGCGTCCACCGACACCGCTGCCGGTGACCGAGGACAGGTCCACCCCGCGCTCGGCGGCCAGCCGGCGCACCAGCGGCGTCACGTAGCTGCCACCGCCGTCGCCGTCGCCGGACGGCTGACCGGCCGGGGCCTGCGGGGCCACCTGGGGCGCCGGGGCGGAGGTCGGCGAGGTGGCCGGCTGGGCGCCGCTGGCGCCGTAGTCGCCACCGGGCTGCGTCGTCGTGGTCGCGGCCGGCTTGGCCTCCGGAGCTGCCTGCGGCTTCTCCTCGGCGGGGGCCTCCTGCTTCGGCGCCTCCTGCTTGGGGGCCTCCTGCTTGGGGGCCTCCTGGGCGGGGGCCGCACCGCCGGCGGAGCCGGTGCCGATGACGGCCAGCTGGGCGCCGACGTCGACGGTCTCGTCCTCGTTCACCGTGATCTCGAGCAGCGTGCCGCTGACCGGCGCGGGGATCTCGGTGTCGACCTTGTCGGTGGAGACCTCGAGCAGCGGCTCGTCGGCGGTGATCTCGTCACCCACCGCCTTGAGCCAGCGGGTGACGGTGCCCTCGGTGACGCTCTCGCCGAGCGCCGGCATGGTGACCGGCGTGCCCTCGCCGCCACCGGAGCCGCCGTCGGCAGGGGCGGCCGGGGGCTCCTCCTGCTGGGCGGCGGGCTGCTCGGCCGGCTGCTCGGCCGGAGCCTCGGGTGCGGCGTCCTCGACCTGCTGGTCGGGCGTCTGCGGGGTGTCGGCGTCCTCGGCCGACGCCGGCGGAGCGGCCTGGCCGCCGCCGTCGCCACCGCCGTCGCCACCGATGACGGCCAGCTCGGCGCCGACGTCGACGGTCTCGTCCTCGGCGACCAGGATCTTGGTCAGCACGCCCGCGGCGGGCGAGGGGATCTCGGTGTCGACCTTGTCGGTCGACACCTCGAGGAGGGGCTCGTCGACCTCGACCTGCTCACCCTCCTGCTTGAGCCATCGGGTGACCGTGCCCTCGGTGACGCTCTCGCCCAGGGCGGGCATGGTGACGGACGTCGGCATCGGGGCAGGACTCCTTCGTGGCGCTGGGCAGGTGGGGTGTGCGGGTCAGCCGTGGACGTGCAGCGGCTTGCCGGCGAGGGCCAGGTGGGCCTCGCCCAGCGCCTCGCTCTGGGTCGGGTGCGGGTGGATGAGGCTGGCGACGTCGTCGGCCTCGGCCTCCCAGTTGTAGATGAGCTGGGCCTCGGCGATGAGTTCGCCGACCCGGCTGCCGACCATGTGGATGCCGACGATCGGACCGTCGGGCGCCTGGATCAGCTTGACCGCGCCGGTGGTCTTGAGGATCTGGCTGCGGCCGTTGCCGGCGAGGTCGTAGGTGAGGGACTTGACCTCGCCGTAGCGCTCCTTGGCCTGGGCCTCGGTGAGGCCGACCGAGGCGACCTCGGGGTCGGAGTAGGTGATCCGCGGGACGCCGGCGTAGTCGATCGGGGCGGGGTTCAGCCCGGCGACCTTCTCGGCGACGAGGATGCCCTCGCCGAAGCCGACGTGGGCCAGCTGCAGGGTGGGGATGAGGTCGCCGACGGCGGAGACGGTCGGGAGGTTGGTCGAGCAGTACTCGTCGACCAGGACGTAGCCGCGGTCCATCTGCACGCCGGCCTCCTCGTAGCCGAGGCCCTGGCTGACCGGGCCGCGGCCGACGGCGACCAACAGCAGCTCGGCCTCGATCTCCTTGCCGTTCTCCAGCGAGACCTTGACGCCGTTCTCGGTGGTCTGGACGCCGGAGAAGCGGCTGCCCAGCTCGAAGGCGATCTTGCGACGGCGGAAGGCGCGCTCGAGCAGCTTCGAGGAGGACTCGTCCTCGAGCGGGACGAGGTGGGGGAGTGCCTCGACGATGGTGACGTCGACGCCGAAGGACTTCCACGCGCTGGCGAACTCGCAGCCGATGACGCCGCCGCCGAGGATGATCGCCGAGGCGGGCACCCGGTCCAGGTTCAGCGCGTGGTCGCTGGTGATGACCTTGGTGCCGTCGATGTCGAGCCCGGGGAGGCTGCGGGCGTAGGAGCCGGTGGCCAGCAGGATGTGCTTGCCCTCGTAGGACTGGCCGTTCACCTCGACCGTGGTGGGGGACGTGAGCCGGCCCTCGCCCTCGACGTAGGTGATCTTGCGGGCCTTCACCAGGCCCTGCAGCCCCTTGTAGAGCTTGGCGATGACGCCGTCCTTGTAGGCGTTGACGCCGTCCATGTCGATGCCGGCCAGCGACGTCTTCACGCCGAACTGCTCGCCGTCGCGGGCCAGGTCGGCCACCTCGCCGGCGTGCAGCAGTGCCTTGGTGGGGATGCAGCCGCGGTGCAGGCAGGTGCCGCCGACCTTGTCCTTCTCGATGAGGACGACGTTCAGGCCGAGCTCGGAAGCCCGGAACGCCGCGGCGTATCCACCCGAGCCACCGCCGAGGATGACCAGGTCGGCGGGGGACGTGGGTGCGCTCACGAGTTCTGCTCCTCAGGTGCGGTGTCTGGCCCCGCTCGAGCGGGCGGGGCCTCGGGACCATCCTGCCACTCCGGGAACGACGCGGCCCGGAGCGCCGTTGCCTTCCCGAGCGTGCCGATGATCACGAGGGTCGGTCGGCGCGTCACGGAGAACGGGAGAGACGCCATGGGGCTGTTCGACCGGCTGCGCGGCCGGGGGCGTCGTCGTCCCGGCCGGGCCAGGGACGACGGGCGGCGGGGCACCCTGGACCGCGGCTCGCACCGCGCCGACCTGACCCATCTCGAGCAGTTCGTCGCCTCGCGCCGCGGCGTCGAGGGGTACGTCGAGCCGCGCACGGCGGTCACCGAGACCACGATCGTGCTGGTGGCCGCCGACGGCGAGTGGACCCGGCGGCGCATCGACGGCCCCGACGTCGCCCGGAAGCTCTCCCGCGACCTGTCGATCCCGGTCTACGACGCGCAGGTCACCGGCTATCCCCAGCGCATGCGCGACTGGTCGAAGGACCACCGGCCCCCCACCACTCGCTAGCTCGCGGCGGGGCCCTGCCGGTGGCCGTTCCAGCACGTCACGAGTCGGCGATGAGGGCCTCGATGGTGGCCAGCAGGGTGCGCACGGGGACGCCGGTGCCGCCCTTGGGCGTGTAGCCCCACGGCCCGCCGGTGTTGTAGCTCGGGCCGGCGATGTCGATGTGCGCCCACGGCAGGTCGGCGGGCACGAACTCCTTGAGGAAGTGGCCGCCCACCAGCATCCCGCCCAGGCGGTCGGTGTTGGCGTTGACGAAGTCGGCCACCGACGAGTCCAGCCCGCGCCGGAGCTCGGGGGGCAGCGGCATCGGCCACATCGACTCGCCGGCGCGCCGCGAGGCGGTGATCACGGCGTCGCGCAGGTCGTCGCTGCCCATGACACCGGCGGTGCGGCCGCCGAGCGCCACGGTCTGGGCGCCGGTCAGCGTCGAGGTCTCGAGCAGGGCGTCGGGCCGGTCCTCGGCCGCGCGCGCGATGGCGTCGGCGAGGACGACCCGGCCCTCGGCGTCGGTGTTGGTGATCTCGGCCTTCTTGCCGTTGCGGAAGGTCACGACGTCGGCCGGGCGGTAGGCGGTGCCGCTGGGCAGGTTCTCGGCGATCGGGACCGTCGCGGTGACCTCGACGGGCAGCCCGAGCTGGGCGACCAGGCACACGGTGGCGATCACGGCCGCGGCGCCGGCCATGTCGCTCTTCATGTCCTCCATCTTCGCGGCGGGCTTGATCGAGATGCCGCCGCTGTCGAAGGTGATGCCCTTGCCGACGAGCGCGATCTTCTTGCGGGCGCCCGTGCCCCGGTAGGTCAGGCGGAGCAGCCGCGGCTTGCGGGTGGAGCCGCCGCCGACGGCCAGGATGCCGCCGTAGCCGCCGGCGGCCAGGGCGTCCTCGTCGAGGATCTCGGTGGTGAGTCCGAGCTTCTCGCCGGCGGCGGCGCCACGGGCGGCCAGCTCGGCGGGGAAGAGGTCGTTCGGCGGGGTGTTCACCAGGTCGCGCACGAGGACGACTGCCTCGGCGACGGCGCGGGCCCGGCGCAGCGCGGTCTCGGCCTCACCGGCGCCCGGGACGACGACGGTGATCTCCTGCGGCGGCAGCGGCCGGTTCGCGGGGAGGTCGGACTTGTAGGCGGTGAACTCGTAGGCGCCGAGCAGCGAGCCCTCGCCGACGGCGTGCAGCCGCTCGGCGTCGGGGGGGCCACCCACGGCGGCGAGCAGGCTGACCAGCGTCCGGCGGCCGGTCAGGGCACGGCTGGCGGCACCGGCGGCGCGGCGCACCGCCTCGGCGGAGTAGC
>JBEPZM010000200.1:0-6195 GCA_041640835.1 Blastococcus sp.
CGACCACGGCCTCGTGAGGCGCGGACGGGCGGGTGCTCCCGCCGGAGCCGCCGCCCGGGCGCGCCGGGGGCACCGCGTAGCGGACGACGACGACGTCGCCGGCGCGTAGCTGCCGGCCCGTGGGCGAGATGCCGGTGACCCGGTCGCGGGGCTGGTCCGCGGTGATCTCCGTCTTGAGCTCGACGACGAGTCCGAGCGCGGTCAGCTCCTCGGCGACCTCGCTGACCGGACGGCCGATGTGGTCGGCGGCCGTGAGCCGCAGGCTGCCGCTGTCGCGCTGCTCGGCGGCCTCGGCGGTGGAGGGCGGTGGTCCGTCGGACAGCCCCTGCAGCACGCCGGCGGCGATGCCGGCGCCGGTGAGCAGGGCGACCAGCGGGAGCAGCGCAAGCGCCACCCGCCGGCCGCGGCGGGGTGCCGGCGGGCTGAGAACGGACGTACCGGTGTCCGCCGGATCCCGCGGCAGGGGCGGCAGCGCGGCGACGTCCTGGGTGGGCGGCGCCGGCACCTCGGCCAGCTCCCGGCCGGCCAGGACGTCGTCGAGCACGGCACCGAAGGCGGCGCCGTCCGCGATGCGCGCGGCCGGATCCTTCACCAGGGCTCGGCTGATCAGCGTGCGGACGCCGGGCGGCAGCTCGCCCGGCAGCGGCTCGGGCTCCTGCTGCACCTGCTTGAGCGCGATGGTGACGGCGTTGTCGCCGTCGAAGGCCGGGCGCCCGGTGAGGCACTCGTAGCCGATCAGCCCGAGCGCGTAGACGTCGCTGGCCGGTGAGGCGAGGCGGCCCTCCGCCTGCTCGGGCGAGAGGTACTGCGGGGTCCCGATCACCTGGCCGGTCCGGGTGAGGGCGACGCTGCGGGCCGACCAGGCGATGCCGAAGTCGGTGATCTTCACGCTGCCGTCGGGCTGGACCAGGATGTTGCCCGGCTTGACGTCGCGGTGCACCAGCCCGGCGCGGTGCGCCTCGGCGAGGGCGAACGCGGTCTGCTGCAGCAGGCGCAGCGTCCGGTCGGTGCCCAGCGCGCCCTCGCGGGCGATCAGCGCCGAGAGCGGCTCACCCTCGACCAGCTCCATCACCAGGTAGGCCAGCGTCTCGCCGGTCCCGTCCTGGGCGGTCTCCTCGCCGTAGTCGAAGACAGCCGCCACGTTGGGGTGGCTCAGCGAGGCCGCGTGCTGGGCCTCGGCCCGGAAGCGGGCCAGGAAGCTCGGGTCGCCGGTGTACTCGCTGCGCAGGACCTTCACCGCGACCGAGCGGTGCAGGGCGGTGTCCAGCCCGCGCCAGACCTGGCCCATGCCCCCAGCCGCGATCATCTGCTGGAGCTCGTACCGGTCGCCCAGGCACCGTCGTCCTGGTTCGACCACGGGGGCCACTCCTGTCCATGCTTCGCCGGCTGGTGCAGGGGACGCTCGGCACTCCGTCCGGGCAGACCTCCCCCGACCCCGACGGTGTCCAGACCGGTCGAGGTCTACACATGCAGGGGCCGGACCCATGATCGCCCGCAGACCGCGTCCGCCCTGCCGAGCGCCCGGGTGACCCCGGCGACTCCCCCGGCGCGCCCGGCGTGCCCACTGCTCCGCGTAGCCGGCGGGTGACGCGATCCGGCGCCGGGTGGTCAGCCCTCGAAGAGCGAGCGCCCCCACCAGTCGTCGTCGCCGCGGATCCCGGGCGGGCAGGCGAACACGGCCGACGACGTGTGCCGGACGTACTCGTTCATCGCGTCCGTGCGGAGGTTCCGCTGGACCTGGACGAAGCCGGTCTCCGGATCGCGCTGGTAGGCGATGAAGAACAGGCCCGCGTCGAGCCGGCCGAGCCCGTCGGAGCCGTCCACGAAGCTGTAGCCGCGGCGCAGGATCGCCGTCCCGGAGTTCGTCGGGTTGGCGAGGAAGACGTGCGAGGTCTCCGGGATGGCGAACTCGCCGTCGACCTGCTTCGTGAAGTCGACCGGGTCGAACTCCGCCCGCTGCCCCAGCGGCGCCCCGGTGCCCTTGGTGCGCCCGATCGTCCGGTGCTGCTCGTCCAGCGTCGAGGTGTCCCAGGGCTCGATCAGCATCCGGATCCGGCGGGTGACGAGGTAGGAACCCCCCGCCAGCCAGTCGGCGCCGCTGTCGCCGTCGGCGACCCACACGAAGCGGTCCAGACCGGCGGACGCCTCCGCCTTGAGGTTGTTCGTGCCGTCCTTGAAGCCGAACAGGTTGCGCGGCGTGGTCTGCCCGGTGCTCGTGGACGACGTCCGCCCGAAGCCCAGCTGCGACCAGCGCACGCTCACCACGCCGGCGCCCAGGCGCACCAGGTTGCGGACGGCGTGCACCGCGACCTGCGGATCGTTCGCGCACGCCTGGATGCACAGGTCCCCGCCGCTGATCGCCGGCTGGAGCTGGTCACCGGCGAACGCCGGCAGCTCGACCAGCGGGGCCGGACGGCGGGCGGCCAGCCCGAAGCGGTCGGTGCCGTCGGCCGCGGTGAACAGCGTCGGGCCGAACCCGATGGTGAGGGTCAGGCCCGAGGCCGGCAGCCCGATCGCCTCCCCGGTGTCGTCCGGCGGGGTGTACCGGCCGCCGTCCACGGCGCCGACCGGTCCGGCGTCCCGGCCCGCCGTCATGCGCCGGGCCGCGTCGGTCCAGGCCTTCAGCATCTCGACGAGCTCGGCCCGGTCGTCCGTGGTGACGTCGAAGGAGACGAAGTGCAGCCGGTCCTGCGCCGGGGTGACGATGCCTGCCTGGTGCTCCCCGGTGAAGGGGACCGCGTCGTCGGCGGCCGCCGCACCGTCCGGTGCGGGCTCCTGCGCCGTCGACCGGCCGATCAGGCCTCCGGTCGCGCCGGCGGCCACCACGCCGGCGGTGCCGGCACCCAGCCAGCCGAACAGCCGCCGGCGGGAGACGCCCGCCGGCTGCTGCTCCGCGCCCTGCTCGGTTCCGTGGTCTCCGGTCACTTGTCGGCGACGACCCCCGCCACCTGGCTGACCGACTCGGTCAACGCGGTGATGCTGTCGCTGAGGCCCTTGAGCTGCTCCTGGGTGAGCTCGTCGTGCAGCATCCAGCCGTCGCCGGCGCGGTACTGGCCGAGCTCGGCCTCGGTCTCGGCGAAGCGCTCGTCGATCTCGGCGACCAGCTCGGGGTCGGCCTCCTCCAGGAAGGGCCGCAGCGCCTGGACGGCGGCCTGCGAGCCCTCGAGGTTGGCGGCGAAGTCCCACAGGTCGGTGTGCGAGTAGCGGTCCTCCTCGCCGGTGATCTTGCCGGTGGCGACCTCGTCCAGCAGCGCCTTCGCGCCGTTCGCCAGCTGCAGCGGGTCCAGCGTGGTCTCGTCGGCCAGCTCCACGATCCGCTGGACGTCGGCGAGCAGGTTGTCGGCGTAGGGGCCCATGTCGGAGACGTCCCCGGTCTCCCACAGCGCCTTCTCGATGCGGTGGAAGCCGGTGAAGTCCTCCCCCTCGGCCTGGTCGCCCTCGCGGCCGTCGATCAGCGGGTCGAGGTCGCCGAAGATCTCGGCCACCGGCTCGATCCGCTCCCAGTAGGTGCGGGCCACCGGGAACAGCGCCTTGGCGCCCTCGATGTCCCCCGCCTTCACCGCGTCGACGAAGGCCGTCGTCTGCTCGATCAGGGCGCCGGTCTGGCTCTGCACGTACCGCTGGTAGTCCTCGGCGGCCTGGGCCAGCGACTCGTCCTCCGACAGCTGCGCCGACTCGCCGGTGACCGTCAGGTCGTTCCGGATGCCGTCGCCGATCATCCCCGGCTTGCAGGCCGTCTCGTACTCCCCGGCGGGCAGCTCCACCAGCAGCGGGCGGGTCAGGCCCGGTGCGATGTTCTCGACCTCGGCCATCACCCGGTCGCCCTCGGCGTACACGTAGAACTCGGTGATCTTGCTCCCGCTGTTGGTCACCTCGAACTCGTGCGTCCCGGCGGCGAGCTCGCCGGCCCCGACGTCGCAGGCGTCGTCGGAGGCAGCGACCGGGATGGTGTCGGCGGCGGCGCTGCCGCCGCTCCCACCGTCGCCGTCGTCGGATCCGCAGGCGGCGGTGAGGAGGACGAGGGCCAGGGCCGGGACGACGACGAGCCGGCGGTCACGCAGGGACATGCGGGGAGGTCTCCGAGTCTGAGGACGGTGTGGCCGAGGTGGAACCCGGAGCCGCACCGGTCCGGGGAGCAGGGGTGGAGCGCGCGGGCCACAGGAAGAGCGCCAGCACGGGGACGAGGTAGGCCAGGTAGGCGATCGTCTCGAGGACCGTGGGCGCCGCGGTGATGTTGAACATCCCGGCGAGAGCCGCGCCGTACCAGCTGTTGGGGTCCAGGACGCCGGAGATGTCGAACGCGATCACGTCGAGCCCCGGGAGGACGTCGGCCTCCTGGAAGTCGTGCACGCCGTACTTGAGGATGCCGGCCGCGACGAACACCAGGAGGACGCCGCTGACGGTGAAGAACTTCGACAGGTTGACCCGGATCGCCCCGGCGTAGAGGCCGACGCCGATGAGGATCGCGGTGAGGACGCCCAGCGAGATGGCGACCAGCGGGGTCGCCGTCGAGGTGGCGCCCTGGGCGGCCGCGTAGAACAGCAGCGCCGTCTCCAGGCCCTCGCGGATGACCGAGACGAACGCGATGCCGGCCACGGCCAGCGCGCCGACGCCGATGGCGGTCTCGAGCCGGCCGGTGAGGTCGCCCTTGAGCCGGCGGGCCGTCCGGCGCATCCAGAAGATCATCCAGGTGACCAGCGCGACGGCCAGCACGGAGGCGATCGCCTCGAACAGCTCGCGCGAGCGGTAGTCGGCCAGCAGCGAGGTCTCGGTGTAGGTCAGCAGCCCGCCGAACAGCACCGACAGCGCGACGGCGACGGCGACCCCGCCCCACAGCGGCAGCAGCTCCCGGCGACGGCCGGACTTCACGAGGTAGGCGACGAGGATGC
This sequence comes from Blastococcus sp., assembly GCA_041640835.1. GTDB lineage: Bacteria > Actinomycetota > Actinomycetes > Mycobacteriales > Geodermatophilaceae > Blastococcus. Next base: position 4,890 of record JBEPZM010000200.1, read on the forward strand.
TCACGACGAGCGTCGCCTCGAGGCCCTCGCGGAGGCCGATCAGGAAGCTGGCGAGGAACGCCTGATCCATGGGGGACCGATCTGGACGAGCCGAACCCCAGCCGGACGACCGAAGGGCAGGCTCACCTTAGACACGCCGGTTCCGTTGTGCACCACCCTCCTCCGCGTCCTCCCTCATCGGCGGTCCGGCGTGGCAGGGTGGGCGTCGAGGGGCGCCCGGCGGCCCGACCACTGCGCGCGAGAAGGCGGACGACGATGCCCGAGACCGTGACCAGGGAGGACTCCGCCGGAGTCGCCACGCTCACCATGCTGCAGCGCGGGCTCAGCACCGCCTCGCGCCGGGAGCTGCTGGCCGCGGTGCGGGACATCGCCGTCGACGACTCGGTGCGGGCCGTGCTGCTCACCGGCACCGGTCGTGCGTTCTGCGTGGGCCAGGACCTGAACGACGCCTCGGTCCGCCGGACCACGGGGGCGGAGCCGGTCGCGGACCCCGACGCGCCGCTGCCGGTGCTCGTGGAGGAGTACAACCCGCTCATCCTCGCGCTGTCCCGGCTGCCGGTGCCGCTCGTCGTCGGCATCAACGGCGCCTGCGCCGGGGCCGGGCTGGGCGTCGCGCTCACCGGCGACCTGCGGGTCGCCGCGGCGGGCGCCAAGTTCACCACCGCGTTCACCGGGGTGGGGCTGTCCAGCGACTCGGCGGTGGCGTCGCGGCTGGTGCACTGCGTGGGCGGCTCCCGCGCCGCCGAGCTGCTGCTGCTGCCCGAGCCGTTCCTCGCCGAGACCGCCGCCCAGTGGGGCCTGGTCCACCGCGTGGTCGCCCCCGAGCAGGTGCACGCCGAGGCGTTCGCCCTGGCCGCACGCCTGGCGGCCGGGCCGACGGTGGCCTACCGCGCGGTGAAGACCGTGCTGGCGACGGCGGCGACCGACTCGCTCGAGGAGACGCTGGCGCTCGAGGCCCGCCTGCAGGCGGTCGCCGGGCGCGCTGCCGACCACCGGGAGGCCGTCGAGGCCTTTCTCGCCAAGCGTCCGCCGGTGTTCACCGGTCACTGACCGGAGGCGACCCCGGGCCGCCCGCGAGCGACACGGCCCGGACAGCAGCGCGCAGGTGCCCTCCGACGGAGCCGCTGCCAGGCTGCGGTCAGCGTTCACGTCAGGACGGGCCGACGACGGGGGGACCGTGGCGGACACCGGGAACGAGCCGCCCGCGGCTTCCGCACGGCCGCCGGCGGGGCTCCGGCCGCGCGTTCCGGATCGCCGTCCGCCCGGGGAGCCCGGCCCACCGCCCCGGCCGCAGGTGACCTCCCGG
>JBEPZM010000201.1:0-6192 GCA_041640835.1 Blastococcus sp.
TACGAGACCGTCGTGCTGCCCGGCGGGGCCGGGGTCACCGCCCTGGACGACGACCCGAAGCCACGGCCGACGGACGCCCCGCCGCCGACCGATCCCGCGCCGCGGAGCTCCCGCTGGCGGGGGAGCGCCCGCTAGCCTCCGCCCCATGGGTGCCGAGGTGTTGCTGTGGACCCTCCTCGCGGTCGTGGTCCTGCTCGCCGTCTGGACGGTCTGGTCCCTCGTGCGGCTGACCCGCCTCGAAGCGCGCGTGCACCGGGCGCGCACGACGCTGGACGCCCAGCTGCGCCGCCGCGCCGGGCTCGCCGCGGAGCTGGCCCGGGAGTACCCGGACCAGCTGGGTCAGGACCGCGCCCGGGCGCTGGCGGCGGCGGCAGCTGCGGCCCGCTCCACGGACCCGGGTGACCAGGAGGCGGCCGAGAACGCGCTGGGCCGCGAGCTGCGGGAGCTCCCGGGCCAGCTCCCCGGGGTGCCGGCCGCGCTGCAGGCCGACCTGACCGGCACCAGCACGCGGGTCGCGCTGGCCCGGCGGTTCTACAACGACGCCGTCCGGGACACCCAGGCGCTGCGCAGCCGGCGGCTGCCCCGGGTGCTGCGGTTGCACGCGGGCCGCCCGATGCCCCGGTTCTTCGACATCGACGACCGTCTCGAGGTGCTCACCAGCAGCAGTGCGGGAAGCCCGTCGGCCGACCGGCCGTAGGATGGTGGCCCCCGCTCTCCCTTCGAGCCGATAGGCCATCCCCGTGTCTGCGCAGACCCCCTCCACCGGTACCGATCGCGTCAAGCGCGGCATGGCCGAGCAGCTCAAGGGCGGCGTCATCATGGACGTCGTCACGCCCGAGCAGGCGAAGATCGCCGAGGACGCCGGGGCGGTCGCCGTCATGGCGCTGGAGCGGGTGCCGGCCGACATCCGCGCCGAGGGCGGCATCTCCCGGATGAGCGACCCCGACATGATCGACGGCATCATCGGGGCGGTCTCCATCCCGGTGATGGCCAAGGCGCGCATCGGCCACTTCGTGGAGGCCCGCGTCCTGCAGTCCCTCGGCGTCGACTACATCGACGAGTCCGAGGTGCTGACGCCGGCCGACGAGGCCCACCACATCGCCAAGTCCGAGTTCACCGTCCCGTTCGTCTGCGGCGCCACCGACCTGGGCGAGGCGCTGCGCCGGATCTCCGAGGGCGCGGCGATGATCCGCTCGAAGGGCGAGGCCGGCACCGGCAACGTCGTCGAGGCCACCCGGCACATGCGCTCGATCCGCGCCGGCATCAAGGCCCTGGGCACCATGGACGAGACCGAGCTGTTCGTCGCGGCGAAGGAGCTGCGGGCGCCGTACGACCTCGTCGTCGAGGTGGCCCGCCTGGGCAAGCTGCCGGTCGTGCTGTTCACCGCCGGCGGCATCGCCACCCCCGCGGACGCGGCGATGATGATGCAGCTGGGCGCCGAGGGCGTCTTCGTCGGCTCGGGCATCTTCAAGTCCGGCGACCCGGCGCTGCGCGCGGCCGCCATCGTGCAGGCGACGACGTTCCACGACGACCCCGACGTGATCGCCAAGGTCTCCCGCGGGCTGGGCGAGGCGATGGTGGGGCTGAACGTCTCCACGCTGCCGGCCGACCAGCGCTTCGCCTCCCGCGGCTGGTGACCCGGCCCCTCATCGGGGTGCTCGCGCTGCAGGGTGACGTCCGGGAGCACCTGGCCGCCTTGCGGGACGAGGGTGCCGAGGCCGTCGCCGTGCGGCGGCCCGAGGAGCTCGCCGCCGTCGACGGGCTGGTCCTCCCCGGCGGGGAGTCCACGACGATCGCCAAGCTGGCCCGCCGGTTCGGCCTGCTCGACCCCCTGCGCGCCGCGGTGCGTGCCGGGCTGCCCGTCTACGGCAGCTGCGCGGGCATGATCCTGCTGGCCGACCGGCTGCTCGACGCGCCGCCGGACCAGGAGACGGTCGGCGGTCTGGACGTCACCGTCCGCCGCAACGCCTTCGGCCGGCAGGCCGACAGCTTCGAGTCCGAGATCGACCTCGCGGGCCTCGGCGGGGGCTCGCTGCACGCGGTGTTCATCCGGGCGCCGTGGGTCGAGGAGGCCGGCGAGGGGGTCGTCGTGCTCGGCCGGATCATGGGGGGAGCGGCCGACGGTAGGATCGTCGCGGTCCGCCAGGGCGATCTGGTGGCCACGAGCTTCCACCCGGAACTGACCGGGGACCGCCGGGTGCACGCGCTGTTCGTCGACATCGTCAGACGTCATGTCGCAGCGCATCCGGCCGAGCGGGCCGGCGCCGAGACCGGGAACGAGAAGGGAACGCCGAGATGAGCGGCCATTCCAAGTGGGCGACGACCAAGCACAAGAAGGCGGGGATCGACGCCAAGCGCGGCAAGCTCTTCGCCAAGCTGATCAAGAACATCGAGGTCGCCGCCCGCACCGGCGGCGGTGACCTCGCCGGCAACCCGACGCTCTTCGACGCCGTCCAGAAGGCGAAGAAGTCCTCGGTGCCCATCGACAACATCAACCGCGCGGTCAAGCGTGGATCGGGCGCCGAGGCCGGCGGGGTCGACTACGAGGGCATCACCTACGAGGGCTACGGCCCGGGCGGGGTCGCCGTCCTCATCGAGTGCCTGACCGACAACAAGAACCGCTCGGCCATGGAGGTCCGCACCGCCATGACCCGTAACGGCGGGAACATGGCCGACCCGGGCTCGGTCTCCTACCTCTTCTCCCGCAAGGGTGTCGTCGTGGTGCCGAAGGCCGACGGCGTGGACGAGGACACCGTGCTCATGGCCGTGCTCGACGCCGGCGCCGAGGAGGTGCGCGACCTGGGTGACACCCTCGAGGTCGTCAGCGAGCCCGGCGACATGGTGGCCGTGCGCACCGCCCTGCAGGACGCGGGCATCGACTACGACTCCGCCGACATGGGGTTCCTGCCCAGCGTCCAGGTCGAGCTCGACGCGGAGGGCGCCGGCAAGGTCTTCCGCCTCATCGACGCCCTCGAGGACCTCGACGACGTGCAGAACGTCTACGCGAACTACGACGTGTCCGACGAGGTCATGGAGACCATCGACGCGTGAAGCCTCTGCGGCGCGTCGCGGCGAAGCAGGATGGTGCGCGGGCTAGCGTTTCGATCGAACAGGTGTTCGTGCGAAGCTAGGAGCGTGGCCATGCGGGTGCTCGGCATCGATCCGGGGCTGACCCGGTGCGGCTGGGGCGTGGTCGACGGCCGCCCCGGCGCCCGCCCCACGGCGATCGGGGTGGGCGTGATCCGCACGGCGGCGGAGCTGGACCTGGAGCTGCGCCTCCTCGAGCTGCACACCGCGGTGACCGCTCTGCTGCGCGAGCACCGGCCCGACGTGATCGCGATCGAGCGGGTCTTCACCCAGAACAACAAGGGCACCGCCATGGGGACCGCGCAGGCCGCCGGGGTGGCGGCGCTCGCCGCCGCGCAGGCCGACCGGCCGGTCGCCTGGCACACGCCCAGCGAGGTCAAGGCGGCGATCTCGGGCAACGGCCGTGCGGACAAGGAGCAGGTCACCCTCATGGTCACCCGCGTGCTCGGCCTCGCCGAGGCGCCGAAGCCGGCGGACGCCGCCGACGCCCTCGCGCTGGCGGTCTGCCACGTGTGGCGCGGCCCGGCCCAGCAGCGGTTGCGCTCGGCCGCGATCGCCGGCGGCATCGGCGCACCCGTCGTGCAGCGCACGCTGCCCCGCTGGCAGGGGGTGGCGGCGCGATGATCGCTTCGGTGAACGGCCGGGTGGCCGCTGTCTCGCCGGACGGCGCGGTCGTGGAGGTCGGCGGGATCGGGCTGGCGGTGCAGTGCACGCCCGGCACGATCGCGCGGCTGCAGGTGGGCGAGAACGCCCGGCTGTCGACCAGCCTGATCGTGCGCGAGGACTCGCTGACCCTCTACGGATTCGCTGACGACGACGAGCGCCAGCTGTTCGAGCTGCTGCAGACGGCCAACGGTGTCGGCCCCCGGCTTGCGCAGGCGGTGCTGGCCATCCACCCGCCGCGCGAGGTGCGCCGCGCGGTGTCGACGGCCGACATCAAGGCGCTCATGCAGGTGCCCGGCATCGGGAAGAAGGGCGCGGAGCGGCTGATCCTCGAGCTGCGCGACCGGCTGGGGTCGATCACCACGGACACCTCGCTGGACGGCCCCGCGCCCGCCGGCCTCCCGTCGGTCACGCCCGTCGCGCCCTGGCGCGACCAGCTCACCTCAGCTCTCGTCGGCCTGGGCTGGTCGGGCAAGGAGGCGGAGACGGCGGTCATCGAGCTCGCCCCCGTCGCCGACGCCCAGATCATCGAGACCGGGTCGGTGGAGGTCGCCGTCCTGCTGCGCCGCGCCCTGCAGCTGCTGGGCAGGGCATGAGCGCCCCGTTCGACCGGTCGCTGACCGGGGAGGTGAGCGGCGACGTCGGCCAGGACTGGGCGGTGTCGCCGCAGGCAGGGGACGAGGAGCGGGTGGTCGAGTCGGCCCTGCGGCCGCACTCGCTGCACGACTTCATCGGCCAGCCCAAGGTCGCCCGGCAGCTGGCCCTGGTGCTCGAGGGGGCCAAGCGTCGTGGCCGCCCGCCGGACCACGTGCTGCTGTCCGGCCCGCCCGGGCTGGGCAAGACCAGCCTCGCCCTGATCATCGGCTCGGAGCTGGGGACGGCGGTGAAGATCACCAGCGGCCCGGCCATCGAGCGCTCCGGCGACCTCGCGGCGATGCTGTCCAACCTCGCGCCCGGCGACGTGCTGTTCATCGACGAGATCCACCGCATCGCCCGCCCGGCCGAAGAGCTGCTCTACATGGCGATGGAGGACTTCCGGGTCGACGTCGTCGTCGGCAAGGGGCCCGGCGCCACCGCGATCCCGCTGGAGATCAACCCGTTCACGCTCGTCGGCGCCACGACCCGCGCCGGCCTGCTCACCGGGCCGCTGCGCGACCGCTTCGGGTTCGTGGGCCAGATGGAGTTCTACGAGGCCGCCGACCTGGAGCGGGTGCTGGCCCGCAGCGCCGCCCTGCTCGGCGTGGAGCTGACCGACGAGGGCTCGGCGGAGATCGCCGGCCGGTCCCGCGGCACACCGCGGATCGCCAACCGGCTGCTGCGCCGGGTCCGCGACTACGCCGAGGTGGAGGCCGACGGGCGGGTGACCCGCGCCGTGGCCGAGGCCGCGCTGGCCCTGTACGACGTCGACCACCTCGGGCTGGACCGGCTCGACCGCGAGGTCCTCGATGCGCTCGTCACGAAGTTCGGCGGCGGCCCGGTGGGTGTCGCGACCCTCGCCGTCGCCGTGGGGGAGGAGCCGCACACAGTCGAGGAGGTGTGCGAGCCCTTCCTCGTGCGCGCGGGCCTGCTCGCGCGCACCTCCCGCGGGCGGGTCGCGACCGAGGCGGCCTGGCGGCACCTCGGGCTGGCGGTGCCCCGCGGCGGGATTCCGCTCGGCCGGGTCACAGCAGACCCACAGGGCGCAGGCTCGTCGTCAGAGCCGCTCTTCGACGCCTAGACTCCTGGGCGCTGGCGCGCAATCTGGGAGGCCGCGGCCGTGCGCGCCCCATCGGGTGGCCGCGTGCCGTCCTCCAGTTGCGCTGAGGCAACCGACGTACCCGAGCGGCCCCAGGGCCGCACCCACCGCGGAGCAGCACGCGCGGTAGAGAGGCACACCTGTCGTGGAGTTCTTCCCTCTGATCATGCTCGTCCTGCTGGCCGTGCTGCTGTTCGTGCTCCCCGCACGTCAGCGCAAGACCATGCAGGCCCGGGCGCAGGCGCTGCAGGAGTCGCTGACCGTGGGCGCGCAGGTGATGACCACCAGCGGCATGCACGCCACGGTGGCCGGGCTGGGCGAGACCACGGTGGACCTGCAGCTCGCGCCCGGCGTCGTCGTCACCTTCGCGCGGCAGGCGATCCTGGAGATCCGCGAGCCGGTGACCGGGATCCCGGGCGACGACGCTCCCGGTTCGGCCGGGGGACGCCCGGCCGACGACACCCTCTGATCGGGGAACCTCCGTGGCCACTCGCCTGCGGGCCCGCCCGTACTTCGGCGCGTTCATCCTCATCCTGGCCGTGCTCTACGGCCTCGTCTTCTTCGCCGGCTCCGACCGGACGCCCCAGCTCGGGCTCGACCTGCGCGGCGGCACCACCGTCACGCTGACGGCCCGGACGCCGGACGGCGCCGCGCCGGACCGCGAGGACCTCGAGCTGGCCCGCCAGATCATCGAGCAGCGGGTGAAC
>JBEPZM010000202.1:0-6186 GCA_041640835.1 Blastococcus sp.
CGACGCGTTCACCGGCGCGCTGGCGCAGGCGCTCGCCAGGGGCCAGGAGCTGCCCGCCGCCGTGCGCTACGCCGTCGCCGCCGCTGCGCTGTCCACGACCGGGGCCGGCGCCCGCGGCGGGCTCCCCGGGGACGACGACGTGCAGGCCGTGCTCGCCCGGGTGCCGCAGGCCACCGAGGTCGCCTGACGGTTTCCCGCGCGGGTGGTTGCGGGCACAGGCCCCGACGACCCGACCCGAGTTCCGAGGAGGATCCCGCGATGACCGAGCCCGAGCGCGCTCCCGACGTCGACCAGCCCGAAGGCGGGGCACCCTCGCGCGAGGCCGACGGCACCGGCACCACGCCGCACCCGGACGAGCCGGCCGAGGGCAAGGAGCTCGACGGGGGCGCCGACACCCCCGACGTCTGACCACCGCCGGACCGCCGCTCTCGCGGACGATCCGGTCCGCCATACTCGCGGACGATCTCGGTCGTCGGCGATGGAGGACGCGTGCGGCACGCCACCCTCCGCGCCGGGCTGTCGGTGCTCGCCCTGCTGGCGCTCACCGGCTGCTCCGGCGGCGGTGCCGCGGACAGCGAGGCCGCCGTCTCCTCCGGGGACGCATCGGCGTGCCCCGGAGAGGTGCTCGACGTCGTCGTGTCCGTGGGGGCGTGGAGCGACGTCGTCCGCCGGCTGGGCGGGGACTGCGCGACGGTCACCACGATCGCCCCGGACACCGAGGCGCCGGCAGAGGTGGTGCCCGCCGACCGGGCGGCCTTCGAGGCAGCCGACCTCGTGGTGGTCAACGGGGCGCGACTGGACGGGTGGGCGGCCGACGCAGTGGCGTCGGCCGGCGGTCCGGTCGTGGTCAGCGCGGCGGAGGCGGCCGGCGCCGACGGCCGGGGGAGCGAGCCGCACCTCTGGTACGACCCTGCCGTCGTCCTGGAGGTGGCGCGCACGGTGGCGCACGAGCTGGGCCGTCTCTCCCCTGACGCCGCGCCCTACTTCGCCGCGCAGCACACGGCCTGGACCACCGAGGCCCAGCCCTGGCTGGAGGCGATCCCGGCGCTCGAGGCCGGTGCCCGCGGGCGCACCTTCGCCGCGACCGGCACGGTGTTCGGCCGCCTGGCGGCGGCCGTGGGCCTGGCCGACGTGACCCCCGAGGACCCGGCCGAGCTCGAGGCGCTCCTGCGCGACGGCGCCGTCGACGTCCTCGTCCAGGTCGGCGACGACCTGCCCGACCAGCTGGCCGAGGCGGCCGAGGGCGCCGACGTGCCCGTGGTCGCGATCGCCGAGGCACCCGCCGAGGACACGCCCTTCGTGGAGTGGCAGCTCGAGCAGCTCGGTGCGCTGACCGAGGCGGTCGCGGAGGGCCGCTGACCTGCGCAGTGACCGAGATCTCTCCTCCGAGCTGGTGATTTCCGGTTCGCACCTGGTTCTCGCGGCGGCCGCGGGGGCAGGGTGAGGTCCATGGACGACCAGCGCGACTCCCGGGCAGCCGACTCCACTCCGCAGACCTCCGGCGACGAGCCGTCCGCCGAGGCCTCCACCGCTGCCACGGTGGCCCGGATGCTGGCCAACCCGCGACGCATCCGCCGGACCTGACAGCGCCGGGGCTCCGGCTCCGGTCACCCTGGGTGATCACACCGGCCCCAGGTGCCCGTCCCGCCACGGGGAACTCGTTGTCCCCTCGTCACTCAGAGCAATCATCGTCGGCGTGCCGCGAACTCCTCCGTCACGCCCTGCGGCACCATCGCTGACGTGACCGCCGCCATGCACCTCACCGCCGTCGACGACATCGCGAGCCCGGTCCGCCGGAGCCGGGCGGAGCGTCAGGCGATCGTGCTCGACACCGCGGAGCGGCTGTTCTCCAGCCGCAGCTCGCGCAGTGTCGGCATGGACGAGCTGGTCCGCGAGACCGGGCTGGGCAAGATGACCGTCTACCGGCTCTTCAAGAGCAAGGACGACCTGGTCGGCGCGTACCTCACCCGCAAGGCGGCCACGGTGCTCGGCTTCATCGACGCCGAGCTGATCCGCCTCGAGGACGATCCCCGCGCGGCACTGCTGGCGGTCGTCGACGTCGTCGAGCGCGACGTCACCCGCATCGGCTTCCGCGGCTGCCCGTTCACCAACGTGAGCAGCGAGTACGACGACCCGCAGCACCCGGCCCGCAGCGCGGCCGCCGACTACAAGTTCGAGCTGCACGCCCGGCTCGAACGGCTGACCGACCAGATCGTCCCGGGCGCCGGCGAGGACCTCGCCGCTCAGCTGCACCTCATCATGGACGGGATGTACCTGTCCGGCGGGCTCCTCGGGCCCGACGGCCCGGCCTCGCACGGCCGCCGGCTGGCCGAGAAGCTCGTCGACGCGGCGGTCGCCCGCGCCTGAGCTCCTAGGCGCGGTGTCGCCCGGAGGGTGACCATGTCGTAGTGACGAACGACCGGACCCGTCCCGATCTCGACGACGCCGTCGTGGAGGCGCTGGGCAAGCTCTCCGAGGCACTGGAGACAGTCGACCAGGCCCGCGGCTTCCTGTACGCCTTCCACCAGCTCACGGGGAAGGCCGACCGGCTCCTGCAGGAGTCGGTCGAGCTGTTCGAGCAGGCCGGCGCCACCGAGCTGGCCGCGGACCTCGACCGCGACCTCGTCGGCCGCAACGTCATCGCCGACCGGTGGACCTTCCAGATCGTCGAGGACTTCGACGCCGGGTACTGGGACGCCTTCCGCGGCTACGACGCCCGCGCCCGCGAGGAGCTCTCCGGTGGGGACCGGCACGTGTTCGAGGCGCGGATGAAGCAGCGCGAACGCACGCAGGGCCACCCCCGCCACGAGGCCGGTCCCTCGCTCGCCGACCAGGCCTGACCCGTTTCCCCGGCGGCCCGTGCGGGCAGAACCGCACGGTGACCATGCCCGACGAGAACAACGCAGGATCCGATCGCGACGCCAAGCCCCTGGGGGCCGAGAAGGCGCCCGGCGAGGACCGGGAGTCGCTGGGGGACGTCAAGGGCTCGACCGACGGGATCGCCGGTCCGGCGTACCCGCCCGCCGACACCGAGCCGGACGCGCAGTGACCGCCCCCGATCCCCGCACGACGGGGGCACCGTCGGACCCCTTGAGCGTGGGCCTCGACCGGCCGGCGACCTCGCCGGAGCCGGCGCAGCCGACGACGCCCGCCGGGCCCGGCCGCACGCGGCAGGCGGCCGGCACCGTCGGCCGCGGCCTCGCGCTCGGACTGCTGCTCTTCGTGACGGTCGTCCTCGTGCTGTTCGTCGTCTTCAACGGGCAGACCGTGCGGATCAGCCTGGTCTTCACCGACGTCGACGCCCCGCTGGTCCTGGCGCTGCTCATCGCGGCCGTGCTCGGGGCCCTCGTCGGCTGGCTCCTGCACCTCGTGCTGCGCACCCGCCGCCGGCACCGCTCCTGACCCGTCCTCTCCGGGGGCACCCCTCCTGGGCGTGTCCGCGGAGAGGGGTGCCCGCTCCCCGCCCACAGCCGCTATCGTTCTTTGTTACTGGCGAGTAGGTCACGCCGGATCGAAGGACTTGCCGTCCACCGGCACGGAGCACGGGAGCACAGCGCATGACGCACTACACCGCCAATCTGCGGGATCTCGAGTTCAACCTCTTCGAGTTCCTCGACACCAAGGACCGGTTCGGCACCGGCCCGTTCGCGCAGATGGACGCCGAGACCGCCCGCGGTGTGCTGGCCGAGATCCGCAAGCTCGCCGAGGGGCCGATCGCCGCGTCGTTCACCGACGCCGACCGCAACCCGCCGGTCTTCGACCCGGCCACGAACTCCGTGACCCTCCCCGAGTCGTTCAAGAAGTCGGTCCAGGCGCTCAACGCCGGCGAGTGGTTCCGGCTGGACCTCTCCGAGGAGCTCGGCGGCTTCGGCGCGCCCGCGGCGCTGACCTGGGGCGCGTTCGAGATGGTGCTCGGCGCGAACCCCGCCGTCTTCATGTACGGCTCCGGCCCGTCGTTCGCCCAGACCCTGTACGACCTGGGCACCGAGGACCAGAAGAAGCTCGCCCGAATCATGATCGACAAGGGCTGGGGCGCCACCATGGTGCTGACCGAGCCCGACGCGGGCTCCGACGTCGGCGCCGGCCGCACCAAGGCCGTCCAGCAGGCCGACGGCTCCTGGCACATCGAGGGCGTGAAGCGCTTCATCACCTCGGCCGAGCACGACCTGAGCGACAACATCATCCACCTGGTGCTGGCCCGCCCCGAGGGCGCGAAGGCAGGCACGAAGGGGCTGTCGCTGTTCGTCGTCCCCAAGTTCCACGTCGACGTCGAGACCGGTGAGCTCGGCGAGCGCAACGGCGCCTACGTCACGAACGTCGAGAAGAAGATGGGACTCAAGGTCTCCACGACCTGCGAGGTGACCTTCGGCGACGGCCCCGTGCCGGCCAAGGGCTGGCTCGTGGGCGAGGTGCACGACGGCATCGCCCAGATGTTCAAGATCATCGAGTACGCCCGGATGTTCGTCGGCACCAAGGCCATCGCCACGCTGTCCGCGGGCTACCAGGTCGCGCTGGACTACGCGAAGATCCGCGTCCAGGGCGCCGAGCTGACGGCGACGTCGAAGGACGCCCCGCGGGTGACCATCACCCACCACCCCGACGTGCGCCGTTCGCTGATGCTGCAGAAGTCCTACGCCGAGGGCATGCGCGCGCTCTACCTGTACGCGGCCAGCTTCCGCGACCAGGTGACCGCCGCCGAGGCCGAGGGCACCGCCGACAGCGAGGAGGCGACGCTCGCCGCGCGCCTCAACGACCTGCTGCTGCCGATCGTGAAGGGCTTCGGCTCCGAGCGCGCCACCCAGCTGCTCACCGCGGAGTCGCTGCAGACCCTGGGCGGGTCGGGCTTCCTGCAGGACTACCCGATCGAGCAGTACATCCGCGACTCCAAGATCGACACCCTCTACGAGGGCACCACGGCGATCCAGGGCCAGGACTTCTTCTTCCGGAAGATCGTCAAGGACGGCGGCGTCGCGCTGACCTGGCTGGCCGGCCAGATCCAGGCCACCATCGACAACGAGGCGGGCAACGGCCGGCTCAAGGAGGAGCGCGCCGCTCTCGCGGCCGCCCTCAACGAGGTCCAGGGCATGCTCACCGCGATGTTCGGCCACCTCACCGAGGCCCAGCAGGACATGAAGGCCCTCTACAAGGTCGGCCAGAACAGCAGCCGCCTGCTGCTGTCGGTCGGCGACCTGGTCACCGCCTGGCTGCTGGTCCGCCAGTCGGAGGTCGCCCTGTCCGCGCTGGCCGGGGACGTCAGCGAGAAGGACCGGTTCTTCTACGAGGGCAAGCTCGCCGCCACCCGCTTCTTCACCAGCCAGGTGCTCCCGCGCCTGAGCTCCGAGCGGATCATCGTCGAGAACACCGACAACGCCCTCATGGAGGTCGACGAGGCCTGCTTCTGAGCCTCGCCCGACCGACGCACCGCCACTTCCGCGAGGGAGCGGCGGTGCGTCGTCGTTTCCGGGCCCCGGGGCCCGGGCATGGCTGGACCGACGACGACGTCGAGCGAGGAGGCACCGTGAGCGACCCCCAGGGCAGCGACCGGATCCAGCAGGACGTCCCCACCGCCTCCGGCACCGGGGACAACAGCGACTCCGCCTCGAGCTTCGACGACGTGCCCCTCACCCGGGACGAGGCGCTGGAGCGTGACGCGGCGCAGGGCGACGACCTGCCCGCCGGGGCGGACGGCGACGTCGCGCGGGCCCGGCGGGCCGGCGCGTCCGGCGAGGTCCCGGGCCCCACCCCACGATCCGGAGGACCGAACGCATGAGCGAGACCGAGAGCACCGGCTACCGGGAGTCCCCCGACACCACCGACGGCCCCGTCGCCGACGACCAGACCGGCGATGCACCCGAGGGGTCGGCCACGCTGACCACCGACGAGGACGCGCAGTCCGACGACGGCGTCGTCCGCCCCGGCAACTCCCCCGACTAGGGGGCCCCACCTAGGCTGGGCGGGTGACCGCCGCCGTCCGCACCGTCCTGGCGGAGGCGGAGTGGCGGGCCCGGTCGGCGGCGCACGAGGAACGCATCGACCGCTGGGCGGCGCCGCACCGCGAGCGGCGCTCGCGCGGCGAGTCCCATCCGGTGCACGACTTCCTGTTCACGTACTACTCCGAGACGCCGGGCCGGCTGCGCCGCTGGCACCCCGGCGCCGGGACCGCGCTGGCGCCGTCGGCCGACGGCC
>JBEPZM010000203.1:0-6182 GCA_041640835.1 Blastococcus sp.
ACCGCCGGCACCGACACCGCCGCGACCAGCAGCGAGGCCGGGCAGTCGAGCAGCCAGGACGCCCCGGCCGTCGCGGTGCTGCCCGATCCCGGCGCGCCGCCCCCGGCTCCCGCCCAGGGCGACGCCGAACCGAGCGAGCAGCCCGCCCGGGCGGAGGCCGACACCTACGTCGAGCAGGGTGCCGGCACCGTGTCGGTCGTCGACGGCAGCTCCCCGGTGTCCGGCACCGGCCCGCTGCGGCGCTTCGTCGTCGAGGTCGAGGACGGCATCGAGGTGGACGGCGCCGCCTTCGCCGCCGCGGTCGAGGCCACGCTGGGCGACCCGCGGTCCTGGGGCAACGGCGGCCGGATGTCCTTCCAGCGGGTGGGCGTCGCCGAGGCCGCGGCGTCGGAGTACGACTTCCGCGTGAGCCTGGTGAGCCCCGGGAGCATGGAGACCTACTGCCCCGGCGTCGGCACCGGCGGCTACACCTCCTGCCGGTACGGCGAGCGCGCCGTCATCAACCTGGCCCGGTGGGCCACCGCCGTCCCGGACTACGAGGGCGACATCGCCACCTACCGGCTCTACGTGGTCAACCACGAGGTCGGGCACGCGCTGGGCAACGGGCACGAGCCCTGCCCCGGGGCCGACCAGGTCGCCCCCGTGATGCAGCAGCAGACGCTCGGCCTGGAGGGCTGCACCAAGAACGCGTGGCCCTACCCGTGACATCCGTCGGCCTCCGGCCGACACCGCGGCCAGGTGCCGTCCCCCTGTCGCGCTGAGCCCGTCCTGCGCCCCCGGCGGGAGCCCCGGGCCCCACACCGGGTGCGCACGGGAAGCATCCCGGCTGGCACGCTGTTGATGAGCGTGAACGACGGCCCCGTCGCGGGCCGCTGTCGACCGAACGAGGAGCAAACGTGTCCCTGCCACCTCTGGTGGAGCCCGCCGCCGACCTGTCGATCGACGAGGTCCGCCGCTACAGCCGCCACCTGATCATCCCCGACGTGGGCATGGACGGGCAGAAGCGGCTGAAGAACGCCAAGGTGCTCGCCGTGGGCGCCGGCGGTCTCGGCTCGCCGGTGCTCATGTACCTGGCCGCGGCCGGCGTGGGCACCCTCGGCATCGTCGAGTTCGACACCGTCGACGAGTCCAACCTGCAGCGCCAGATCATCCACGGGCAGTCCGACGTCGGCCGGTCCAAGGCCCAGAGCGCGCGGGACTCCATCAAGGAGATCAACCCGCTGATCGACGTCCGGCTGCACGAGACGCGGCTGGACAACGACAACGTGATGGAGATCTTCAGCCAGTACGACCTCATCGTCGACGGCACCGACAACTTCGCGACCCGTTACCTGGTCAACGATGCGTGCGTGCTCCTCGGCAAGCCCTACGTGTGGGGCTCGATCTACCGCTTCGACGGCCAGGTCTCGGTCTTCTGGAACGAGCACGGCCCGAACTACCGCGACCTCTACCCGGTCCCGCCGCCGCCCGGCATGGTGCCCAGCTGCGCCGAGGGCGGCGTGCTCGGCGTGCTGTGCGCGACCGTCGGCGCCATCCAGGCCACCGAGGCGGTCAAGCTGATCACCGGCATCGGTGACACGCTGCTCGGCCGGCTGATGGTCTACGACGCCCTGGAGATGACCTTCCGCACGATCAAGGTGCGCAAGGACCCCGAGGGCGAGGCGATCACCGAGCTCATCGACTACGACAACTTCTGCGGCGTCGTCTCGGTCGAGGCCCAGGAGGCGGCGGCCGGCTCGACGATCACCGTCGACGAGCTCAAGGACATGATGGACTCCGGCAAGGAGTTCGACCTGATCGACGTCCGCGAGCCCAACGAGTACGAGATCGTCTCGATCCCGGGCGCCCGGCTGATCCCGAAGGACGAGATCCTCTCCGGGCGGGCGCTGTCCGAGCTGCCGAACGACAAGCCGATCGTGCTGCACTGCAAGACCGGCGTGCGCTCGGCCGAGGTCCTGGCGGCGGTCAAGGCCGCCGGCTTCAAGGACGCCGTCCACGTCCAGGGCGGCGTGACCTCGTGGGCCATGCGCATCGACAAGGCGCTTCCCACCTACTGACAGAAGGATCCCCTCGCCCCCCGACCCCCGCTCCGCTCGGGACGGGACCCAGCGAGGGGGCCTGACGGCCCGGTCCGCACTCCCCCCGGGGAGGCGGGCCGGGCCGTGGGCATGTTCACTGGCGGCATGGCCGACTTCTCGCCCGTCGAGCTGCTCGAGCTCTTCCAGCGTGCGCAGGCGCAGTTCACCGACCGCGTGGACGCCGTCGAACCCGGGCAGTGGGAGGACGAGGCGCTGCCCGGCTGGACGGTCGCCGACCTGGTGGCGCACCTGATCAGCGAGCAGCTGTGGGCGGTGCCCCTCCTGGCGGGCGAGCCGTACGCCGAGGGGCGCTTCCCGGACGACACCGGTGACCTGCTGGGCGACGACCCGCTCACCGGCTGGGAGACCGCCGCGGACGGCGCCCTGTCGGCCTTCGCCCAGGACGACGCCCTGCGGCACACCGTGCACCTCCAGCGCGGCCCGACCCCGGCCGGCCAGTACATCCTGGAGATGACCGCCGACCTGACCGTGCACGCCTGGGACCTCGCCCGGGCGACCGGCGGCGACACCGAGCTGGACGGCCAGCTGGTGACGGCAGCGCTGGTCCTCGGCGAGCAACTGCCCGAGGACGGCCTGCCCGGGTTCTTCGACCCGCCGCTGGACGTGTCGGCGTCGGCCCGCCCGCAGACCCGGCTCCTGGCCCGGTTCGGCCGCAAGGACTTCTGAGCCGCCGGCCGGACGTGCACGATGCGCGGATGAGCGATGCCGTGCTCGACGTGGACGAGGCAGTCTTCGACGTCGTGGAGCAGATCCCGCGCGGGCGGGTCAGCACCTACGGCGCGATCGGCCGGCTGGTGGGTGTGGGCCCGCGCAGAGTGGCGCGGGCGCTGAGCTCCGGCGGCGGAGCGGTGCCCTGGTTCCGGGTGGTGCGGGCCGACGGCACGGCCGCCGAGGCCGTCCGGGCGCGGCAGCTGGAGCTGCTGGCGACCGAGGGGGTGCCGGTGCGCAACGGCCGGATCGACCTGGCCGCCGTCGGCTGGCCCGACCGCGACACGGACGTCGTCCCCAGGGATGACGGGGAATCCAGCAAGATCGTCTCCCGGGGCGACGCGGGAGGACGGCCGCACGCGATCGGATGAGGGGGTGCAGAACCTGAGTCAGCAGCGCACTGCCCCCTCCGCCCGCCCCGTCCGCTGGGTCCGGCGCGGCCGACGGCTGGTCGTGGCCCTGGTCGTGGTGGTCGTGGTCGTGCTGGGTGCCGCCTGGTCGACCACGCCCGGGGTGGGCGACGCCCGGGCGCGGGTGGACGCGCGGCTGGCGACCTTCGCCGGGACGCCCGTGGCGGCCGAGGTGCCCCCGCGGATCGCCGCCGCCCTGCTCGCCACCGAGGACAGCCACTTCGCAGACCACATCGGCATCGACTGGCGCGGGGCGCTGCGAGCGCCCCTGGGCCTGGTCAGCGGCCACGACCGCGGCGGCTCCACGCTGCACCAGCAACTGGCCCGGATCCTGTACGAGGACGGCGCCACCGACCCGCTGGCCAAGGCGCGGGCCGTCGTCCTCGCGGTCAAGATCGACCGCGGGTGGAGCAACGTCGACATCCTGCGGATGTACCTCGACGCCGCGTACTTCGGCCACGGCTTCTACGGCGTCGGCGCCGCGGCGCGCGGCTACTTCGGGCTCTCCCCGGACGAGCTGGACTGGGCGCAGGCGACCGTGCTCGTCGGGCTCGTGCAGGCGCCCAGCGCCTACGACCCCCTGCTGCACCCGGAGTTGGCGAAGGCCCGCCAGGCGCACGTGCTGGACCGGCTGGTCGCGGTCGGCACGCTCGCGCGCGCCGACGCCGAGGCGATCGCCGCGCAGCCCTGGCGGCTGGCCGAGGGCTGACCCGGCCGGCCCGTGCGAAGGTCGGCGGATGACCCTGCGGGCACTGGACGGCGGTGACGACCTCCTGCTGCGTCTCGCGACCTGGCTCAACCTGAACTGGAGCGGCGACCGGTTCACCCTGGCGCAGGTGGACGCCGCCCCGCACCTGGCCGGCTACTACCGGAGGCGCCCGGAGTTCGGGGTGGTGTCGACCGACGAGGGCCTGCCGACGGGTGTGGTCTGGACGACCCTCTTCCCGCCGGAGGCGCCGGGCTACGGGTTCGTGCGGCCCGACGTGCCCGAGGTCTCCGTCTGCGTCCTGCCCGGGTACCGCGGCGCCGGGCTCGGCGCGGAACTGCTGGGCGCCGCGGTCGCGGAGGCGCGGCGCCGCTCGCTGCCGGCCCTGAGCCTCAGCGTCGAGGAGGGCAACCCGGCGCGACGGCTGTACGAGCGCGTCGGCTTCCGGCCGGCGCCCGCCGCGGCCGACCCCGGCGTGCTGGTCCTCGACCTGGGAGCGGCCCCGGCCTGACGCAGCACTTCAGCTCCGACCCGGATCTGCCGACCTCTCTCCCATGAACGGAATCGCGTGCCGAGCGGTGGCCCAGGCCGGGCTCGTCGCGGCCACGGCGTCCCTGGACGACGAGGGCCCCTGGCCGCTCCTGCAGGTCGCCGGCTGGCTGACCACCGCGGCGGACCTGATGGTCGAGGCCGCGCTCCGCGAGGTCGCCCTCGCCTGAGCAGGGACGGGGCACCCCGCCCGTCCCGTCCGCCCCGGAACTGTCGGTGCGGCGTGCTTCCATCGAGAGGTGGCACAGGGGGGAGCGCCGGTCTACCGGCTCGTGCAGGGTGAGCGGCCGCGGGTCGCGCCGCCGTCGCTCGACCCGACGCAGCAGGCCGTCGTCGACCATCCGGCGGGGCCGCTGCTGGTGCTGGCCGGGCCGGGCACGGGCAAGACCACCACGATCGTCGAGGCGGTGGCGACGCGGATCGAGGCCGGCGTCGATCCCGAGCAGATCCTGGTCCTGACCTTCAGCCGCAAGGCCGCCGCCGAGCTGCGCACGCGGATCACCACCCGCGTCGGGCAGACGATCCGCGAGCCGCTGGCCCGCACGTTCCACTCCTACGCCTACGGCGTGCTGCGCCGGGCGGCCCTGCTCCGCGGCGAGGCGCCTCCCCGGCTGCTCACCTCGGCCGAGCAGGACGCCGTCATCGCCGAGCTGCTGCGCGGCGACGTCGACGAGGAGGGCGCGGTCCGCTGGCCGGCGGACCTGGCACCCGCGCTGGGCACCGAGGGCTTCCGCACCGAGCTCCGCGAGCTGCTGCTGCGGGCGGTGGAGCGCGGCGTCGGCCCCGACCAGCTGGCGGCGTGGGGGCGGGAGACCGGCCGCGAGCACTGGGTGCACGCCGCCGCCTTCCAGGAGCAGTACGAGGCGGTCACCGCCTTCTCCACCTTCGGGCGGGGGGACGCGTCGGGGTTCGACCCCGCCGAGCTGGTGCGGCAGGCCATCTTCGAGCTGGACGGCGATGCCGAGCTGCTCCGGCAGGAGCGCGAGCGCGCCCGCTGGCTGTTCGTCGACGAGTACCAGGACACCGATCCGGCGCAGGTCGAGCTGCTCGCGCTGCTCGCCGGCCGCGGCGGCAACCTGGTCGCGGTGGGCGATCCCGACCAGTCGATCTACGCCTTCCGCGGCGCCGAGCCGCGGGGCATCAGCGAGTTCCCCGACCGCTTCCTGCACACCGACGGCCGGCCGGCCGGCCGGGTGTCCCTGGGGCTGTCCCGCCGGTCCGGCGCGGAGCTGCTGCGGATCAGCCGGCAGGTCGCCGACGGACTGCCCGGCCCGTGGGAGCACCGCCGCCTGACCGCGGGGGAGTCCCCGGACCCGGGCGTGGCCGAGGTGCACGTGTTCGGCTCCGCCGCGATCGAGGCCGTCTACCTCGCCGACCGGCTGCGCCGCGCCCACCTGCTCGACGGCGTGCCCTGGTCGCAGATGGCGGTGATCGTGCGCACCGCCGCGGCGCTCGGTCCGCTGCGCCGGTCCCTCGCGTCCGCCGGCGTGCCGATCGGGGTGTCCTCCGACGACCTGCCGCTGGCCGGTCAGCCGGCGGTCGCCCCGCTCCTCGGCGCGCTCCGGGCGCTGCTGCCCCGACCGGGCACCGATCCCGCGGACGGCGTCCCGACGGGGCTGGACGAGCCGGCGGCCGAGGCGCTGCTGGCCTCGCCGCTCGGCGGCGCCACCGTGCTCGACCTGCGCCGGCTGCGCCGCGCCGTCCGGATCG
>JBEPZM010000204.1:0-6177 GCA_041640835.1 Blastococcus sp.
CGAGACCCGGAAGGTCCTGAGATGACCGCCCCACCCAGCACCGCCACGGACCGCGCCCCCTGGGACCTCGCGTTCCTCCGCGTGGGATCGGTGGTGTCCGTCCTGGTCACCGCGGTCGCGGCGCCGGTCGCCGGCATCCTCGGCGGCTGGGGGAGCGCGGTGGCGGTGCTCGTCGGCGCGGCCACCGTCGTCGGCTTCTTCGTCGTCTCCGGCGTGGTCATCGCCTGGGCCGGCGGCATCGACGACGCGCTCGCGCTGCCCGCGGCGCTGGGGACGTTCCTGGTCAAGCTGCTGGTGCTCTTCGCCCTGCTCGGCTCGCTGCCCGAGGACGGGTGGCTCGACCGGCTGGTCCTGGCCTGGACGGTGATCGCCGGCGCGCTGCTGTGGAGCGGCGTGCAGATGCGCTGGGTGTGGACCCGGCAGGTGTTCTACGTGCCGCCGCCCGCACCGCCGGCCGTGCCCGCGGACACCCGTGCGGGTGGACCTGACGACGGCGCCCCGGACCCGGCCCGTCCGGCGTCCGAACGCTGAGATAGTGTCCCGAGTGATGGCCGAGAACACCCCGGAACGCTGGGAATCTCGACCGCGCACCGCAGATGCCGAGCGTCATCCCTCCGGGGCCGACGTCGGCTGGGGCATCACCGGGACCATGCTCTCGGGAATGCTCGTGTGGGGCGGGGCCGGGTGGCTGCTCGACCGCTGGTTGGAGACGCGAGTCTTCACCCTGGTCGGCGTCCTGCTCGGTCTGGGAGTGGCCATCTACCTGGTGGTCGTCAAGTACGGTGCCGTCGAGCCGCCCTCCGGGGCCCGGCCGCACACACGCACGACCCCGGGCGGGCAGCGGAGCTCGCCCCGGACACAGGGCCCGACGCAGAAGGGACAACGGTGACCTCCAGCGCCTCAGCGCTCGGCAGCGTGCTCGCAGCCGAAGGATCCGGCGGAGACGGCTTCAATGCTCCGACGATTGCGGAGTTCTACCCGGAGCCCATCGCGGAGTTCACGCTCCTGGGTATCGACTTCGCGATCACCCGCATCACGATCATCTCCTGGATCGCCACCGCAGCGATCATCGCCTTCCTGGTCCTCGCCTCGCGCAAGGCCTCGATCGTGCCGAGCCGGCTGCAGTTCCTGGGCGAGAGCGGTTACTCCCTCGTCCGCGACGGGATGGCCCGCGACGTCATCGGCCCCAAGGGCCTGCCGTTCGCGCCGTTCCTCGCCTCCCTCTTCTTCTTCATCCTGGCGAACAACGCGATGAGCATCATCCCGTTCGCGCAGATCTCGCCGATGTCGAAGTTCGCCCTGCCGCTGGTCCTCGCGGTGCTGGTGTGGATCCTCTACAACTGGGTCGGCATCCGGGAGCAGGGTGCGGGCAAGTACTTCAAGGACGCCGCCATCCCGCCGGGTGTGCCGATCGGTGCCCTCATCCTGGTCACGCCGATCGAGCTGCTGCAGGTCTTCGTGATCCGGCCGTTCACCCTGGCCGTCCGACTCTTCGCCAACATGTTCGCCGGGCACATGCTGCTCGTCGTCTTCTCCCTGGGCACCGTCTACCTGCTCCAGGTCGGCAACTTCTCGATGATCTTCAGCCCGTTCGCGTTCGCCATGGCCCTGGCCATGACGTTCTTCGAGGTGCTCGTGATCATCCTGCAGGCCTACGTCTTCACCGTGCTGACCGCGACGTACCTCAACGGCGCCGTCGAGCCCGCTCACTGACCGCTCCACCCCGCCAGCCACCCGGGACTGCCCCGGGTGACCGACACAGGAGGAATACCCCCCAATGATCGAGGTTCTCGCAGAGCTCGAGGGCAACATCGGCGCTGTCGGCTACGGCCTCGCCGCCATCGGCCCCGGTATCGGTGTCGGTGTCGTGTGGGCCGCCTACATCCAGGCGACCGCGCGTCAGCCCGAGTCGGCCGGCCTGACCCGGACCTACGCCTTCCTCGGTGCCGCCCTCTCCGAGGCGCTGGCGCTCATCGGTCTGGTCGCGCCCTTCATCTACGGCTGACCCAGCCGGTCCGGTCCAGCTGACGTAGGGACGTGCAGAGCATGAACATCCTGGCTGCGGAGAGCGCCAACCCGCTTCTCCCTCCCG
Organism: Blastococcus sp.; assembly: GCA_041640835.1. Taxonomy (GTDB): domain Bacteria; phylum Actinomycetota; class Actinomycetes; order Mycobacteriales; family Geodermatophilaceae; genus Blastococcus. The sequence continues at coordinate 2,093 of JBEPZM010000204.1, forward strand.
TGGGCGAGATCATCGTCGGCTTGATCACCTTCGCGATCCTCGCGTTCGTGGTGATCAAGTACGTGGTGCCGAGCTTCGAGAAGGCGTTCGTCGCCCGCCGTGAGGCGATCGAGGGCGGGCTCGAGCGGGCCGAGGCCGCACAGGCCGAGGCCAAGGCAGCCCTCGAGCAGTACCGCGCGCAGCTGGCCGAGGCCCGCGGCGAGGCCGCGCAGATCCGCGACGCCGCCCGCGCCGAAGGCCAGCAGATCCTCGAGGAGCTGCGCGCCCAGGCACAGGAGGAGTCGGCTCGCATCGTCGCCCGCGGCGAGGAGCAGCTGACCGCCCAGCGGCAGCAGATCGTCCACGAGCTCCGTGGGCAGATCGGCACGCTCGCCGTCGACCTCGCCGGTCGCGTGGTGGGCGAGTCGCTGGCCGACGACGCCCGTCGCAGCGGCACCGTCGACCGCTTCCTCGAGGAGCTCGACGGCATGGCCGCCTCGGGCGACGGCCGCGGAGCCGTGGCGGAGAGCAACCGCTGATGGAGGCCTCCACCCGCGCGGCCACCGTCGAGGTGCGCGAGCGCCTCGAGCAGCTGACCCGCCCGACGTCCGGTCTCCTGGAGAAGGCGCGGGACCGGCTCACCGGCCAGCCCGCGCGCGCCGCCACGGGCCCGGAACTGCTCGCCCTCTCGGACGAGCTCTTCGCGGTGTCGCGGGTGCTGGACAGCCAGCTCTCCCTGCGGCGGGCGATGGCCGACCCGGCCGGGAAGCCGGAGGAGCGCGCCGCCCTGGTGCGCCGCCTCTTCGCCTCCCAGCTGTCGTCGACCGCGCTGGACCTCGTCGAGACGATCGCCCGGCAGCGCTGGTCGCGGCCGATCGACCTGGTCCAGGCCACGATCACGGTGGCCACCGAGGCGGCGCTGGACGCCGCCGACGTGAACGGTGAGCTCGACACCGTCGAGGACGAGCTCTTCCGCTTCGGACGGATCGTCGCCGGGGACCGCGAGCTCAACCGCGTCCTCAGCGACCGGAAGGCGTCCGTGGAGGGCCGCAAGGCGCTCCTGGACCAGCTGCTGACCGGACGCGTGAACCCGGTGACCGAGCAGTTGCTGCGCAACCTGCTCACCGGCTCGCACGTCGGCACGGCCGAGATCGCCATCGAGCGCCTGTCGGAGGCGGCCAGCCGCCGCCGCGGGCAGTCGGTCGCCCGTGTGACCACCGCGGTCCCGCTCACCGCAGCCCAGGAGCAGCAGCTGGGTGACGTGCTCGGGCGCCTCTACGGACGTCCGGTCGGTCTCCAGGTCACCGTCGACCCCGGTGTGCTGGGTGGCCTGATCGTCCAGGTGGGCGACGAGGTCATCGACGGCAGCATCGCCCATCGGCTGGAAGCCGCCCGCCGGCGGCTGGCCGGCTGACCGCCCCCTCCGCACCCCACAACGACACGACCCCCGCAGGGAAGAGGACCAGAGCCATGGCCGAGCTGACGATCTCCGCAGACGAGATCCGCAGTGCCATCCAGAACTACGTCACCGAGTACCGGCCCGACGTCTCCCGCGAGGAGGTCGGGACGGTCACCGAGGCCGGCGACGGCATCGCCCGTGTCGAGGGCCTGCCCTCGGTCATGACCAACGAGCTGCTCGAGTTCGAGAGCGGCGTCCGCGGACTGGCCCTGAACCTCGACGTGCGCGAGATCGGCGTCGTCGTCCTGGGCGACTTCTCCGGCATCGAGGAGGGCCAGCAGGTCCGCCGGACCGGCGAGGTCCTCTCGGTCCCCGTCGGCGACGGCTACCTCGGCCGCGTCGTGGACCCGCTGGGCAACCCCATCGACGGTGGCGGCCCCATCGCCACCACCGGCCGCCGCGCGCTCGAGCTGCAGGCGCCGACCGTGGTGCAGCGCCAGTCGGTGCACGAGCCGATGCAGACCGGGATCAAGGCCATCGACGCCATGACCCCCGTCGGCCGCGGCCAGCGCCAGCTGATCATCGGCGACCGCCAGACCGGCAAGACCGCGGTCGCGACCGACACGATCATCAACCAGAAGGAAGCCTGGGCGACCGGCGACCCGGCCCAGCAGGTGCGCTGCATCTACGTGGCCGTCGGCCAGAAGGGCTCGACGATCGCGGCCCTCCGCACCGCCCTCGAAGAGGCCGGCGCGATGGAGTACACGACGATCGTCGCGGCCCCCGCGTCCGAGGCCGCCGGCTTCAAGTACATCGCCCCCTACACCGGTTCGGCCATCGGCCAGCACTGGATGTACGAGGGCAAGCACGTCCTGATCGTGTTCGACGACCTGTCGAAGCAGGCCGAGGCCTACCGCGCCGTCTCCCTGCTGCTGCGCCGCCCGCCGGGCCGCGAGGCCTACCCGGGCGACGTCTTCTACTTGCACTCCCGCCTGCTGGAGCGCTGCGCCAAGCTCTCCGACGAGCTGGGTGCCGGTTCGATGACCGGTCTGCCGCTGGTGGAGACCAAGGGCAACGACGTCTCGGCGTACATCCCGACGAACGTCATCTCGATCACCGACGGCCAGATCTTCCTCGAGACGGGTCTGTTCAACTCCGGTGTCCGCCCCGCCATCAACGTCGGCATCTCGGTGTCCCGCGTCGGCGGCTCCGCGCAGGTGAAGGCGATGAAGTCGGTCGCCGGCCGCCTGCGCCTGGACCTCGCGCAGTTCCGCGAGCTGGAGGCCTTCGCCTCGTTCTCCTCCGACCTCGACGCCACCAGCCGCGCCACGCTGGACCGCGGCATGCGGCTGGTGGAGCTGCTCAAGCAGGGCCAGTACTCGCCCTACCCGGTGGAGAAGCAGGTCGTCTCGCTGTGGCTGGGCACGACCGGCAAGCTGGACCGCGTGCCGGTCTCCGACGTCCGTCGCTTCGAGTCCGAGTTCCTCGAGTTCATCGGCCGCGGTGACAACGGTGTGTTCGACGCCATCCGCAGCACCAAGAAGCTCGAGGACGACACCGTCTCGAGCCTCGAGCGTGCGGTGGAGACCTTCTACGGGCAGTTCACGACGGGCGAGGGCGAGTCGCTCCAGGTGAACGAGCCCGAGGCCGAGGCCATGGACGCCTCGGAGCGGGGTCAGGAGCGCGTCCAGGTCAAGCGGAGCAGCTGACCCATGGCCGCCTCTCTGCGCGCCCTGCGGCGCCGCATCCGCTCCACCCAGTCGACGAAGAAGATCTTCTCGGCTCAGGAGCTGATCGCCGGTGCCCGCATCGTGCGCGCCCAGGCCCGGGTGGAGGCGTCCAAGCCCTACGCCCGGGAGATCACGCGAGTGCTCTCCGCCCTGGCGTCCTCCGCGTCGCTGAACCACCCGCTGCTCACCGAGCGGGAGAACCCGCGGCGCGCGGGCGTCCTGGTCATCACCTCCGACCGCGGGTTCGCCGGTTCGTACAACGTGAACGTCCTCCGTCGCACGGAGGAGCTGCTCGCGCTGCTCCGCCAGGAGGGCAAGCAGCCGGTGCTCTACGTCGTCGGCCGCAAGGGGGAGACCTACTACTCCTTCCGCGACCGCGAGATGGCGGAGACGTTCACCGGCTTCTCCGAGCAGCCCCGCTACGAGGACGCGCAGAAGGTCGGCTCCGCGCTGATCGACGTCTTCACCGCCGGGGAGGACGACGACGAGCAGGGTGGCGCCGGCGACGACGGCGTCCTGGGCGTGGACGAACTGCACATCGTCTACACCGAGTTCCGCTCGCTGCTCGCCCAGGTGCCGGTGGCCAAGCGCATGGCGCCGCTGGAGGTGGAGGAGGTCGAGGAGTTCGACTACGAGCGGGAGGACCGCGAGAGCGGTGCTGCCGGTGACTCGGGCGTCCCGACCTCCTACGAGTTCGAGCCGTCGGCCGAGGGCCTGCTGGACGCCCTGCTGCCGAAGTACATCACCACCCGGATCTACGCGGCGATGCTCGAGGCAGCAGCCTCCGAGTCGGCGTCGCGCCGCCGGGCGATGAAGTCCGCCTCGGACAACGCCGAGGAGCTGGCGAAGAACCTGTCCCGGCAGGCGAACCAGGCCCGCCAGGCGGAGATCACCCAGGAGATCAGTGAGATCGTCGGCGGTGCCGACGCGCTGGTCTCGGCCAACGCGGGCGACTGACCCGCTCACCATCGTTCCCC
>JBEPZM010000205.1:0-6058 GCA_041640835.1 Blastococcus sp.
GCGAGGCTGCGGCGTCCGCGTGCGGCGGCGCCACGACGGCGCCCAGCGCGAGGGCGGCGGCGACGGCCACCCCGGGCAGCACCAGCCAGGTGACCCAGCCGACGACCGCGGTGGTGAAGACGACCAGCACCACCGACAGGGACACGATGCTGGTCTTGTTGTGCCGGAAGTCGAACAACGACGTGCGGACCGCCGTCGCGTACAGCAGCGGCGGGAGCAGCACGTGCAGGACCAGGTCCGGATCCAGGCGGATGTCGGGGACGTGCGGGAGGAACGATGCCGCGGCCCCGACGACCACCAGCACCAGCGGCGTCGGCCACCCGAACCGGTCGCAGAGCGCGGCGACCACGCCGACCGCGACCACCAGGGCCACCAGCTGGGCGATCACGTCCACGGCGGCGACGTCCTCATGGACGTGAATCCTCCCAGTGCAGCCCGGGCGTCCTCGGTGCAGGCCTCCCGCCGGACAGGGACGGCGGGCGCACGTATCGCCGCCCGCGGGTGGGTAGGGGCCGCTCCATGAGCCGGCCTGCGGACGACGTGACGATGACCTTCGGCGGCACCGCGACGATGCTGCTGCGGATCGGCGGGTTCACCCTGCTGACCGATCCGAACTTCCTGCACCGCGGGCAGCGGGCGAAGCTCGGCTACGGCCTGCGCGCCAAGCGCCTGACCGAGCCCGCGCTGCAGCCGACCCAGCTGCCGGCGCTCGACGGGATCCTGCTCTCGCACATGCACGGCGACCACTGGGACCGGATCGCCACGAAGTCGCTGCCCAAGGACACCCCCGTGGTCACCACGCCGGAGGCCGCGAAGTGCCTGGCCGACCGCGGGTTCACCGGCACCTCGGACCTGCAGGCCTGGCAGACGCACGAGTTCACCCGCGGCACCAGCACGCTGCGGATCACCTCGGTGCCCGGGGTGCACGGACCGGGCCCCCTGGCGCGGCTGCTGCCGCAGGTCATGGGCAGCGTCGTCGAGCTGGTCCAGGAGGGCGGCGAGGTCTCCTGGCGCGGCTACGTCAGCGGCGACACCCTCTACCGGCCGGTGTTGGGCGAGGTGCTCGAGCGCTGCGGCCCGCTGGACGTGCTGATCCCGCACCTGGGCGGCACGAAGGCCCTCGGCCTCACCGTGACGATGGACGCCCGGCAGGGCGCCGACCTGGTCGAGCTGCTCAAGCCCCCGGTCACGGTGCCGGTGCACTACGACGACTACGACCGGTTCAAGAGCCCGCTCGGGGACTTCGTCGCCGAGGTCGGCCGCCGCGAGCTGCCGGGCGAGCTGCGGACCGTGCAGCGCGGCGAGACGATCTCGCTGCGGGCCTAGAACGCCTCGCCCGTGCGCCAGGGCATCAGCTGCAGCGTCCAGCCGTTCCCGTCGGGGTCGGCGAAGCCGGCGTACTGCACGCCACCACCGACGTCCTGGACCTCACCGACGTCGACGCCGCGACCGAGCAGCTCGGCGCGGGCCCGCTCGATGTCCGCCACGACCAGGTGCAGGCCACGGACGGATCCCGGGGTGCCCTCGTACGCGGGGACGCCGGTGCCGAAGCCGACGGAGCAGGCCGAGCCGGGCGGGGTCACCTGCACGACCCGGACACCGGGCGCCGGGGTGACGTCGACGTCGGCCACGAAGCCGAGCCGGTCGGTGTAGAAGGCCTTCGCACGATCGACGTCGGTGACGGGGATCGGCACGAGCTCGAGCTTCATCTCCACGAGGACTCCTCGGATCGGCGGTGGATCAGCCGCGGGCGAGCAGGTCGTCGAGCTTCTCGTAGCCCTCGTTCACGCCGACCTCCATGCCGCTGGCGACGAAGCCGTCGCGCCCCTCGAAGGAGTCCACCAGCGAGGTCGAGGTGAGCCGGGTGCGCCCGTCGCCGAGGTCCTCGAGGACGAGGCGCTCCAGGGCGACGCCGTCCGGCATGCCCTCGAAGGCGAACGTCTGCACGATGAGCTGGTTCTCGCGGACCTCGTGGAAGACACCGTTGAAGCCGTACTCCTCGCCGTCCTGCGTCATCACGTAGCGGTAGGAGCCGCCGGTGCGGCAGTCGTGCCGGTCGATCCGGATCCCCATGTCCTTCGGGCCGGTCCATCGGGCGAACAGCTCGGGGTCGACGTGTGCCCGGAACACCTTCTCCGGCGGCGCGTCGAACTCCCGCACGATCCGGACGAGCGGGACGTCGGGGTCGACGAGGATCTGGGTCTCGTGGTGCGTGGTGCTGGTCATGACGTGGTTCCTTCCTGGGGAGGGGCGACATCGGGCATCTCGCGCAGGACGTCGTCCAGTCGGCGGTAGCGCTCCTCGGCCTGGCGCCGGTAGCGCTCGATCCACTTCGTCATCAGGTCGAACACCTCGGCCTCGAGGTGCACCGGGCGGCGCTGGGCCTCCCGGCTCCGGCTCACCAGGCCGGCGTCCTCCAGCACCTTGAGGTGCTTGGAGACGGCCTGGACGGTCACGTCGTAGGGCGCGGCGAGCTCGTTGACCGTGGCGTCGGCGACCGCGAGCCGCGCCACGATGTCCCGCCGGGTGGGGTCGGCCAGTGCCGAGAACACCCGGGAGAGCGAATCCGCCACCAGATTCCTCCTCGTTCAACCTTTCGGTTGAGAACGACCGTAGACCGGGCCGCTCCGGGTTGTCAACCGTTCGGTTGAAGAGGTGTCAGCCGATGGCGAGGCGTGCCGCCCGGGCGGCGACGTCCGCCCGCAGGGCGTCGGCGTCGACTCGGCTGGAGCGGCCTTCACGCACCACCTGCTCCCCGCCCACCCAGACGTCGCGCACGTGCCGGCCGTCGGCGGACCAGACCAGGTGCGCCAGCAGATCAGCGGCGTCACCGACCGGCTCGAAGACGAGGTCGCGGGTGTCCACGTGCACGAGGTCCGCGCGACGGCCGGCCTCGAGCACGCCCAGGTCGGGCCGGCCGATCGCGTCGGCGGCCGCGCCGGTGGCCAGCCAGAACGCCTCCGCGGCGGTGAGCGCGGTGGCCGACCGCTCCCGGAGCCGGGCCATGCCCGCGGCCAGGCGCTGGTCGGCGAGGAGGTCGAGGGAGTCGTTGGACGCCGGGCCGTCGGTGCCCAGGCCCACGCGGATGCCGCGGTCCAGCATGTCCCGGAGGCGGATCACCCCGCTGGCCAGCTTGGCGTTGCTCGCGGGGCAGTGCGCGACGGCGACGTCGTACTCGCGCCACAGGTCGAGGTCGCCGTCGTCCATGTGCACGCAGTGCGCGGCGAGCACGCGCCCCCCGAGCACGTCGTGCGCGGCCAGCAGCGACGGGACCGAGAGCCCGTGCGTGGCGAGCAGGTCGTCGCCCTCGGTGGCGGTCTCGGCGACGTGCAGGTGCAGCAGCAGGCCGTGCTCGCGGGCCGCCGTCGCCGCGTCGCGCAGCACGGGCAGCGGCACGGTGTACGCCGCGTGCGGGCCCAGGCCGTACTCGACGCTGCCGTCGTCCGGGGCGCCGGTGGCCAGGGCCACGGCGGTGCGGAGCTGCTCCTCCATCGGCGGCATGCCCGGCAGCGGCAGCAGCGGCGTGGCGATCACCGCGCGGGCGCCCGTGACGCCGACGGCGGCGGCGATCCGCTCGGGGTGGAAGTACATCTCGACGCTGGTGGTGATGCCGTTGCCCAGCATCTCCGCCGACGCCGCGGTCATCGCGACCTCGACGTCCTCGGGGGTGAGGCGGGCCTCGCGCGGCCACATGACCTCCTGCAGCCAGCGGTCCAGCGGCAGCCCCTCGCCCTGGCCGCGGAACAGCACCATCGGCGCGTGCGAGTGGGCGTTGACCAGCCCGGGCGTCAGGACGCCGGGCACCGCGACGACGTCGGCGTCCCCCTGCGCGGGCGCCTCCGCGGCCGGCCCGACCCACTCGATCACCCCGTCCCGGACGTCGACGACGGCATCGGGGACGACGGTGCCGGCGCGGTCCCCGACCACGACCGCACGGGCGGTGAAGCGCTGACGCATAGCTCGCGACGCTAGCCGCGCCGGCCGCCGTCGTCGCGGCAGCGCTCCGGAGCCGCCGATACCGTGGGCGCCATGGACCTCCTCACCGCCGCCGCCTCCGACGAGGGTGGGATCACCGGATTCCTGCTGGATCTCGTGAACTCCCTGGGCCCGGTGGGGGTGGGGCTGGCCATCCTGGCCGAGACGGTGATCCCGCCGATCCCGAGCGAGGCGGTGCTCGGCCTGGCCGGCGTGCTCATCAACGACGGCGAGATGAACGTCGTGCCGGTGATCCTCTTCGCCACGCTCGGCTCGATCCTGGGCGCGATCTTCTTCTACTACGTCGGCCGGGCGCTGGGCCCCCGGAGGTCGCACGCCTTCCTCGACCGGCTGCCGCTGGTGGAGACCGAGGACGTGGACAAGACGTTCGCCTGGTTCGAGCGGCACGGGCGGTCGGCGGTGTTCTTCGGCCGCATGGTGCCGATCGTGCGCAGCTTCATCTCCGTGCCGGCCGGCGTGGTCCGGATGCCGATCGGGCAGTTCCTGCTCTTCACCGCGGGCGGCAGCCTGATCTGGAACAGCCTGCTGATCGGGCTGGGCGTGGCCGCGGGCGACTTCGTGCGGGACAACCTGCACTGGCTGGACTACGCGGTGGTGGCGGCGGTCGTCCTGTTCGTCGGCTGGTTCCTCTACAAGAAGCTGAGCGGTGGGCTGCGCCGTCCGCCCACGGCCGGGGCCCAGCTGCCGGTCGACGAGCGCGACCAGGCATGACCCGCCGGCGCCCCGCGGTCGTCGCCCTCGACGTCAACGAGACGCTGCTGGACCTCGCGCCGGTGCGTGCGGCGCTGGTGGAGGCCGGGCAGCCGGAGTCCCTGCTGCGCGCGGTCTTCGCGCGCACGCTGCTCACCGGGTTCGCCGCGACCGTCGTGGGCGACTGGTGCTCGTTCCGCGAGGCGTTCGACGCGGCCCTGGAGCAGGAGAGCGAGCTCTCCCCCGCCGCCCGCGCGGGCGTGCTGGACGCGTTCGCCGAGCTCTCGCCCCATCCGGACGTCGAGCCGGCCCTGCGCCGGCTGACCGAGGCGGGCGTGCGCGTCGTGACGCTCTCGCACGGCTCGCCCGGCGTGGCCGAGGCCGGCCTGGAGCGGGGCGGGATCACGCCGCTGGTCGAGGCGACGCTGACCAGCGAGTCGATCCGCGCGTGGAAGCCCGCCCGCGAGGTCTACCTGTGGGCCGCGGGCCGGTGCGGCGTGCCACCCGAGCGGCTGGCGCTGGTCGCCGCGCACGGCTGGGACGTCCTCGGCGCCCAGCACGCCGGGCTCACCGGGGCGTGGTTCCCGCGCAGCGAACGGGTGTACCCGTCGGTCTACGCGGCGCCGCACGTGCGAGGCGAGGACCTCGGCGGCGCGGTCGAGGCGTTGCTGGCGCTGCCGGCATGAGCGACCTGATCGACACCCCGCACGGCCCCGCGCGCGTGCTGAGCACGGGCGACGGCAGCGCGGGCACGCTGGTCCTGGGCCACGGGGCGGGCGGCAGCTCCGAGGCGCCCGACCTGGCGGCGCTCGCCGCGGAGGCCGCGGACGCCGGGTGGCTGGTGCACCGGGTGGACCAGCCGTGGCGGGTGGCCGGCAAGCGGATCGCCCCCGCACCACCGAGGCTCGACGAGGCGTGGGGCGCGGTGCTGGACCAGCTGCGGCTGCAGGACCGGCTGCCCGGCCGGCTCGTGCTCGGCGGCCGCAGCGCCGGTGCCCGGGTGGCCTGCCGGACGGCGGCGGCCGAGGGCGCGTCCGGCGTGCTGGCGCTGGCGTTCCCGCTGCACCCGCCGGGCAAGCCGGAGAAGAGCCGCGCCCCGGAGCTGATCGGCGTCGGGGTGCCGATCGTCGTCGTGCAGGGCGAGACCGACGCGATGGGCCGCCCGGAGCACGTGGCCGCGGCGCTGGCCGGCTCCGGGCTGGCGTCGGTCTACGCCGTCCCTGGTGACCACTCGCTGAAGAAGAACCCCGGCCTGGTGGCCGCGGCCGCCCTGTCCTGGCTGACCGAGGTGCTCCCGGCCTGACCTGCGGCCCGCGCGCCGCGCCGACAGGGGTCAGCTGCGGCGGCGACGCCGCCGGCGGACCAGCAGGAC
>JBEPZM010000206.1:0-5966 GCA_041640835.1 Blastococcus sp.
CTTCGAGGGCTGGAAGCTCGGCCTCAAGGCGCTGGCGATCTACCGCGACAACTGCAAGGTCGGCCAGCCGCTGTCCGGTGGCAAGGGCAAGAACGACGGCACCAAGGACGAGGTCAAGGTCGAGGCCACCGCCCCGGCCGCGCTCTCGCACCCGGTCCGCAAGCGGCTCCCGAAGAAGCGGACGAGCGTCACCACCTCGTTCAGCGTCGCCGGCGCCGAGGGCTACATGACCGCGGGCATGTACGAGGACGGCAGCCTCGGTGAGGTCTTCCTGAAGCTCGGCAAGCAGGGCTCGACCCTGGCCGGTGTCATGGACGCCTTCTCGATCGGCATCTCGCTGGCGCTGCAGCACGGTGTGCCGCTGGAGACCTACATCTCCAAGTTCACCAACATGCGCTTCGAGCCGGCCGGCATGACCGACGACCCGGACATCCGGATCGCCCAGTCGGTGATGGACTACATCTTCCGTCGCCTTGCGCTGGACCACCTGCCCGTCGACAAGCGGGCCGGCCTCGGCATCTTCACCGCCGAGGAGCGGGCCGCGCAGGTCGCCGGCTCCTACGGCTCGTCGGCCAGCACCACGGCCGTCGCGGAGGAGGACGAGGTCGACCTGGAGGAGCTCCGCGGCTCCGCGCCGATCGAGACCGCCAAGGTGGAGGAGAAGGTCACCCCCGCCGGCCCGAAGTCGGTCAAGGAGGCCCACTCCTCGGCCGAGCTCCTCGAGCTGGTCACCGGCACCGCCACCGACGCGCCGCTCTGCATGACCTGCGGCACGAAGATGCGCCCCGCCGGCAGCTGCTACGTCTGCGAGGGCTGCGGCTCCACCAGCGGCTGCAGCTGATGGCGAGGCTTGCCGGGATGTCAGCGCGATTCTCGCCTGATGTCCCGGCAGGCTCGCCGACATGTCAGCGGGAGTGCCGCTGACATGTCTTGCCAAGTCCGCGAGCGATTGCGAACTCGGCACACAGTCCCCGCCGCCCCGGCCCTCTTCGGAGGGTCGGGGCGGCCCTGCTTGACCACCAGGTCGCCGCCGCTGCCACGCGCCGCGACCGGACCGGCGGTCGGGTCGCCGGCACCGCGCACGCGCCGGCGGCTCCGCGGGAGGCCGGGAGCGGACGCACACTGGCCCAACCGCGACTACTCCGGCATCAAGCCGCGGTCGCTGCGGGAGGCCCACCAGTGGTGGCAGCAGATCTGCCGCGACGTCGCTCCCGGCGGCGGGCCCGCGGCTGGTCCGCGACGACATCGCCGCCCGGGTCGCTGACCTACGCGACTGGCTGCTCACCGCTCACGCCGGCTGAGGCGAGCTCACCGGGCCGGCGGCCGCGGTGCGCGGCCGCGACGAGCACCGTCCCCAGCGCCACCAGGCACGCCAGTGCGGTCAGCGCGCTGGTCCGGGACCCGACGACGTCAACCAGCGCGGCACCGCCGAAGGGGGCGAGAGCCGCGGCTGCGGTGATGGGGGCGGCGAAGGCTCCGGCCAGGGAGCCGTAGCGGGCCGGCCCCCATTCCTCGGCGACGACCGTGGCCTGGAGCAGCGTGCCGGCCCCGCGGACCGCGCCGACCAGCACGGCCACCGCAATCAGCGCCCAGGCCGGTCCGGGGACCGCGGCGAGCAGCCCGATGGCGGCTGCTGAGGCGGCGACGATGATCACCGCGCGGCTCGCCGGCCCGGTGCGGGCGGTCAGCGGGGCGTAGCCGAGACGGCCCAGCAGTTGCCCGGCGCCGAGCAGGCCGAGGGTGGTCGCGGCCAGCGAGGCAGACATGCCGCGTTCGGTCAGCAGCGGGATGAGCAGGGTGACGCTGGTGGCGTACAGGCCGAAGGCGGTCAGCGTCAGCCCACCGGACAGCAGCCAGAACGGTCGGCTGGTCAGCACTGCGCGCACCACACGGTCACTTGTCGGCCGCCCAGCATCGTCCGCGGGGGCGGTATGCGAGGTGGAGCCGGTGCCGTGCCAGGGGAGGTTGAGGCCGGCCACGTGCATCGGCACGGTCACCACGGCCAGCACACCGGCGAGCACCAGGTAGGTGTCGCGCCAGCTCAGCTGCTCCAGCAGCAGGCTGGTCAGGGGCGCAAAGACGGTGCTCGCCAGCCCGGCGACCAGGGTCAACGCGGTCAACGCGCGCACCCTGTGGGAGCCGTACCAGTCGGTGAGGGCGGCGAACGCCGGCTGGTACAGGGTCGCGGACATCGCGACGCCGGCGACCAGCCACGCCGCGAAGAACCAGCCCAGGCTGGGGGACAGCGCCACTGCGGCGGTGGCCGCCACCGCGAGCAGTGAGCCGGCGGTCATCACCGGCCGCGGCCCGAATCGGTCCAGCCACCGACCGACCGGAATACCGGCGACTGCGGAGGCAATCAGCCCGCCCGTGAACGCACCGGTCGTCGCGGTCTCCGACCAGCCGGTGTCGGCGGTGATGGTCACCAGCGCGACGGGAAAGGCGTAGTACAAGACGCCCCAGCTGACGATCTGGCCGATGGCCAACACCGCGACGATGCGCCAGCCCGGGAAGGCGTGACTGTCTGCGCGGCCGTCCGCCGCGGGCCTGCCGGCGGCGGGCGTCAGCTCCTGGCGCGATGTCACCACGCCAGGCTGCCCGAACTGCGGGTGGAGCCGGCGACCGGCTCGCGGCAGTAGCTGCGGGCCAGTGGCCGTGGGGTCAGCCGCAGCACGAGCCGCCGGCCTGGCTGCGCACCTCGCCCAGCGGCAGCAGCTCGCCGTCGGTGTCGGCGGCCCGGCCGCCTTCGACGCCGGTGGCGAAGCCGACCCGGGTCTCACCGTTGGCCCAGGCGGCGTGCGCCGCGTCCACCTCGGCCGGGACCTCGGCCGCCGGGGCGGTGCCGCAGCAGCTGCCGCCCGCGCTGGCCGCGTCGTCGGTGGGCGGGAGGGTCACCGAGCACAGGCCGGTCTCCGGCAGCACGAGCTGCACCTCATCGGCGGCAGCGTCGTCACCGGCCAGGTGTGCGGCGATGGAGCGGACCTGCTCGTTGCCGGTGGTGATCAGGAACGTCGGCGCGCGGCCGTAGGACTTCATGCCGCGGCATCGGCGTCACCGGGGCGGCCGCAACGGCGCTCACCTCGACCTTCGCCGGCCTGGTGTTCGGTGTCGTGGTGGCCGTCGCCACCATCGCGGCGATCGTGGCCCGTCGCCGGCAGAACCGACGCAGTGCCTGCGGTGACGGCGCCGCGATGGGCCCGGTGCCCGTGCAGCTGCTCGACCTTCCGCCCGGTCGCGTCTGAGCACGCCCGCCGGCCATACGTCAGATGCACCGTCGTCGACTCCTCCGCGCCGGCGGCGTAGCGGACGTTGTCCGGACCGAGCCGCTCGACGAACAGGCGCGTGAGCTCCATCCAGGCCTCGCCGGGCCGGTGGTCTTTCGCAGGCGTTACGCATCGGCAGAACGCCCTATTTCTTGCCCGGCACGGTGACGGCGACAGTGGCACGTGCAGCCTCGCCGCTCGGCCCGCACTCCGGCGAGCGTCCTCGGACCTCTGGACGGGGCAAGGAGTTCGCACATGTCCTCACCTCCGGAGGGCCCACGGGCCGCGACCGACGCGGCCTGGGGCATCCGCGTGACCGAGGCCCTGTCATCGATCAGCGACGCGGTGTACTTCCTGGATCGCGACGACCGGTTCACCTGGGTGAACACTGCGGCGGAGCGGCTGCTCGCTCACCCGGCGGCCGATCTGCTGGGCCGGTCCGTGTGGCAGGTGTTCCCCGACCTGCGCGGCAGCGAGCTGGAGGACGCCTACCGCCGGGCCAGGGAGACCGGGACGGTGCAGGAGGCGGAGATCTTCTCCGCACCGCTGGACCGGTGGCTCGGCGGCTGGGTCCACCCCGATCGCGACGCCGAGCTGGTCGTCTTCTTCCGCGATGTGCACGAGCGGCGCACCCTCGACGAGGAGCGGGCGGCGGAGTCCTCGCTCATCCGGGCAGTCCTCAACGCGCTGCCGGCCCGCATCGCGATCCTGGACCGCGACGGCAGGATCCTCACCACCAATGCGCCCTGGGAAGCCGGTGACGGCTCGGAGGGAAAGCTGCTCGCCAGCCGGCCTGGCGACAACTACCTCGAGGTCTGCCGTGCCCTGGCCGCGGCCGGCAACCGGAACGCCGAGGCGGCGCGCGAGGGGCTCGAGGCGGTCTTCGAGCGGCGGGCGCCGTCCTTCTCCCTCGACTACACCGCGACCTCCTCGGGCAGGCGGTCCGGGAACGAGACCTGGTGGCACCTGCAGGCCTTCCGGATCGACGAACGGCCGCGCGTCGTCGTCTCGCACACCGACATCACCGACCGGGTCACCGCGGAGCAGCGGGCGGCGTGGCAGGCGCGGCACGACCATCTCACCGCACTGCCCAACCGTGCAGCGCTGCACGAGATCATCGGCGAGGCACTCATCGAGGACGACGGTGGCGGCCGGGTCACCGTCCTCTACCTGGACGTCGACGGCTTCAAGCAGATCAACGACTCCCTGGGGCACTCTGCCGGTGATCTCCTCCTGCGCGAGCTGGCGTCCCGGATGGTGCACCGCACCCGCCCCGCCGACGTCGTCGGCCGCCTGGGAGGTGACGAGTTCGTGGTGGTGGCCCGCGACTGCGATGCCACGGGAGGGGAGGCCCTGGCCCGGCGGTTCCACTCCGTCTTCGACGAGCCGTTCGAGCTGGCCGGCAACCGGTTGGCGCTGAGCGCGAGCATCGGCATCGCCGTCTCCGACCCTGCGCACGCCCGTCCGGACGAGCTCCTCCGCGATGCCGACGTCGCGATGTACGCCGCGAAGGCCGGCGGCCGCAACCGTCACGCGGTGTTCACGCCCGACCTCCGCACGGCCCTCGACGACCGCTGGCAGATCTCCAACCGGTTGCGCGACGCAGCCTCGCTCGGCGAGCTCCGGCTGCGGTGGCAGCCGGTGGTGGACCTTGCGAGTGGGGAGGTCACCGGTTCGGAGGCGCTGCTGCGGTGGAACCACCCGCACCGGGGGGTGGTCCAGCCCGCCGACTTCATCCCCGTCGCCGAGGAGAACGGGTTGATCGTGCCGATCACCCGCTGGCTGCTGCAGGCCACCGCCGCCCAGGGCGCGGCCTGGGCACGGGACCGCCTCGACCTGGGGATCGCCGTCAACATCAGCGCCCTGCACCTCGCGACCGGGACGCTGGTGGACGACGTGCTGGGCGCACTCGACGAGAGCGGGCTGGACCCCGGGCGCCTGGTGCTCGAGCTGACGGAGACCAGCGTGGCCCACAACCCGGGCAAGGCCGCGGAGCAGTTCTCCCAGCTGCGGGAGCACGGCATCCGGATCGCCATCGACGACTTCGGCGCCGGGTACAGCTCCCTGTCGATGGTGGCGGCGCTGCCCGCCGACATCCTCAAGGTGGACCGCACCCTGGTGGCCGGGCTGTCGCCGCTGGGCCCCACCGCACCGGAGGCGGTCCTCGGTGCGGTGACCGCGCTCGGTTCGGCGCTGGGGATGCAGGTGGTCGCCGAGGGGATCGAGACGCCCACGCAGCTGGACCTGGTCCGCCGCGTGGGATGCACGCACGGGCAGGGGTTCCGGTTGTGCCCGCCGGTGCCGGCGGAGCAGTTGGGTGCGCTGCTGATGGACAGCCGGCAGCGGACGGGGGAGCAGCGGCTACCCGCGCCCACCGCACCGGCGTGAGACGAGCTGCCGATCTCGGGTCTCGGGATGCCGTCGGGTGGGCAGGTCAGCCGGTGAGCTCGCTGGGGACGGCGATGACGTCGACCATCGCGCCGTGGCGGACGACGGTCACCGGCAGCGGCTGCCCGATCGCCTCGGCGAACAACAGCCGCTGCAGGCTCTGCGCCGACGCGACCGGCGCCCGCCCGGCTTCCAGGACCAGGTCGCCGGGCTTGAGCCCGGCGCGGTCGGCCGGCGCGCCGGCGATCACGTCGAGCACCCGGAGCCCGCGCCGCTGCCCGGTGCGGCCCGCGAGCGCCGCCGGCAACATCGTGA
>JBEPZM010000207.1:0-5865 GCA_041640835.1 Blastococcus sp.
CGGCACCGGCTCGGCCGTGCGGGCCGGATCGCGCTTGGCGCGGTACTCGGCGAGCGGGTCGTCCGGCCGGCCGCTCGGGCGGGCGGGCACGTCAGGCGCTGCGGCGGGCGCGCTTGGCCGGTGGCTTGTCGGCGCTCGCGGTCTTCTTCGCCGTGGTCGTCTTCTTGGCCGCTGTCGTCGTGGCGGCGGACGCCTTCGCGGCGGCCGCCTTCTTCGCCGGGGCGCGCTTGGCGGGCGCCTTCTTCGCCGGAGCCTTCTTGGCGGGAGCCTTCTCCTCCGCCTCGTCCTCAGCGGGAGCGTCGTCCTTCGCGGCCTCGTCCTTCGTCGTCGCGGAGCCGCCCTTGGCCCGCTCGACGCTGCGGCGCAGGGCGCTCATGAGGTCGACCACCGCGGCGCCGTCGTCGTCGGCGACCTCCGGCGGCTGCTGCACCTCGCCGCCGCTCTGCTTGGCCTCGAGCAGCGCGGTCATGGCCTCGCGGTAGTCGTCGGTGAACTCGGTGGGGTCGAAGGCGCCCGACATGGAGGAGATGAGTGCCTCGGCCATCGACAGCTCCTGCGGCCGGACGGAGACCTCCTCGTCTAGGAAGGCGAAGTCGGGACGGCGGATCTCGTCGGGCCAGCGCATCGTGTGCAGCACGAGGATGCCGTCGCGGACGCGCATCGCCGCCAGCGACTCCCGCTGCCGGATGGCGATCTTGGTGATGGCCACCTGGCCGGCGTTCTCGAGGGCGTCGCGCAGCAGCACGTAGGGGCGCGTCGCCGGCCCGTCGGGCTCCAGGTAGTAGGTCTTCTCGAACTGGATCGGATCGATCTCGGCCTGGTCGACGAACTGCAGCACCTCGATCTCGCGCCGGGTGCTCAGCGGCAGCTCGTCGAAGTCGTCGTCGGTGAGGATGACGACCTGGCCGTCGGGCAGCTCGTAGCCCTTGGCGATGTCGCTGTACTCGACCTCCTCGCCGTCGATCGAGCAGACCCGCTTGTACTTCACCCGTCCGCCGTCGGTCGCGTGCACCTGGTGGAAGCGGATGTCCTTGTCCTCCGTCGCGGAGTACAGCTTCACGCCGATGCTGACGAGCCCGAAGGACACGGCCCCGCGCCAGATGGATCGCATGCCGCCCCTTCCCGAGTGGCCCGCAGCGGGCCCCGACCGACCCGAACCGGGTCAAGATCACACGATAGGTGCGCACACGCACCCATGGCAGGTCGACGGACACGCCGCCTCCCCCGGTCGGAGGAGAGAAGGACCCCCTCGCCCCCCACCACTCGCGCGCTCGCGGCGGGTCCCTGCGAGCGGGCCTAGCGCGCCGCGTCGTCCACGCCGTCGGGCTCGTCGGACCCGACCGAGCCGGTGAACAGGCCGTTCTGGATGGCGTCGTAGGCGAACTGGAGGACGTCGGAGCCGGCGACCATCGTCATGGTCAGCGCGGCCAACCGGGTGGCCCGCGGCGCGCTGACGTAGCCGAACACGAACCCGGTGCCCACCCACTGGGCCAGGCAGAACGGGCAGGTGAGCAGCTCGCCGACGGCGTGCTTCACGCCGCCGTGCTCGCGCACCTCCTCGGCGACCTCCGCGTGGCCCGACGGGCCCTCGAAGCGGACGAACGGCGCCCGCACCGGCGCGGTCACCGGATCCTTGGCGATCCGCCGCGCCAGCCGGAACGTGGCCACTGTCAGCAGCGCCACGTCCCCGGGCGGGATCCGCTCCGGCAGTTCGCGGCCCGACGCCCGCACCGCCGCGGCGGCGGCGGACACCAGGCCGACGTAGACCCCCATGGCGCCCAGGTCCGCGCCGAGCGGCCGGATCTCGCCATCGGTGTACTCGCGCTTCTGGGTCCGGGCCCACCTGCGGACCGGGGCACCGATCCGCTGGACCTCGTCTGCGATCGCCATGGGCCCGCGACTACCCGTCGCCGGGCGGGTGAACCTCGGGCTCGCCCACCGTGCGGCACCGAACACGAGGCATGGCGACGGAGGTCACGGGTAGGGCCGCAGCACGACGCCGGTCGCCAGCGACCGGCTGCCCGTCCCGCAGGGGACGACGAGAGCGGGTGCGCCCGCGCGACGAACGGAGAACGCGCATGACCGACCCCGGCACCACCGACGGCACCACGCAGACCGAGGGCCAGACGGCTCGGGACATCTTCCCCGAGGACGACGGCATCCCCGAGACGGCGCAGGACGACTCCCCCACGATGCAGCGCGCCGAGGACCCGCAGTTCGAGGCGCTGCCCGGCGAGCGCCCGACCGCGACGACCGACTTCGGCACCACCGCCTTCGAGCAGGCCGAGGGCGAGTCCCTGTCCGGCCGGCTGGACCGGGAGCTGCCCGACGACACCGCGGACGTCCGCCCGGCCGAGGATCCGCAGCGTGCGGACGTCCAGCTGGAGCAGGACCTGGACACCACCCCGCGCAGCGACTCCGGGACGAACCGGACGGCCGACGACATGGAGGCCACGGGCGACGCGGCCATCGGCGGCGAGGGCCCCGAGGAGTCAGCCGTCCACGTGACCGACGGCTGACCGCCCGCACTCCCTCGCGGCTCACCCGGGGGGCGCGCGGCCCGACCCGCGCCCCCCGGGTGGGTTGGCGCGCGCCCGCTCGGTTGTCTACGTTGGGTCAGCGGTTCAGCAGGTAGCCGCACCGGGGCAGGTCCCACGAGGACCGGCCCCGGCCGCGTCGACCACGCGCTGAACCGGGGGGATCCGTACCTCGGATCGCGCAGCGGTAGATTGACCGGGCGGTGTGCCAGCGCGCCGCCGCCGAGAGGAGCACGATCCGTGACCACTTCTGACCTGCCCGCCGAGGGACAGCCCGACGTGTCGAACGAGGGCACCGAGGCACCCTTCGACGACGTGATCACGCTCTCCACCTCCACCGACGAGGACGGCGTGGTGACGGTGAAGGTCGTCGGTGAGGTGGACACCTTCACCGCTCCGGTGCTGCGTTCGACCCTGGACGGTCAGCTCGAGCAGTCCCCGCGAGAGCTCGTCATCGACCTCTCCGGCGTCCAGTTCCTGGGCTCGGCGGGCCTGGCCGTGCTGGTGGAGACGCAGAAGTCCGCCCGCAGCCGTGAGGTCGCCCTGCGCCTGATCGCCACGACCCGCGCCGTCACGCGGCCGCTCGAGGTGACCGGTCTGATCGACCTCTTCACGATCGCCGACAGCACCGCACGCTGACGCGTTCGCACTGAACGGAGGGCCCGCCCGGGGAACCGGGCGGGCCTTTCGTCGTTCAGGCCGACAGCAGCCGGCAGACCGCCTGTTCCAGCACCCGCTGCACGTCGCGGTCCGCCTCGGCCTCCTCCGCGGGCTGGAGCGCGTCCGCGACGGTCTCCCCGTTCTCGTACCGGTCGACCACCCGCGGGTCCACGTAGCTGGCCTTGCACACCGCCGGGGTGTTGCCCAGCTGCTCGCTGACCTGCTTGTAGGCGGCGCTCACGATCCGCTTGCGGGCCGTGCGCGAGGTGGGCGGCGGCGCCTCGGCCAGCGTGGCGGCCATGAGCACCGTGGCGTTCCAGGTGCGGAAGTCCTTGGCGGTGATCTCCGCCCCGCTGATCTCCTTGAGGTAGGCGTTGATCTCGGTGCTGGTCACGTCGCGCCAGCTGCCGTCCTCGACCTGGTAGGCCAGCAGCTCCTCCCCCGTCCCCTCGGGCCGCTCCAGCAGCTGCCGGACGACGGTGGCGGTGGGCCGGTCGGTCAGCTCGACCTCCCGTTCGATCCCGCCCTTGGCGGTGTAGGAGAAGAACGTCCGCTCGCCCCGCACGCGGACGTGCTCTCGGCGCAGGGTCGCCAGGCCGTAGGTGCCGTTCTCCTCGGCGTACTGCTCGCTGCCGATCCGGAAGGCGCCGAGGTCGAGCAGCCGGATGGCCGTGGCCAGCACCCGCTCCCGGTTCAGCCCACGGGTGCGCAGCGCGGCGACGATCTCGTCGCGCACGTCGGGCAGCTGGCGGGCGATCTCGAGCACCCGCTCGTGCTTCTCGGCGTCCCGCCGGGCCCGCCACTGGTCGTGGTACCGGTACTGCCGGCGCCCGGCGGCGTCCATGCCGGTGGCCTGGATGTGGCCGTGGGGCCACGGGCAGATCCACACGTCCCGCCAGGCCGGCGGGATGGCCAGGCCGCGGATCCGGTCGAGCCGGTCGTCCTTGATCAGGGCGCCGTCGGTGTCGTAGTAGGCGAAGCCCCGCCCTGCCCGGCGCCGCCGGTAGCCGGGGCCGTTCACGTCACTCCGCCGCAGTCTCACCGCCGGAGGATGGGCACGCGCGACGCCCCGCAAACGCCGGAGCGCGCGCCGTCACCCGTCAGCGGAGGTCGACCAGGCCACCGAGGCCGCTGACCTCCAGCACCTGCCGGGTCACGCCGCCGTCGGCCGCGTGCACCACCAGGCGCCAGCCCTCGTCACGCGCGATCCGCGCCACCGCCAGCACCACGCGCACGGCCGCGCTGCTGAACAGCGTGACGCCGCCGAGGTCCAGCTCCACCCGGGCCGTGCCGCCGTGACTGGCCTCCAGCAGCCGGATCCGCAGGGAGTCGGCGCCGGCCTCGTCCACCGCTCCGGTGACCCGCACGACCGGCCGGGCGCCGTCGCGGTCGACGACGAGCGTGGCGTCCTCGGGGCCGCTCCCCGGGGCGGGCGGCGTGTCGGGACTGCGCCGCAACCGCACCCGCAGGGTGACGGTGGTCCCCTCCCGGTCGTCCAGCGAGACGCCGTCGACCAGCTGGCGCATGATCAGCAGCCCGCGCCCGCGGTCGCCCGGGTCGTGGTCGGGTGCCCGCCAGGTGCCCTCGTCGTGGACCGTCACGGTGAGCACCCCGTCGGGGTCCACCGCCGCGCGGACCGACATCGGACCTGGTTCCGTCCCCCGGTAGGCGTGCTCGGCGGCGTTGGCGCAGGCCTCCCCCACGGCGGCCATCACGCCCACCCGGTCGTTCTCGCCCATCCCGAGCTCGGTCAGCCAGGCGGTGAGCCTCCGGCGGATGCCCGGCAGCGAGGCGGGGACGGCGAGCAGGTTCAGCTGCAGCGGCTCGTGGGTGGTGGCACGGCGGTGCGCCACCAGGACGGCGACGTCGTCGGGCCAGTCCTGGGGCGGCCGGACGAGCTCGGCGATCTCGACGGCGAGGCCCGACGCCGTGGCCGGATCCCCGGCGCCCGGCCGGCCCAGCACCTCCCGCGAGGCCGCCACCAGCCGCTCGAGGGCGACGGCGTAGTCGCTGCTGCTCCCGGCGAGCGCACCGTTGGAGAACAGCACCAGCGTCGCCCCGTGCTCGAGGACGGAGCGGTGCACCGCCGTCGCCGCCCCGGGCATGCTGCCGAGGGGCGGGCGCGGCGTGACGGGGAGGAACGCGGCGCTGCCGTTCCCGCCGACGACCAGCGGCGCGGGGTGCCCGGCGGCCGTGTACGTCAGGACGCCGGTGCCGGAGTCCAGCACGCCGTAGAAGACCGAGGCCCCTTCGACGTCGTCCATGAGTGCGGCGAAGGAGTCCAGCCCGGCCAGCACGGCCGCCGGAGAGGGGTCGCGCAGCGCCGTGGAGCGCATGGCCCCGCGCAGCCGGCTCATCGCCCCGGCCGCGGCGACCCCGTGCCCCACCGCGTCTCCCACCACCAGCGCCACCCGGCCGTCTCCCAGCGGCACCGCGTCGTACCAGTCGCCGCCGGCGGCGCGGACCGACGTCGCCCGGTGGTAGCTCCCGGCCAGCGCCAGGTCGGGCAGCATCGGCAGGAACGGCGGCAGGAGCGAGGACTGCGCGGCCTCCACGGCGTCGACCGCCGGCGCCGTCCCGGGCCCGGCGTCCGGGTCGTCGTACTCGACGACGACGACCGCGCCCGGCTGGCCGGCCACGCGCATGGCGCGGAGGGCGACGGTCACCG
>JBEPZM010000208.1:0-5840 GCA_041640835.1 Blastococcus sp.
ACGGTCCTGGGCATCGCCGCCTCGGCCCTGCCCGGCAGCTCCACCGCGACGACCACCGCCATCTCGGCGCTGGCCATCGTGCTGCAGTTCTTCTCGGGCGTCTTCTTCGGCTTCCTGGAGCTGCCCGGCTGGATGCAGCAGGCAGCCGCGCTGTTCCCGCTGAAGTGGCTCACGCAGGGCATGCGCTCGGCGTTCCTGCCCGAGGAGGCCGGGGCGTTCGAGATCGCCGGGGGATGGGAGCACGGCAGGACCGCCC
Source organism: Blastococcus sp. (assembly GCA_041640835.1). Lineage (GTDB taxonomy): Bacteria > Actinomycetota > Actinomycetes > Mycobacteriales > Geodermatophilaceae > Blastococcus. The sequence goes on from JBEPZM010000208.1 coordinate 257, forward strand.
TGGTGCTGGCCGCATGGGTGATCATCGGCGTCATGGTGTGCATGCGCACGTTCCGCTGGCGCCGGGGCGAGGGATGACCTCGGCCTCCGCGGGTCGGTCCGCCGCGCTCCTCCCGTCCGAGGGGGAGGGCGGCGGGCTGCCGCTGTCCGAGCGCGGCTGGCAGATCACCCAGGTCGTCCACCACGTCGTGTTCGTCGTCCTGGTGGGGATCGCCGCCGTGGACGCCGCCGTCGAGGAGTCGGGCGGCCGGCAGACGGTGCTGCTGGTGGCGCTGGGGGTCCTCACGCTGACGTACGTGGGCGTCGGCGGGCCGGCGCTGGTGAGCCGCGACCACCGTCGGGCGGCGGTCTACCTGCTGGTGCTCGTGGCCGTGATCGGCGTCCTGGCGTGGGTGCTGCCGGAGCTGCTGTTCCTGCTGTTCCTCGCGTTCCCGCAGGTCTGGTTCCTGGTGCCCGACGTGCGCGCCGGGATCCGGTGGACGCTGGCTCTCGGCGCCGCCGCGATGACCGGGCCGACGGTGCACTGGGTGCAGGGCACCGAGCCGTTCGACCTGCAGACCCTGGTGGGGCTCGCGTTCAGCCTGGCGATGGGCGCGTGGGTGTTCAGCGTGCTCGAGCACAGCGAGCAGCGGGCCGAGCTGATCCGCGAGCTGGAGTCCACCCGGGCGGAGCTGGCCACGCTGCACCACCAGCAGGGCATGGTCGCCGAGCGGGAGCGGCTGGCCCGCGAGGTGCACGACACGCTGGCGCAGGGCTACACCAGCATCGTCGTCCTGGCCCAGACCGCGGCGGCGGCGCTGCCCGGTGACGCGGCCGCTGCGGGCGAGCGGCTGGCCGTCATCGAGGAGGTCGCGCGGGAGAACCTCGCCGAGGCCCGCGCCATGGTGGCGGCGTTCGCGCCGGTCGCCCTGGACTCGGCCACCCTCGTCGAGGCGCTGCAGCGGCTGGCGGAGCGCTTCGGCCGCGAGACCGGCGTCGCCACGCGGGTGGACACCGCGGCGCTCGGCGGGGTGGGTCCGGCGCTGAGCCGCACCGAGGAGATCGTGCTGCTGCGGGGTGCCCAGGAGGCGCTCGCCAACGTGCGCCGGCACGCCTCGGCCAGCGCGGTGGTGCTGCGGGTGAGCCGGGTGGGGACGGGCGAGGACGCCCAGGTCTCCGTGCACGTGGAGGACGACGGCGTGGGCTTCGACCCGGCCGTCGCGGTGGGCGTCGGGCTGGCCGGCCTCCGCGACCGCGCGCAGGAGGTCGGCGGCGACGTCGACGTGCGGTCGGTGCCGGGGGAGGGCACCCGGGTGACGGTGCGGGTGCCGGTCAGATGATCCGCGTGCTGGTGGTGGACGACCATCCCGTCGTCCGCGGCGGCGTGGTCGGCTGGCTGGCCGCGCAACCGGACATCGACGTCGTCGGGGAGGCCGGGGACGGGCTGGAGGCGCTGGCGCTGGTGGCGTCGCTGACCCCGGACGTCGTCCTCATGGACCTGCGGATGCCGCGCATGGACGGCGCCACCGCGACCGGCCGGATCGCCGCGGCCCACCCGGCGGTGCGGGTGCTCGTGCTGACCACCTACGACACCGACGCCGACATCGTGCGCGCCGTCGAGGCGGGCGCGACGGGTTACCTGCTCAAGGACACCCCGCTGCCGCAGCTGGCCGACGCCGTGCGCGCGGCCGCCCGGGGGGAGACGGTGCTCGCCCCTCCGGTGGCGGCCCGGCTGGTGTCCCGGATGCGCGCGCCCGCGGTGGACGCGCCCACCGCGCGCGAGCTCGAGGTGCTGGCCGGGGTGGCCCGCGGGCTGACCAACGCCGAGATCGGGCGGCAGCTGTTCATCGGCGAGGCCACGGTGAAGACGCACCTGCTGCGGGTGTTCGCGAAGCTCGGGGTCGACGACCGCACGCGGGCGGTGCTGGTCGCGGTGGAGCGCGGACTGCTGCCGTCGCCGGGGCGCTGACCTCAGGCCCGGAAGGCTCCCTCGCGCAGGACGGGCACCGCCGAGCTGCGGTCCAGCTCGACGGCGATCTCGACGTCGTCGGCGAACCCTGCCTCGACCAGTTCGATGCCCGATGCGCAGTGGCGGACGGCGTCGGGCACCGACCGCGTGGCGCGGAAGAGCGCCGCCGCTGCCTCGGCCTCCGGTGAGCGCCAGCCTTCCGGGAGCGCCGCGACAACCGCGCCGGCGCCCAGCAGGTCCTCGAGCGCCGGGCGGAGCGACCCGTCCGGCCACCGCTCACCGGCGGCGATCACCGTGACCGGCGAGGCGTCGTCGTGATCCCGGAGCCATCCGGCGACCGCGCTCGCGTTGCGCAGGCAGGCGGCCACCACTCCGCCGCGCGCGCTCGCGGCGATCGCGGAGCCGTTGGGCGAGGGGAGGACGAGGCGCTCGGGGGCGGGTGCCGCGCGCAGCGCCGCCGGTGACAGCGACCAGGGCTGTTCCGCGGTGACGCTGCGCCGGCCCACCGCGAGCCGGGCGTCCAGGGTCCGCGCCAGCGTCTCGGACCGGGCGTCCCGCCACGGCGCGGGGTGGACGGCGGTGCCGCGGTCGACGGCGACGGAGACGGCGGTCGTGAAAGACAGGACGTCGACGACGACGAGCGTCCCGTTGTCCTCGACGAGGGCGGCCGCTGCGGCCGGGCCCCAGTCGAAGCGGACCCGGTAGCGGGCCTGCTCCCAGGGGCTCGTCTGCATGTCGGCCTCCGCGCCGTCAAGGGACGTTCTAGAGCTGTGGACAGGCTGCTGACCTGGGGAAACAGATGGTCTGCGCGCTGTCTGAGCGGTACTATTCGTACATGTGTTCGGGTGGCTGTGTGACTCCGCTGGTGTGCCTCACCGGTGCGCTGGAGGCGCTCGGCGCTGAGGTTCTCACCTCCTCGTTCGGTCCGGCGGTGATCGAGCGCACGGGCGTGCTGGTGGTCGCCCGCAACCGGCTGGACGCCGAGGTCGCGCGCACCGTCCGGGAGGGCGAGCTGACCCAGGCGGCGGAACACGACGGCAAGGCGACGATGGCGTCCTGGCTGCGCGGGCACCACCGGTTGTCGAAGGGTGAGTCGAGCCGGCTGGTGCGCAACGGCCGCACCCTGGAGCGGCTACCGGTGCTGGCCGCCGCGGCGGCGGCGGGGGCCGGTGAGTGCGGAGGCGGTGTCGGTGCTCGCGCCGGTGGTGTCGGACGTGAACCTGGCCCGCGCCGAGGCGCACGGTGTGGACGTGGCCGCGATCGACGCGCTGCTCACCGGGGTGGCCGTGTCCGCCTCGCATGACGACCTGCGCCAGGCCGTCGGGCACTACCTGGCCCGCCTGGACCCTGATGGCACCGAGCCCGATCCGACCGAGCAGCGGTCGCTGTCGTTCACCAGGCACATCGACGGGACGGTGTCCTTCCACGGCACCCTGGATGCGGTGGGTGGGGAGAAGTTCCAGGCCGCGGTCGAGTCGATCCAGCAGGCCTCCCGCCCCGCCGGGGACACCCGCACCCGGGCCCGGCAGGCCGGCGATGCCCTGGTGCAGCTCTGCGACAACGCCCTGACCTCAGGGGCGCTGCCGATCCTGCGCGGCCACAAGCCCCAGGTGCTCGTGACCCTCGACCTCGACGACCTGATGGACACCAGCTCCGCAGCCGGGGTGGGCGCCGGGGCCGGGCGGACCGGGTTCGGCGGCATCATCTCCGCGGCGAAGGCCCGCTGGCTCGCGTGCGACGGCAACGTCACCCGCATCGTCATCGGCCCCGAAGGCCAGCCCCTCGACTTCGGCCAGACCAAGCGGCTGTTCCCACCGCACCTCCGCCGGGCGATCGAAGTACGGGACCGGCACTGCGTCTTCGCCGGCTGTGATGCCCCGAGCTACTGGTGCGACGTCCACCACGTCATCCACTGGATCGACGGCGGAGACACCTGCCTGGACAACGGCGCCCTCCTCTGCGAACGCCACCACACCAAGGTGCACCACGGCTTCCGCATCGAGCGACAACCCGACGGCCGATGGCGCACCTGGCGCCCCGACGGCACCGAGATCGTCGTCGGCGAACCGTTCCTGATCAGCGCCTGACCGCCCGCGGAGCGCGCCTCCGACTACCCCAGTTCGACAGCGAGCCGACCTTGCCGTGGCACCGGTATGCCGCCCGGCAGAGCCGGCTCGCGGTCGTGCGCGGGACGCGGCTGAGGCGCGGCCGGGCGGCCGAAGTGCCACCCCTGCCCGTAGTCGACCCCGAGCGTGCGGAGCACGGCGGCCTCCTCGGCGGTCTCGACGCCCTCGGCCACGACGCGGGCGCCGAGCCCGCGGGCGAAGTCCACCAGCGAGCGGATGAGGATGCTGCGCACGGAGTCGGTGTCCACGGCGGTGACCAGGCTGCGGTCGATCTTGATGACGTCGGGCGAGGTCACGACGATGTGGCGGAGCGAGGAGAAGCCCGCGCCCACGTCGTCGATGGCCAGCCGCAGGCCGGCGGCGCGGAACGGCGCGAGCACCGCCATGAGCTGGTCGTAGTCGTCCACCGGGTCGTGTTCGGAGAGCTCGAGCAGCACGCGGTCGACGGGCAGCTGGGAGAGCAGCTCGGCGCACGCCGGCGTCAGCAAGGTGCCGGGGGAGACGTTCATGGCGACGTAGCCGTCCACGCCGTCGAGGAGGTCGGCCGCACGGCGCAGGGCCAGAATCTCCAGCTGGTCACCCAGACCCACGCTGTGCGCCTCCGCGAAGACGACATCGGGGGTCTGCTCCCACTCGGCGGGGAAGCGGCTGAGCGCCTCGGATCCCATGCGGACGCCGGTCGCCAGGTCGACGATCGGCTGCAGCGCCACGACCGGACCGCCGCCGGCAACGATCGGTGCGAGCCGCTGCTCGATGTCGCTGCGCCGCTCCGCCTCCTTGACCTGCGGCTCGATGATCACCGAGGCGGCCGAGGCGAGGACGTCCATCAGCGCCTTGTCGCGCTTCGTGAGGTCCTTGTCCGAGGTGAGCCCCGCGGCGCAGAACGTGCCGTACAGCGTGCCGTCCGAGAGCGTGACGGGCACCGAGACGTAGCTGCGGATCCGCGGCATCCGCGCCGCCGGCAGCTCCATCGCGGCGGGGAAGTCCTTCAGGTTCGGGATCACGGCCGGCAGCTTCTTGTCGAGGATCGCCTGGCAGAGCGTGGTCTCCTGCACCTGCGTGACGCCCTCCTGGAACAGGAAGGGGACCGACGACTCCACGACCTCGAGGTGTTGCGTGGTGCCGTCGAGCCGGGACAGGAACGCCACGGACAGGCGCAGCGACTTCTTCGCCGTCCGGAGCAGTTCGGCGATCTGCTGCTCGGCGTCGGTGCGGTTCCTGCCCACAGTGGATTCCTCTCGACCGGTCCACGACCCTCGTCGGCCGTTCGGGGCCAGAACTGGAGGGGTGACTCCTCCGGAGGGGGAGGGCGGCAGGGACGTCGTCGTCCGGGGTGCCGGCCTGCGGCACGTAACCTGAACCCCCGTGAGCCTCACCATCGGGATCGTCGGCCTGCCCAACGTCGGCAAGTCGACCCTCTTCAACGCCCTGACCAAGAACGACGTGCTCGCGGCGAACTACCCGTTCGCGACGATCGAGCCCAACGTCGGCGTCGTGGGCGTGCCCGACCC
>JBEPZM010000209.1:0-5836 GCA_041640835.1 Blastococcus sp.
CCGGCGTCGGCGAGCACCCGCCGGGCGGCGTCCTCGATCTCGGCGACGCTGTCGCCGGTCAGCTCGACGACCAGCCAGCCCTCGCCCCGGGGCAGGTCGGGGACGACGGCGGCCGGCACGTCGCGCAGCCGCTGCACCATGCGGGCGTCCAGCCCCTCGACCGCGGTCGGCCGGTGGGGGAGCAGGGCGGGGGTGGCGTCGGCGGCCTCGGCCATCGAGGGGTAGCCGAGCACCACCAGCCCCCGGAACGGGGCGTCGGCCACCAGCCGCACGGTCGCGCCGAGCACCAGCCCGAGCGTCCCCTCGCTGCCGACCAGCGCGCGGGCGACGTCGAAGCCGCGCTCGGGGAGCAGGTGCTCGAGCGAGTAACCCGACACCTGGCGGCCGAACCGGCCGAGCTCGGTGCGGACCGTCGCGAGGTCGGCGGCGACCAGGCCGTGCAGCTCGGCGAGCACGCCGTCGGCAGGCGCCGTACCCGGGCCGAGGGAGAGCCGCGTGCCGCCGCCGGTCACGACGTCCAGACCGACGACGTTGTCCGAGGTGCGCCCGTACCCCAGCGCCCGCGAGCCGCAGGCGTTGTTGCCGATCATCCCGCCGATCGTGCAGCGGTTGTGCGTGCTCGGGTCGGGGCCGAACCGCAGGCCGACCGGGCGCGCCGCGGCCTGCAGGGACGACTGCACGACGCCCGGTTCGACGGTCGCGGTGCGGGCCTCGGGATCGATCGCCACGATCCGGTCCAGGTGCCGGCTGGTGTCGAGCACCACGCCCGGCCCGACCGCGTTGCCGGCGATCGAGGTCCCCGCGCCGCGGGCGGTCAGCGGCACCCCCAGCTCGCGGCAGACCGAGAGGGTCGCGAGCACCTCGTCGACATCGCGGGGGCGGACGACGGCGCGGGGGAGCACCCGGTACAGCGAGGCGTCGGAGGAGTACAGCGCCCGCGCCAGGCCCGAGTCGTCGACGTCGCCGATCCCGGCGCGGCGCAGCGCGTCCAGCAGTCCGGGGGCGTCGGTACCGGCGCGCTCAGGGGCGGTCGCGGTCATCGGGCGGCTCCGTGGGTCGAGGGGTGGCCGCCTGCCGCGATCGGCACCACCGCGATGGGGCCGGTCGCCTGGCGCAGGACGGCGCGGGTCGTCGAACGCAGCGTGCCCCACGGACCGCGCCGGCGCTGGCCGATGACCAGCAGCTCGGCGGTCAGCCCGGCGGCGAGCAGGCTGCGGGCGGCATGTCCGCGGGCGATCACCTCGCGGACGACGACGTCGGGCCAGCTCTCCTGCCACCCGTGCAGCCGGTCGGTGAGCAGCTTCTCCTCGTCGGCGCGGACCGCCGCCCAGTCGATCACCGGCCCGTCGGACTCGAACCGGGCGGGGGAGACGTTCCGCCAGGTGTGCACGGCCACCAGGTCGGTGCGGCGGGTGGCCGCCTCCGCGAAGGCGAACTCCAGGACGGCGTCGCCGTACGTGGTGCCGTCCACGCCCACCACCACCGAGCGTCGGCCCCGCACGACGATGGACGTCGTGTTGTCGGGCAGCACGATGACCGGCGCCCGCGCGGAGCGGGTGAGCGTGGCGGCCGTGGCGCCCACGCGCGGCGCGTTCGTCCCGCCGGCGCCCTGACCGCCGACCACCACGAGCTGCGCACCGGCCGAGGCCGAGCGGAGCACGTCGACCGGATCGCCCTGCTCGACCACCCACTCGATCCGCACGGGGGAGCAGGCGGCACGGAGGGAGGCGGCGACGGACTCCAGGACGCGGTCGGCCCGCGTGCCCAGCAGGTCGGCGACGTCCAGGGAGGCGTGCACCAGCCGCAGCGGCGCGCCGCGCCGGAGGGCGGTCTCCGCGGCGAAGCGGGCCGCGCGGACCGACACGTCGGAGCCGTCGACCCCCGCGACGACGGGGAGCGGCGCGGCGGCGGTCATGGGCGCTCCTCTGCACCGTCCGGTGCGGTCGGGGTCGTCCGGTGGGAGCCAGGCTAGCGGGGGCGCCGTCCGCCACGGACTTGCCTCCGGGGCACCCGTCCGATGGGATCGCCCGATGGAGCCCCTCGTGGATGCCCATGTCGACGCCGCCCCCCTGGGCGATGCCGAACTCGCCTCGCTCGACGCCTGGTGGCGAGCCGCCAACTACCTGTCCGTCGGCCAGATCTACCTCATGGGCAACCCGCTGCTGCGCGAGCCGCTGCTGCCCGAGCACATCAAGCCGCGGCTGCTGGGCCACTGGGGGACGACCCCCGGCCTGAACTTCCTCTACGCCCACCTCAACCGGGCGATCCGGGCGCGCGATCTCGACATGATCTACGTGATGGGCCCGGGCCACGGCGGGCCGGGCCCGGTCGCCGCCGCCTGGCTGGAGGGCACCTACAGCGAGGTCTACCCGGAGATCTCGCAGGACGCCGAGGGGATGCGGCGGCTGTTCACCCAGTTCTCCTTCCCGGGCGGCATCCCCAGCCACGTGGCGCCGGAGACGCCGGGGTCCATCCACGAGGGCGGGGAGCTCGGCTACGCCCTGTCGCACGCCTACGGGGCGGCGTTCGACAACCCCGATCTCGTGGTCGCGGCGGTCATCGGCGACGGCGAGGCCGAGACCGGTCCGCTGGCGGCGAGCTGGCACGCGAACAAGTTCGCCGACCCGGCCACCGACGGCGCTGTCCTGCCGATCCTGCACCTCAACGGGTACAAGATCGCCAACCCGACGGTGCTGGCGCGCATCCCCCGCGAGGAACTGCTCGAGCTGATGCGCGGCTACGGCCACACGCCCCACCTCGTGGAGGGCGACGACCCGGCGACGATGCACCGGCAGTTCGCCGCGACGCTCGACCGGTGCCTCGACGAGATCGGCGAGATCCAGCGCCGGGCCCGTGAGGACGGCGACACGGAGCGGCCGCGCTGGCCGATGATCGTGCTGGCCTCGCCGAAGGGGTGGACCGGTCCCGACGTCGTCGACGGCCTGCAGGTCGAGGGCACGTGGCGGTCGCACCAGGTGCCGTTCACGAACGCCCGCGACGACGACGGCCACCGGGCCGTGCTCGAGGAGTGGCTGCGCAGCTACCGCCCCGAGGAGCTGTTCGACGACGCCGGCGTCCCGGTCCCCGCGGTGCGCGACCTGCACCCGGCCGGTCCCCGGCGGATGAGCGCCAACCCGCACGCCAACGGGGGCGAGCTGCTCGTCCCCCTGCGGCTGCCGGACTTCCGCGACTACGCCGTCGAGGTGACCGAGCCCGGCACCGGCGCGGTGGAGTCCACGCGGGTGCTGGGGCAGTTCCTGCGCGACGTCATGCGGGCCAACATGACCACCTTCCGCGTCTTCGCCCCCGACGAGAACAACTCCAACCGGCTGGGCGCCGTCCTCGAGGCCACCGATCGGGCCTGGATGGCCGAGCGGCTGCCCGGGGACGACCACCTCGCGCCGGACGGCCGGGTCATGGAGATCCTGTCCGAGCACACCTGCCAGGGCTGGCTCGAGGGCTACCTGCTCACCGGCAGGCACGGGTTCTTCTCCTGCTACGAGGCGTTCATCCACCTCGTCGACTCCATGTTCAACCAGCACGCCAAGTGGCTGAAGACGACCAACGGCATCCCGTGGCGGCGGCCGATCGCGTCGCTCAACTACCTGCTCACCTCGCACGTGTGGCGGCAGGACCACAACGGCTTCTCCCACCAGGACCCGGGGTTCATCGACCACGTGGTCAACAAGAAGGCCGACGTCATCCGGGTCTACCTCCCGCCGGACGCCAACACCCTGCTGTCCGTGGCCGACCACTGCCTGCGCACCAAGCAGTACGTCAACGTGATCGTCGCTGGCAAGCAGCCGGCGCTGCAGTACCTCGACGCCGACGCCGCGGTCGTGCACGCGACCAAGGGCATCGGCATCTGGGACTGGGCCAGCAGCGACGCCGGGGAGCAGCCGGACGTGGTCATGGCCTGCGCCGGCGACGTCCCGACCATGGAGACGCTGGCCGCGGTCGAGCTCCTGCGCGGCTGGTTCCCTGACCTGCGGGTGCGGGTGGTCAACGTGGTCGACCTCATGCGGCTGCAGGACGAGACCGAGCACCCGCACGGCCTGACGGGTGCCGCCTTCGACGCGCTCTTCACGACCGACAAGCCGGTGATCTTCGCCTACCACGGCTACCCGTGGCTGATCCACCGGCTGACCTACCGGCGGACCAACCACGAGAACTTCCACGTCCGCGGCTACGTCGAGGAGGGCACGACGACGACGCCCTTCGACATCTGCGTGATGAACCGGATCGACCGCTTCAACCTGGCGATCTCCGCGATCGACCGCATCCCCCGGTTGCGGGGCACCGCCGCGCACGCCCGCGAGGCGATGGTCGGCAGGCTGATCGAGCACCGGCAGTACGTGCGCACGCACGGCATCGACCTGCCCGAGATCCGCGACTGGCAGTGGTCCGCGGCGGCCGGGCCGGCCACGGCGGGCGGCGACCCGCTCCAGGAGCCGGAGTCGTGAGGCTGCTCGTCGTCAACGCCGGCTCCAGCAGCCTGAAGCTGGCGGTGCTGGAGCCCGGCGGCGACGTCGTCGCCGCCACCACCGTGCAGAGCTGGGACGGCGACCGGCACCTCGCACCGCTGGAGGAGTTCCTCGCCGGAGCCGGGCCGGTCGACGCCGTGGGGCACCGCGTGGTGCACGGCGGACCCCGGCACACCGGCCCCGTGCTGGTCGACGAGCTGGTCGTCTCCTACCTCTGGTCGGTCAGCCACCTCGCGCCGCTGCACAACCCGCGGGCCCTGGCCGGCATCGCGGCGGCGGGCGCGCTGCTGCCCGACGTGCCGTCGGTGGCGTGCTTCGACACCACGTTCCACGCCACGCTCCCGCCGGCCGCCGCGACCTACGCCGTCCCGCGGGAGTGGAACCAGCGCTGGGGGCTGCGCCGGTACGGGTTCCACGGCCTCTCGCACGCCTGGGCGGCCCGGCGGGGCGCCGAGCTCGTCGGCCGGCCGGTCGAGGAACTGCGCATCGTGAGCTGCCACCTCGGGGCCGGTGCCTCGCTCGCCGCCGTCCGGGAGGGGATCTCGGTGGACACCACGATGGGGTTCACCCCGCTGGCCGGGCTGGTGATGAACACCCGGCCGGGCACGCTGGATCCCGGGCTGCTGCTCTGGCTGCTGGAGCACGGGCACGTGCCGCCGGCCGAGCTGGCCGACGTGCTGGAGCACCACTCCGGGCTCAAGGGGCTCTCGGGCACCTCGGGGGACCTGCGCGAGGTGCTGGCGGGGCGGGACGACGGCGACGCCGACTGCGCGCTCGCCGCCGACGTGTACCTCCACCGGCTCACCCGGGAGATCGCGGCGATGACCGCCTCGACCGGAGGGCTCGACCTGCTGGTGATGACCGGGGGCGTGGGGGAGCACGCGGCTCCGGTGCGCGCCGCCGTGGGAGCGGCGCTCGGTCACCTCGGCCTGGCGGTCGATCCCGCGCGCAACGACGCGGTGACCGGGGACGCCGACGTGACCGCCGAGGGCGCGGCCGCCCGCACCGTGGTGGTCACCTCCCGGGAGGACCTGGAGATCCAGCGGCAGGTCGGAGCGCTGCTGGGCCGTTGACGGTCCCCCTTGTGCCCCGCGTCGGGGCCGGGCAGCCTCGGAGCTCCGGATCACCGGCAGGGAGGAGCGGTCATGGCTCGGACCGAGCAGGCCGACGCGCGACGCACGGTGGTGGGTGTGGACGGCTCGCCCGGGGCGCGCACCGCCCTGGCCTGGGCGCTCGCCGACGCCGCCCGGCGCGGCGCGCCGCTGGAGGTCGTCAGCAGCTTCCCGATCCAGCTGTACCTGGCCGACCCGCTGCTGCTCGACGAGAACCAGCTGGAGGCGGTGCGCGCCGAC
>JBEPZM010000210.1:0-5761 GCA_041640835.1 Blastococcus sp.
GGCCGCGCCGGCCGGCGGCCCGGGCCGCAGGGCCAGCGCCACGGCGGTCACGGCCAGGAGCACTGCGGCCACACGGCGGGCCAGTGCGGCAGGGGAGCGGGGACGGCGAAGGCGCGGCATGCTCCGAGCCTGCCGCCGCGACGGGGGCGGCGGGGGAGGAGCGGCGCGGTTGTGGACGGACCTGTCGGCTGTGGACCGACGGGTGAGTCGGTCAGTCGGCGGCCTTGCCCCCGCTGCCCGACGTCGAGGCGGCCGTGCTGGAGGCCGCCGGCGCGGCGGCGGCCGGCTTGCTGTCCGAGGAGGAGCTGCTCGTCGAGGCGGTCTCCGTGGCCGAGGACGCCTTGCGGCTGTCGGTCCGGTAGAAGCCCGAGCCCTTGAAGACGACGCCCACGGAGCCGTAGACCTTGCGCACGGGTGCACCGCACTGCGGGCACTCGGTCACCGCGGCGTCGGTGAACGACTGGACGAGCTCGAACTCGTGCTTTCCCTCGGGGTTGGTGCAGGCGTACTGGTAGGTCGGCACGTGCGTGAGCTCCCTGGTCGAGCGGAGGTGGGCGCCGGGCTGGCACTCGCACCCGGCGACTGCCAATGATGCGCCATCACGCGCCCGCCCGTCCACGACTGCGGGCGAACGTCACCTCCGCGATCGACGGGCGAGGCTCCGCCAGAGCTGGGTCGGCGGGGGGAAGCCACGCGTGCACGCGGACGACACGAGGGTGCCGAATTGGAGCGGCCTTCCGTCGGGAGGTCGCGAGGTGCACTATCTGCGTATGAGCGCAGATAGCCAGGCTTGTCGCCGGCCGTTACCGGACGACCAGGTCGATCTCGCCGTCGAGGTGTTCCGCATGCTCGCCGACGGCACCCGCATCCGGCTCCTGTGGGCGCTCATCGGCCGGGAGTCGTCGGTGAACGAGCTGGCCGCCGAGGTCGGCAAGCTGCCGGCCGCCGTCTCCCAGCACCTGGCCAAGCTGCGCATGTCCCGCCTCGTCGCCACCCGTCGAGAGGGGACCACCGTGTTCTACCGGCTCGAGAACCAGCACGTCGCCCAGCTCCTCACCGATGCGGTCCACAACGCCGAGCACGCCGGGCCCGGGGTGCCGGGGCACCACCTGGCCGACGCCGACCTCGCCCGGCTGCACGGGGACCGGGAGCGGGCCTGACATGAGCCACGACCACGACCACGACCACGACCCGGACCACGGCCACGACCCGGGCCACGACCACGACCACGACCACGACCACGACCACGGTCACGACCACCCGCGCGGGCTGCGGGGATGGCTGACCGGTCTCGTCCACCCGCACAGCCACGACGCGGCCGACTCGGTGGATCCCGCCCTGGAGTCCTCCGCGCAGGGCATCCGGGCCGTCAAGATCAGCCTGGTCGTCCTGGCCGTCACCGCCGTCCTGCAGTTGCTGGTCGTGGTGGCGAGCGGGTCGGTCGCCCTCCTCGCCGACACGGTGCACAACTTCTCGGACGCGCTCACCGCGGTCCCGCTCTGGATCGCCTTCGTCGTCGGCCGGCGCGCGGCCGACCGCCGCTACACCTACGGCTACGGGCGGGCCGAGGACCTCGCCGGGCTGTTCATCGTCGCGATGATCGCGCTCTCGGCCGTGGTCGCCGGCGTCGAGGCGGTCCGCCGCCTGCTCGACCCGGCTCCCGTCCAGCACCTGGGCTGGGTGGCCCTCGCCGGGCTCGTCGGCTTCCTCGGCAACGAGCTGGTCGCGGTCTACCGCATCCGCGTCGGCCGGCGGATCGGCTCGGCGGCGCTGGTCGCCGACGGCCTGCACGCCCGCACCGACGGGCTCACGTCCCTGGCCGTGCTGGCCGGCGCCGGCGGTGTGGCGGCCGGGTTCCCCCTGGCCGATCCGATCGTCGGGCTGGCCATCACCGTCGCGATCGTGCTCGTCCTGCGCACCGCGGTCCGGGACGTCTGGCGCCGGCTGATGGATGCCGTCGATCCGGGCCTGGTGGATCTGGCCGAGCGGTCCCTCGCGAGCACTCCGGGGGTCGACGGCGTGCGTGCGGTCCGGATGCGCTGGATCGGCCATGCGCTGCACGCCGAGGCCGACCTGGACATCGACGGCGGCCTCAGCATCTCCGCGGCCCACGACCTGGCCCACGACGCGGAGCACCGGCTCGTCCACGACGTCCCGCGGTTGCGCACGGTGGTGGTGCACGCCTACCCCGCCGCCCGGCACGAGGCCGCCCACTCCTGAACTCGACATCGTGATGCAACCGTGGTTGCATCACGATGTGCTCGACGCGACGCCCCGACAGCCCGGTGAGTGGGCGCTGCTGTCCTACCGGCTCCCGCGTGAGCCGTCCGGGCCGCGGACGACGCTGTGGCGCCGGCTGAAGCGGCTCGGGGTGGCCCAGCTGTCCGACGGCCTCGTCGCGCTGCCCGCGGACGCGCGCACCCGCGAAGCGCTGGAGTGGCTGGCCGACGACGTGCTGGCCGCCGGCGGATCCGCTGGGATCTGGATCGCCCGACCGGCGTCCGCGGCGCAGGAGCGGGACCTGGCCACCGGCATGGCGGCGGCCCGGGCGGCGGAGTACGAGCAGCTCGCCACGGCCTGCCGGGACGCGCTGGACGCGACGGGCGTCGAGCGCTCCCGCGCCCTGCGCCGGCTGCGCGCCGAGTGGCGTGCGATCGACCGCCGGGACTTCTTCCCCCCGCCCGAGCGGGACGGCGCCGCTGCGGCGCTGCGCGAACTCGCCCGGCGAGAGCCGGCAGAGGTCGCGCCATGAGGTGGGCGACCCGCGCCGGCGTGCACATCGACCGCGCCGCGTGCGCCTGGCTGATCCGCCGGTTCCTCGACCCGGACGCCGAGTTCGTCTTCGTCGCCGCTCCCGACGAGGTGCCCGCCGACGCCACGCCCTTCGACATGCGCGGCGTCGACCTCGGCCACCACGGGGGCGACTGCTCGTTCGAGACGATCCTGCGCCGCTACGAGCTCACCGATCCGGTGCTCTGGCGGATCGCCGAGATCGTGCACGAGGCGGACCTCGACGACGCGCGGTTCGACGCCCCCGAGGCCCCGGGCCTCGACGTCGTCCTCCGCGGGCTGTCGATGACGGGCGACGACGTCCGCACGCTCGCCGTCTCCGGGCCGATCTTCGACGCCCTGTACGAGTTCCACCGCCGGCGGCTGCTGCTCGGCCGCGAACCGGCCTGACCGCGGCCGAGCCGATGCACCGCCCGACCGACCACCGACCGACCGACCGAACGAGGACGTCCATGACCGGCGAGGCAGCCCCGCCCCAGCAGGCCACCCCCGAGCAGGACGGCGTGCCGTTCGGCGCGGCCGTGCGCACCTGGTTCCTCATCTCGCTGCAGACCTTCGGCGGCCCGGCCGGCCAGATCGCGGTGATGCAGCGCGCGCTCGTCGACGAGAAGCGGTGGATCGGGCAGCGCCGCTTCCTGCACGCGCTGAACTACTGCACCCTGCTGCCCGGCCCCGAGGCGCAGCAGCTGGCCACCTACGTCGGCTGGCTGCTGCACGGCACCCGCGGCGGACTGGTCGCCGGCGGGCTCTTCGTCCTCCCCGGGGTCGTCGCGCTCCTGGCGCTGTCGGCCGTCTACGTCCAGTTCGGCACCACGACCGGCGTCACCGCCGTGTTCACGGGGCTCGCGGCGGCCGTGCTCGCCATCGTCGTGCAGGCAGTGATCCGGGTCGGCAAGAAGGCGCTCGACAGCCGGGCGCTCGTCGCGCTGGCGGTCGCCTCCTTCGTCGCGCTCGCCGTGTTCGGGGTCCCGTTCCCGCTCGTCGTCGGCGTGGCCGGTCTCGCCGGCTGGGCACTCGGCCGGTGGTGGCCGGAGGCTCTCCCCGGCCCGAAGGCCGCCGACGGACCCGACGCCGGCCCGGCACCGGTCATCTCCGACGACGTGCTGCACCACGAGGCGCCGTCGACCCGCCGCACCCTGCGCGTGCTCCTCGTCGGCCTGCTCGTCTGGGGAGTGCCCCTCGCGGCCGTCGCGCTGCTGACCGGCGCGGGCAGCGTCTTCACCGAGCAGGGGCTCTTCTTCTCCGGCGCGGCCGTGGTCACCTTCGGCGGCGCCTACGCGGTGCTGGCCTACGTCGCGCAGCAGGCGGTCGAGGTCTACGGCTGGCTGGCGCCGCGCGAGATGGTCCGCGGGCTGGCGCTGGCCGAGACCACGCCCGGTCCGCTGATCATGGTGGTCCAGTTCGTCGCGTTCCTGGGCGCCTACCGCAACCCCGGCGACCTCGACCCCTGGGTGGCCGCGGTGCTGGCCTCGCTGCTGGTCACCTGGGTCACCTTCGTGCCGAGCTTCCTGTTCGTGCTGCTCGGCGCCCCGTACATGGAGCGGCTGCGCGGCAACCGGTCGCTGTCGGCGGCGCTGACCGGGATCACCGCCGCAGTGGTCGGGGTGATCGCCAACCTCGGCGTCTACTTCGCCGTCCACACGCTGTTCGACGAGACAGTGGCCGTGGACGACGGGCCGCTGGCGCTCGAGCTGCCCGACCTCGGCACCCTGCGGCTCGTGCCCCTGGCCATCGCCCTCGTCGCGGCGGTGCTGCTGTTCCGCCTGAAGTGGTCGGTGCTGCGCACCCTCGGCGTCTGCGCGCTGCTCGGCCTCGCCGCCGGTCTGGCCGGGCTGCCGCTGGCCTGATCCGCCCACCGGGCGGGTAGGGAGCCGCCATGGCGACGAGCAGCGCGGCGGTCGCGGCAGGGGGCCGCTGGGTCGACCCCGAGGACGGCATCCGCTATCCCTCCGGTGAGGTGCACGGCTGGGAGCGCGGACGCAACGAGACAGTCTGCGGCCTGTCCCTGCACAGGTCGGGGCTGTCCCGGTTCCCGCACGTCAGCTGGGCCGATGTCCAGCCGGAGAGCGGCCGCCACGCGGAGGGCGTCCAGGCGGTGTGCCGCCGGTGCCGGGCCGCCCTGGGTGGCCGCCGGGACGACCGCGGCTGGACCCGGGTGAACCCGCGCCCCTGACCCGCTCCGGGGCGAGGCCCACGGGACTGCGCAGTACGGTCGCGACGTGGCGCATCGGTGGCTCGACGAGGACCAGCAGCGGACCTGGCGCGCCTGGCTGTCGGTCTCCGACCTGCTGCCCCGGGCGCTGGACGGCCAGCTGCAGCGCGACGCCGGCCTCAGCCACGCCGCCTACGTGGTGCTGGCCATGCTCTCCGAGGCGCCCGGCCGCAGCCGGCGGATGAGCGATCTGGCGCGCCGGTCCAACCAGTCGCAGAGCCGGCTCTCGCACACCGTGACCCGGCTCGAGGAGCGCGGCTGGGTGCGCCGCGAACGCGCGAGCGACGACGGTCGCGGCAACCTCGCCGTCCTCACCGACGAGGGCTGGGACGTCGTCCGGACGCTGGCGCCCGGTCACGTCGACGCCGTCCGCGAGGCGCTGTTCGAGCCGTTGACCGAGGAGCAGACCCGCGTGCTCGGCGACGCGCTGAACGCGGTGCTCGAGCGCCTGGACCCCGACCACAGCCTGCGCCTGCGCGAGGGCGACGAGCTGGCCTGAGGCCCCCTGCCTCAGCGGCCGAGGTGGCGGTACCGGTGCAGCCGCGTGCGGAAGCGCTCGGTGTCGTCGCGGCCGAGCAGGCCGGCCAGCTCCTCGCCCAGCACCCGGCCCAGGCGCAGGCAGAACCCGGTCGGTTCGTCGGCGGCGTCCGGCCGCTCCGGGACGACGCGGTCGACGATCCCCGCCCGCCACAGGTCGGTGGCCCGCACGCCCTGCGCCGCGGCCATCTCACCGGCGTGCTCGGTGTCGCGGTGCACGAT
>JBEPZM010000211.1:0-5733 GCA_041640835.1 Blastococcus sp.
ACGCCGGCGCGCTCGTGACCGTCGTCAGCCCCGCCGTCGTCCCCGCCCTCGAGGCGCAGGCCGCCGCGGGCGCGCTCTCCTGGATCCCGCGCGCGTACGCGCCCGGCGACCTGGACGACGCCTGGTACGCCGTCGCCGCCACCGGGAACGGCACCGTGGACCAGGTCGTGGCCGCCGACGCCGAACGCGCCCGGATCTTCTGCACCGCCGACGACGCGGGCGCCTCCAGTGCCTTCCCCGCCCTGCCGGACCCGGACGCGGACCCAGGCGAGGGCCCGGACGCGGTCCTGCCGCAGGGCCGCCGCGGCCGGGTCGTGCTCGTCGGCGGCGGGCCCGGCGACCCGGGGCTGATCACCGTGCGCGGCCGCCGGGCGCTGTCGCAGGCCGACGTCGTGGTCGTCGACAACCTGGGCCCGCGCTCGCTGCTGGCCGGCCTCCGGCCCGACGTCGAGATCGTGGACGCCTCGAAGCTGCCGCGCGGCCGGGCCATGCCGCAGGAGGAGATCAACGGGTTGCTCGTGCAGCACGCCCGCGCGGGCCGGCTCGTCGTCCGGCTGAAGGGCGGGGATCCCTTCGTGTTCGGCCGCGGCATGGAGGAGCTCCTCGCCTGCGCGGCCGCCGACATCCCGGTCGAGGTCGTCCCCGGCGTCACCAGCGCGATCGCGGTCCCCGGCGTCGCCGGGATCCCGGTGACCCATCGTGGGCTCACGCACGAGTTCGTGGTCGTCTCCGGCCACCTCCCGCCGGACCATCCGCAGTCGCTGGTCGACTGGTCCGCCGTCGGCCGCCTGCGGGGCACCGTCGTCGTCCTCATGGGCGTGGAGAACGCCGCCGCCATCGCGGCCGCCCTGATCGCGTCCGGCCGGCCCGCCGCGACCCCCGTCGCCGTCGTGGTCGAGGGCACGACCGGCCGGGAGCGCACGGTCCGGACGACGCTCGCCGACCTCGGGCGGGCGATGGTCGAGCACTCCGTCCGGCCGCCCGCGGTGTGGGTGGTCGGCGACGTCGTCGGGCTGACCGCCGGTCCCCCTCCGGGCCCGCGGTCAGCCGACGGTCAGAACTCCCACTCCCAGCCGTTGGGCTGGTCGGGCGGCGAGTAGACGAGGGTGCCCTCGCGGATCGGCATGTCGAGGACGATCCAGCCCTCGTACTGCTGGCCGGGCCCCATCCGCCGGTGCGAGAGCTCGTCCTCCTCGCCGAAGCAGATCTGCCCGTTGCCGATGACGTCGCCGAGGGGCGTGCCGTCGGCATCGAGGATGGCGAAGTCGAACTCCGAGAAGCTCCGCAGCTCGCGCGCGTCGTAGTCCGGCGTCGTCTCGACCCGCAGTGCGATGCCGAGGTAGTTGCCGGTCACCGGCGCCTGCTCGAAGCCGCTGTCGCACACCGGGTTGATGACGAACTGGTCGACGGTGAACGTCAGGATCGTCGGCGCCTCCGGGTCGGCCGACCGCCGGATGGCGGCCGGCTCTCCGACCGCCTTGACGATGTTGCCCCGCTCGTTGAGCGCCTCCTCCGCATCGATCGAGGCGACCGGCGTGGTCGGGGCGGCCGCGCTGCTGCTCGCGGGCGGCACCGTGACGACGACGCCGGCGTCGTCGTCCGAGCCGCCCCCGCAGGCGGTCACCGCCAGCGCCAGGACGACGGCGGGGAGGATCGCCGGTCGGCCGCGCATCAGGGGGTGACCTCGACCAGGTCCAGGACGAACACGAGGGTGGCACCGCCGGGGATCGGAGCGCGGCCCTGGTCCCCGTAGCCCAGGTCGTTCGGGATCGTCACCATCCGCCGCCCGCCGACCTGCATGCCGACGATGCCCTGCTCGAAGCCGGGGATGACCCGCCCTGCGCCGAGGGGCACCGGGATCGTCTCGTCGGCCGAGCGGGACCACGACGAGTCGAACTCCTCGCCGGTCTCGTAGAAGGCCCCGAGGTACTTCACGGCCACCGTCGAGCCCTCGACGGCTTCCGCACCGGTGCCGACGACGACGTCGCTGATCACGAGGTCGCAGGGCGGCGCCTCGTCGGTCGCCGGCACCTCGGGCCGCTCGGCCAGGTCGGTCGAGACCGACTCCGCCGGCTCGGCCGTCGGCGGCCGCGTCTCGCACGCCTGCGAGGTCGGCTCGCCGGTCGTGCCGGTCGCCGGGGAGGCGGTGTCGTCGTCGGACTCGCCGCAGGCGGCGAGGGAGACCGAGATCGCGACGGCGAGCAGCGCCCGGGAGGCGGTACGGCGGGACATCGGGTCACTCCTGCGAGCAGAGCTCGGGTCGGGCTCGCGGAACGAGCCGGCGTCGGCGCGGCCGGACGGGCCACCCGCCCATCGTCCCAGAGGGAGCCGCGCCGGACCGTCGCCGACGCGGCTCCCCCCTCAGGTCAACCGCAGTCGACGCAGCGGACGTCGGGGACGTCGGTCCCGGCGAGGAAGTCGCCGAGCCAGTCCACGAGCGCGGTGCCCTCGACCTCGCTGCCGTAGAGGACGTCGTCGCCGGCGGTGCTGACGTGCTGCGTCCCCGGCCCGACCCAGGCGCTGACCTCGACCCCGTTGGACTCGATGAAGGCGGCATTGGCGTCGATGAGGTCGATCAGCGGCGTGCCGCCGAACCCGATGAGCTCGGTGAAGGAGCGCTGCACCGAGTCGGCCGCGGTGTCGATCGTCGCGAACCGGATGCCCGGCACGTGCCGGCCCGCCTGGACGAACAAGCCCGGCAGCGACCACGCCGTCTGCGGCTGGTCGGCGCTCTCCGGCCACTCCGGCAGGTCGTCGAAGATGCCCCACAGGCCGCCGATGGCGGTCGTGATCAGCTCGTCACCGGGGTAGGCGCCGGACGCGTCGGCGACCACCGAGATCTCGGCGTCGGGCAGCAGGTCGTGGGCGAGCCCGCCGTACAGGGGCGCGCCGGCCGAGCCCGCACTGAAGCCGACGACGACGACCTCCTCCGCGTCGGGGAACGCCTCCGCCATGCCCTCGAGCGCGGCCGTGGCGTTGACCCGGCCCTTGTGCTCCACGACGACGCCGTCGCCGTAGTCCTGGGTCCTGTCCCCGAGGTGCAGGTCGCCGGTGCAGTAGGGCACGTAGACGACGCTGTAGCCGGCGAGCGGGTTGTCGGGGTTGTCCAGGTCGAGCAGCCCCTGGGCCTCCGCCTCGTTGCCCTCGCCGCGCGAGGAGCCGGGGCCGCCGGCCGCGTCGTCGGCCAGGTTGACCTTTGACGTGCCGCCGGTGGGCCCGCACGTCGCGGCGCTGAAGCACGCGCCGCCGCCCTCGAGGACGAAGGCCACCTTGTTGGCGGCGCCCTCGTGGATCCAGTAGTGGAACTCCGAGCCGTCGCTGCACTCGCACTCGTCGGGGGTGCTGACCTGCTCCCAGGTGATCTCCTCGGGCGGCGCCGAGGCCGCGGCCGCCGCCTTCTCGCCACCGCCGTCCGAGGACTCCTCCGCGCAGCCGGCGAGACCGGAAAAGGCCAGTACAGCGATGAGGGGAGGCAGCAGGCGGCGCATCATGGAAGCGGACAGTAATACGGGCCACACTCCATCCCGCGAGGTACCTACGCGCCGGTAACCGTCAGCCCTGTCCGCTCCGGAGTCAGGTGCCGTCGACGATGCGCTGCAGGTCGGCAGCCATGCGGCTGGCCTCGTGCGAGGCCCCCACGATCGCCTCCTGCGCCTGCGCGGTGGACGCGCTCTGCTCCTCGACGGCGGCGGCGATCGTGGTCTGCGCCTCGACGACGCCCTGGATGACCACCTGCACGCTCTCCAGGGAGGCGCCGGCCGCCTCCACGTCCCCGCGGACGGCGTCGACGACCCGGCGGATCCGCTCGGTCGCCTTCGCCGTCTCCCCGGCGAGATCCTTGACCTCGCCCGCGACGACGGCGAAGCCCTTCCCCGTCTCTCCGGCCCGGGCCGCCTCGATGGTGGCGTTCAGGGCCAGCAGGTTGGTCTGGTCGGCGATGGTGGAGATGCTGCCCGCGATCTGGTCGATCTCGGCCATCGTCGCCGCGAGCCGCTCGACGGTTCCCGCGCTCCGGCGGGATCCCTCGCTGGCCTGGTGCGCCGTCGTGGTGGCGGAACTGGCCGCGGCCGCGATCTCGGCGATCGCCTCGCGCAGACCGGCCATGACCGACGTCGCCGTCCCCACGTTGCCGTCCAGCCGGCGGCCCGCGTCGACCAGCCCGGCGAGCCGGGACGCCATCAGCTCGGCGCGCCGCTGCCGCTCGGCGAGGTCCGCCGCGGCGCTCTCGGCGGTCCGGGCGCGCTCGCGGTCCAGCTCCGCCTGCGCGGCTGCCTGGGCCAGCGTCTGGTCCTCGGCCCGCTTCTGCTCGGCCCTGCGGCCGCGGTCGGCCTCCTCGGTGAACTTCCACCCGTACGCGAGGAACGTCGCCTCGGCCAGCAGGAAGACCGCGTGCAGCAGCGCGAAGGCGAGCGGGTCGTGCTGCGCCTCGTGGGTGGAGAAGACCGACTCCGGCATCCAGAGGCTCATGGCGGCGTGGTGCACCGCGACGAAGCCGACGGCCAGGAGGAACGGCGTCCACATCTGGTAGAGCGCCACCAGGGCCAGCAGCGCGTAGAACCAGATGTGCATGTCGGTGAGGCCGCCGCTCACGTGCACGAGCACGTCGGCGCCGATCATCAGCCCCAGGCCGACGACGGAGGCCCGGGCGACCTGCGGGCGCAGCGTCCAGCCGAGCACGAGCAGCACGAGGATCGCCGCCAGCTGCCCCCACAGCAGCCAGCCGCCGACCCCGCGGGCGAGCCCGATCGCGGCGAGGACCGGCGGATGCGCCGCGAGGACGCCGGAGATGATCCGGTGCCGGCTGACGAAGTGGCGCTCGTCGAGGCGCGCGCCGCGGGGGATGCCCGCCCGGAAGCCGCTGCGCTCGGGCGTCGTCGGCTCTGCGAGGGTGGTTGTCACCCTCGGACCTTCGGCACCGCAGCCGATGTGTTGAGCACAATCGGTGTAGTCGTTCCAGTGCTCCGGCCTGCATCCGGGGAGCACCTTGCGACCGAACACCCGTCGTGGACCCGCGCGCGTGGATCCTGCAGCCCCTCGTGGATGCCGGACTGCCTTCCCAGACCATCACCGACCTGCTGTTCCGCCTCGGCTTCGAGGCCGTCGCGCGGCACGGCGACCTCGACGACGGGGTGCGCGCCGTCGTCCGGGACCAGCCGGCGGAGGTGCAGGCGGCCTGGGTGGAGACGCTCAGCCGGATGATCGCCGCAGCCGAACTGGTGTCCTAGGAACCGGCGCGGCCGACGGCGGCGCAGAAGACCCGCACGTCCTCGACCGTCTCCTCCAGCGGCGACAGCACCTCCGCGCGGGCCACCTCCCCCACCCGCGCGGTGAGCCGGAGCTCAGCCCGGCGTCGTCGTCGGCGGGCGCCGGCGCGGACGAACGGGCGGGCGAGCACCGCCAGCAGCGCCCCGCCGAGCAGTCCGCCGACCAGCAGGAGGGTGGGCAGCGGGATGCCCTCGACCCGGGGCAGGGGCAGCACGTCGTCGAGCTGCAGCCAGCCGAGGACGGCGAGCCCCAGCAGCCAGAGGACCCCGACGAGGGCGCAGGCCAGCAGCAGCCACTGCAGTCCGCCGACCGCGCGCTGCCACACCGGCACCCGGGTCGGACCGAGGTCCGTGCCCGTGACGGCCCGGTCGAGCCGGTCGGCGAGCCCTGACTCCGCCTGGTCGGCGGTGCGCCGCAGCTCGTCCCGCCAGGCCTGGGGCAGCCCCTCGCCGGCGGTCGAGCGGACCC
>JBEPZM010000212.1:0-5695 GCA_041640835.1 Blastococcus sp.
CGTCCCGGTGCCGGGACGGGTGGTGGTGGATCGTCACCTCGTCGACGTAGGCCATCGACCAGCCGGCGGTCGCCAGGTCGAGGGCGAGCCGCTCCTCCTCGCCGGGGAAGCGGACCACCTGGTCGAAGCCGCCGACCTCGTCGAAGGCCTCCCGGCGCACCAGCGCGGCGCACGCCACGAACCCCAGCAGCGCCGGGCCGGGCAGGTCGCCGCGCGGCAGCGGGCTGGCGGCCATCTCGGCGCAGACCGGGTCCAGCCGGTTCTCCGGGCCGACCAGGATGCGCGCGTTGAGGACGGCGAGGCGCGGATGGGCGCGCATGATCGCCACCGCGCGGGCGAGGTCGCCCGGGGCCCACCAGGAGTCGTCGTCGGCGAAGGCGACGAAGGGGGTGCCGGCGCGGGCCGTGCCGATGGTGCGGGCGCGCGCGCCCACGTTGCGCGGGAGCGGGATCACCGTCACCTCGGGGTGCGCCGCGCGCACCGCCGCGACGGTGTCGTCGGTGGAGCCGTTGTCGACCAGCACGACGGGCGCCTCGTGGCGGGGCAGGGTGACCAGGAGATCCGCGCGGCGGTCGCGGCTGGCGATGACCACGGTGACGTCCGCGGAGGACGGGGTGGAGCGGGTTCGGGTCACGGGGTGACCGTGCCCGCACCTCCTGCCAGCCAACCGGCCGTGCGGGCACCGACGTCGACGGTGCCGGCCGTGGGGAGCGCCATCGGGTCGGCGAAGAGGCCGGAGGCCGGGGTGGCGCCGGAGAGCGCGTCGGCGGCCAGCAGCACCGCGGCGGCGGTCCACGTGGTCCGCTCGATCGGCCAGCGGGCGTCGTCGGCGTACACGAAGCCGGTCCAGTACGAGCCGTCGTCGTCGCGCAGGTGCTGCATCGCGGCGACCTGCTCCAGGGCGGCGTCCCGCTGACCGGCCACCGTGAGGGCCAGTGCCAGCTCGCAGGTCTCGGCGCCGGTCACCCACGGGCGGTCGGAGACGCAGCGGGCACCCAGCCCCGGGACGACGAACCGGTCCCAGCCGGCCGCCAGGAGGTCGCGGGCCTGCTCGCCGGTGACCGCGCCGCCCAGCACCGGGTAGTACCAGTCCATCGAGTAGCGCGAGCGGTCCGCGAAGGCCTCGGGGCGGGTGCGCAGCGCCGTGCCCAGGTCGGTGACCGCCAGTTCCCAGTCCGGCTGCGGCTCGCCGACGAGCCCGGCCAGCGCGATGCCGCAGCGCAGCGCCTGGAACAGGCTGGCGTTCCCGGTGAGCAGCGCCAGGCGGTCCGGGGTGCGGTCCTGGCGCAGCGCCCAGCCGATCGCCCCGCCGTCCAGCTGCATGGCCACGACCAGGTCCAGCCCGCGGCGGACCACCGGCCACAGCTCGGCGACGAGCTCCTCGTCGGCGGTGCCCAGCCACCGGTGCCACAGCCCGACGGCGAGGTAGCCGGCGTGGTTGCTCTCCACGTCGGCCGACACCTCGGCGCCGTCGCGGTACTCCGAGGCCCACGAGCCGTCGGGACGCTGCTGCGCGGCGAGCCAGCGGTAGGCGGCGGCGGCGCGGTCGTGCTCGCCGCCGATGTCGAGGGCCATCGCGGCCTCGACGGAGTCCCACGGGTCCAGCTGACCCCCGCGGAACCAGGGGAGCGCGCCGTCGGGCCCCTGCTCCCCGGCGATCCAGGCCACGGTGGTGCGCACCTGGTCGCCGGTGAGGATCCCCGGCAGCTCGGGGAGCGACCGGGCGCCGTCAGCCGGCGGCAAGTGCCTGCTCCGCCTGCGGCTGCTCCGCCTCGGCCGGGGCGGCGCCGGCCGCCGTCAGCGGCTTGTCGGCGTAGACCGCGAGGCTCTTGCCGATGACCGGGTCGAGCACCTTCTCGGCGGTGCGGGTCAGCCACGGCCGGTGCATGAGGTCCCAGACCAGCAGCTTGTGGTACCCGCGGACCACGGCGTTGTCCTCGTTCTCCACGCCGACCGCGCACTTGAGCCACCAGAAGGGCGCGTGCAGGGCGTGCGCGTGGTGCGTCGCGCCGGGGACGAGCCCGACCGAGGCGAGCCGCTCGCGCAGCTGGCTGCGGCGGTAGATGCGGATGTGCCCGCCCTCGTTGGCGTGGTACTCGTCCGACAGCGCCCAGCAGATCCGCTCGGGGCCGTACCGCGGCACGGTGATCACCATCCGGCCCCCGGGCTTGAGCACGCGGAAGATCTCCGCCATCGCCGTGACGTCGTCCGGGATGTGCTCGAAGACCTCGGAGGCCATGACCCGGTCGACGCTGGCGTCGGGGACGGGCAGGTGCAGCAGGTCGCCGCGGACCACCTCGAAGCGGGCGGGCGTGCCGTCGGGGCGCAGGCCCGCCTCACCGGCCTCGCCGATGGCGCCGAGCCACCGCTTGGTGGTCTCGACCTCGGAGACGCCCCAGTCGACGGCGACGACGTCGGCACCCCGCCGGTAGGCCTCGAAGGCGTGCCGGCCCTCGCCGCAGCCGAGGTCGAGGACGCGCATCCCCGGCCGCAGGTCGAGCAGGTCGTAGTCGACGGTCAGCAAGGACGTCCCTTCCGTTCCAGGGTCTGCGCGTACCAGTCGGCGGTGCGCTCGGCGGTGGCCCGCCAGGTGTAGTTCTCCAGGACCCGGCGCCGGCCGGCGCGGCCCAGCTGCTCGCCGAGCGACGGCGACTCGAGCACCAGCTTCAGCGCCGCGGTGAGCTCGCCGACGTCACCGGCCTTCACCCGCAGCCCGGCCCGGGTGCCGACGACCTCGGGCAGCGCGCCGGCGTCGGTGGTGACCAGCGGTGCGCCGCAGGCCATGGCCTCGATGGCGGGGAGCGAGAAGCCCTCGTACAGGGAGGGGATCGCCACGACGGTCGCCCGCTGCATGAGCTCGATGAGCTCCTCCTCCGGCACCGGGCCGGTGAAGCGGACGGCGTCCTGCAGGCCCAGTCGGTCGCGGGTCGTCTCGGCCGGGCCACCCGGCCGGGCGCTGCCGACGACGGTGAGCGTCACCGGCCGCTCCGTGCGCAGCTTGGCCAGGGCCTCGAGCAGGTGCACCAGGCCCTTGAGCGGCACGTCGGCGCTGGTGACGACGAGGATCGAGTCGGTGTCGCGGCGCTGCCCCTCCGGCGGGGGCGTGAAGGTGCCGGGATCGATGCCGTTGGGGATGAGGTCGACGCGGGAGGCCGGCAGCCCCATGTGCTTCTCGATGTCGACCCGCGAGGTCTCGGACACGGTCGTGACCGCGTCGAGCCGCTGCACCACCTTCGCCTGCATGCTCGTGAAGGCGTACCAGCGGCGCAGCGTCAGCTTCTTGTACAGCGACGGGGCGGCGGCGAGCTCGAGCTCGCGGTCGATCGCGATCGGGTGGTGAACGGTCGCGACGGTGGGCAGCCCGGCCCGCGTCAGCCGCAGCAGCCCGTAGCCGAGCGACTGGTTGTCGTGGACGACGTCGAACTCGTCGGCGCGGGGGAGCAGGTGCCGGGCGGCGCGCAGCGTGAAGGTGAGCGGCTCGGGAAAGCCGGCGGCGCACATGGTGGCCCACTCGGCGACGTCGATCCAGTCGCGGAACTCCGACGGGCGGGGCATCCGGAAGGGATCAGGCTCGCGGTAGAGGTCCAGGCTGGGCAGCTTCGTGAGCGGCACGCCGTCGTCCAGCACGGGGTAGGGCTGGCCGCTGAACACCTCGACGCGGTGCCCCAGTTCGGCCAGTTCCCGGGAGAGCGCCCGGACGTAGACGCCCTGGCCGCCGCCGTGCGGCTTGCTGCGGTAGGACAGCAGTGCGATGCGCAACGACCGTCCCATGGTCGGGACTCTAACGAGGCCACCTGGCGCATCCCGCCACCAGCCGCGTCCGGACCCCCGTCCGGGTGGCGGGCCGACCTGGGATGGTGGACGCCATGATCCGTCACGTCGTCACCTTCACGTGGATGCCGACGGCCTCCCGCGAGCAGATCGCCGCCACGATCGAGGCGCTGCGCGGCCTGCGGCACGAGGTCGGCGGGATGACCTTCCTGGTCGTCGCGGAGGACGCCGGTCTGACCGACGGGAACGCCTCCGCGGTGCTGATCGCCGACTTCCCCGATGTCGAGGCGTTCTACCGCTACGCCCAGGACCCGGTGCACCTCTCGGTCATCGCCGAGTTCGTCCGCCCGATCCTGAGCTCCCGGGCAGCCGTCCAGTACCGCGCCTGACCGGCGCATCCCTCCGGTCCGGGCGGATGCCCCGGGCGGCGTCGCCGGTTACGGTCGGCGCATGTCGATCACCCGCCGCTCGTTCCGCCTGCGCGGCCTCCTGGCCGCCGGGCTGCTGTCCACCGCCGTCCTCGCCGGGTGCGGCGGGGACGACGGCGACGCCGAGCCGCGGGCCGACTCCGACGGCAAGGCGGCGGAGGCCTCGTCGAAGGAGGAGGCCGAGGTCGACCTCGCCTCCGGCCTGCTGCCCGCCGACGCCTTCGGGCCGGACGCCGTCGTGGCGGCGGTCTCGCCCGAGGAGCTGGAGCAGGGCGCGGGCCTGGCGGCCTCGTTCAGCGACGTGCAGGTGACGCCGGAGGCCTGCAACAGCGCCGTGCAGGGCACGCAGCCGGACCTCGACGACTTCGACGACATCGCCGCGGTCAGCGCCACCGAGGGCACCACGGTGGTCGTGGAGATGCTGGTCCGCGGGGGCCCGACCGAGGGGACCGTCGACGCGCTCGCCGAGGCCGCGGAGCGCTGCCCCGAGGCGCAGATCAGCTCGCCGGACATCGGCTCGGCCAGGGTGCTGTTCGAGGACCTGCCCGTCGCCGACCTCGGCGACGGCGCGGCCGCGCTCCGCTACACCACGGTGGTGGCGATGCCGGACGGCACCGAGCTGTCCGTGCCGGCGCTGCTGGGCGCCGTGGAGGACGGCGACCGGCTGATCGTCCTCACCTCGCTGGCCGTGGACCCGACCGGAGCGGCCGTTCCAACGCTCGACGGCGCCGCGTTCACCGCGCTGCTCGAGCAGGCGTACCAGGCGCAGGCCGACGCGCTGGACTGAGGAAGTACACAGGCGGCGGCTGGATCCACAGATGTCGCCGCTCGCTTCTGCAGGGGGCGCCCGGCGAGCACGGTCAGGTCATGGATCACCCCGACCCGGCACCGTTCCCGTTCCCCTCCGCCTTCCCCGACCGCCCTCCCGGCGCGACCGTCCGCATCGGCGACGCCGGCGAGCTCGCCGCGGGGTTGCCGCAGCTGCTCGGCTACCACCCGCGGGAGTCGGTGGTGCTGGTCGCCCTGGCCGGGGAGTCCGGGTACCGGGTCGGGCTGACCGCCCGGGCCGACCTCCCGCCTCCCGAGCACGACCGCGCGCTGGCGACGATGCTCGCGCGCAACCTGGCGATGGACGGTCCCCGCGCGGCGCTGGCGTTCGTCGTCTCCGAGGCGCTCGACGACAGCGGCGCCGGCCTGCCGCACCGCCCGCTGGTGCGCGAGCTCGTGCTGGCGCTGGACGCCGTGGGGATCCCCCTGCACCAGGCGGTGCTGGTGCGGAGTGGCCGGTGGTGGGACTTCGACTGCCACCTCGCGTGCTGCGCCCCCGGCGGCGGCACGGCGCTGCCCACGGGCGTCGGGGAGCTCGAGGTGGCGGCCGTCGCCGCCGGCACCGTGGTGGCGGTGGACCGCGACGCCCTAGCGGAGCGGCTCGCGCCGCCGGGGGAGGCGGCGCAGGCGGCGATGGAGGCCACGGTCCTGCGGGTGGGGGCCGAGGG
>JBEPZM010000213.1:0-5604 GCA_041640835.1 Blastococcus sp.
CCGCCGCGACCTCCTCGAACGGGACGGCGAACAGGTCGTGCAGCACGAAGGCGAGTCGTTCCGGCGGCGTCAGGGTGTCCAGAACGACCAGGAGCGCGCGGCCCACCGACTCGGCCAGCACCGCCTCGGCCTCCGGCTCGGGCCCTCCCCCGGCGTCGGGGGCCTGCGGGTCCAGCGGCTCCTCGCGGCGGGCCGCCCGGCGCCGGAGCATGTCCAGGCACACCCGGGCGACGACAGTGGTCAGCCAGCCGCCGAGGTTGTCCACGCCGCCGGCGCCGGTGCGCTGCAGGCGCAGCCACGCCTCCTGGACGGCGTCCTGCGCCTCGCCCCCGGCTCCCAGCACGCGGTAGGCGACGCCCAGCAGGTGCGCACGGTGGGCCTCGAACTGCTCGGCCAGGTGCTGGTCCGGTCCTGCGGCGTCCTCGCTCACCCGTCACATCCTCCCGTCGGTGTCCGTCAGTCCTGTGACGGTGCAGACCGCCGCGATGTGACCGAGAGCAGAGGAGAACACCATGGACACGACCGCACGAGAGCTCGGCAGCGTCCGCTACCTGGTCGACGACGTCGGGGCCGCCGTCGACTTCTACGGCGGCGTGCTGGGCTTCGACGTGGGATTCGACGCCCGGCCCGCCGTCGCCGAGCTCGTGCGGGGGTCGCTGCGGCTGCTGGTCAGCGGACCGGTGAGCTCGGCGGGGCGGCCGATGCCCGACGGACGGGTGCCGGCGCCGGGCGGCTGGAACCGCATCCACCTCCTGGTCGACGACATCGACGCCGAGGTCGCCCGGCTGACGGCTGCCGGCGTCCCCTTCCGCAACGAGGTCCTCGACGGTCCGGGCGGCCGCCAGGTGCTGGTCGAGGACCCGTGCGGGAACCCCGTGGAGCTGTTCCAGCCCGCCGGCGGCTGACCCGCGCCGCTAGTGCTGGCCGAGGTCGCGCGCCATGGCCTCCAGCCGGGCGATCCGCTCGGGCATCGGCGGGTGCGAGGCGAACATCGACGCCATGCCCTGGCCGCGGAACGGGTTGGCGATCATCAGGTGGCTCTGGGTGACCAGCCGGTCCTCCTGCGGCAGGGGCAGCGCGCCGGCGCCCCGCTCGATCTTGCGCAACGCGGACGCCAGGGCCAGCGGGTCCTGCGAGAGCTGCGCCCCGGTCGCGTCGGCCTGGAACTCACGGCTGCGGCTGACCGCCATCTGCACCAGCCCGGCGGCCAGCGGACCGAGGACGATCAGCAGCAGTCCGCCGAGCGCGTTGCCACCGCCCCGGTCGTCGCCGTCCCGGCCGCCGAACAGCGAGGCGAACATCGCCATGTGCGCCAGGTAGGTGATCACCGTGGCCATGGCGCCGGCGACCGAGCTGATCAGGATGTCGCGGTTGTAGACGTGCGAGAGCTCGTGGGCCAGGACGCCGCGCAGCTCGCGCCGGTCCAGCAGCTCCAGGATCCCCTGGGTGACGCAGACCGCCGCGTTGCGGGGGTTGCGGCCGGTCGCGAACGCGTTGGGCTGGTCGGTCGGGCTGACGTAGAGGCGGGGCATCGGCTGCCGGGCCTCGGTGGCCAGCTCGCGCACCATCGCGAAGAGCTGTGGTGCCTGGGTCTCGGTCACCGGGAAGGCGCGCATCGCCCGGAGCGCCAGCTTGTCGGAGTTGAAGTACGCGTAGCCGTTGACGCCCAGGGCGATCACCAGGGCGATGAGCAGCCCGCTGCGCCCGCCGACCAGCGCACCGGCAGCCAGGATGAGCCCGCCCATCGCGCCCAGCAGGACGGCGGTCTTGAGTCCGTTGCTGTAGCGCTGCACGTCCTCCCCAACGGAGTCGCGGCGGGCGCCGTTCCCGGCCCCGGGCGGTGGAATGCGCCGCCCGCCCGGGTGGTTGGACCGGGTGAATGTGGAATCACCTTCGGGTCCGTGTACCCGGCGCTGCAACGCGCACGTAACCTCGGCCGGTGGAGGTACACCACTGATGACTGCCAGCACCCCGCCGCCCTTCGGCGCGCCCAACGACGAGGTCTCCGCGATGGCCCCGCACGCCGCGACCGGTGGGCTCGTCAAGAGCGTGGTCGCGCTCGACCGCGTCGTGATCCGCCTGGCCGGTGACTCCGGCGACGGCATGCAGCTGACCGGCAACCGGTTCACCAGCGAGACGGCGTCGTTCGGCAACGACCTGTCGACGCTGCCGAACTTCCCCGCCGAGATCCGGGCGCCCACGGGGACCCTGCCGGGCGTCTCCTCGTTCCAGCTGCACTTCGCCGACCACGACATCATGACGCCCGGGGACGCCCCCGACGTCCTGGTGGCGATGAACCCGGCGGCGCTGAAGTCCAACCTCTCCGACCTGCCCGGCGGCGGCCTGCTCATCCTGGACTCCGACGAGTTCACGCCCCGGAACCTCGCGAAGGTCGGTTACGCGACCAACCCGCTCGAGGACGGCTCGCTCGAGGCCTGGCAGACCGTGCCGGTGCCGCTGACGTCGATGACGCTCGACGCGCTCGCCGACTCGGGCCTGGGGAAGAAGGAGGCCGAGCGGAGCAAGAACATGTTCACGCTCGGCCTGTTGAGCTGGATGTACCACCGGCCCACCGAGGGCACCGTGCGCTTCCTCGAGCGCCAGTTCCGCCGCAAGCCGGACATCGCCGCGGCCAACATCGCCGCGTTCCGGGCCGGCTACAACTACGGCGAGACCACCGAGGCCTTCGCGGTCTCCTACGAGATCAAGCCGGCTCCGATGGCTGCGGGCCTGTACCGCAACATCTCGGGCAACCAGGCGCTCTCGCTGGGCATCGTGGCGGCCGGGCAGCGGTCGGGCCTGCCGATCTTCCTCGGCGCCTACCCGATCACCCCGGCGTCGGACATCCTCCACGAGCTGTCCAAGCACAAGGCCTTCGGCGTGCGCACGTTCCAGGCCGAGGACGAGATCGCCGGCATCGGTGCGGCCCTGGGCGCCTCCTTCGGCGGCGCGCTCGGCGTGACGACGACGTCGGGACCGGGCGTGGCCCTCAAGGCCGAGACCATCGGCCTGGCGGTCATGACCGAGCTGCCGCTGCTGATCGTCGACGTGCAGCGCGGTGGGCCCTCCACGGGTCTGCCGACGAAGACCGAGCAGTCGGACCTGCTGCAGGCGATGTTCGGCCGCAACGGCGAGGCCCCGCTGCCGGTGATCGCACCCCGCTCCCCCGGCGACTGCTTCGACGCCGCGATCGAGGCGGTGCGCATCGCGCTGACCTACCGCACCCCGGTCATGCTCCTGTCGGACGGGTACCTCGCCAACGGCGCCGAGCCGTGGGCCGTCCCCGAGGCCGACTCGCTGCCGGACCTCACCGGCACGGTCGGCTTCGCCACCGGGCCGAACGCGGCCTCGACCGACGGCACCCCGGAGTTCCACCCCTACCAGCGCGACCCGGAGACCCTGGCGCGCGCGTGGGCGGTGCCGGGCACCGCCGGGCTGCAGCACCGCATCGGTGGGCTGGAGAAGGCCGACGGCAACGGCAACATCTCCTACGACCCCGCGAACCACGACTTCATGGTCCGCACCCGGCAGGCCAAGATCGACGGCATCGCCGCCTCGATCGGCCCGACCGACGTCGAGGACCCCGACGGCGACGCCACCGTCGCGGTCATCGGCTGGGGGTCCACCTACGGGCCCATCGGTGCGGCCTGCCGGCGGATCCGGGCCTCGGGCCGCAAGGTCGCCCAGATCCACGTGCGGCACATCAACCCATTCCCCACCGACCTCGGCGAGGTTCTAGCCCGCTACGACCGCGTCATCTGCCCCGAGATGAACCTCGGGCAGCTCGCGCTGCTGCTGCGCGCCAAGTACCTGGTCGACGTGCAGAGCCACACACAGGTGAGCGGGATGCCGTTCCGGTCCGCCGAGCTGGCCGCGGTCATCCAGGACGCCATCGACACCACCAGCACCCCCGCGGCTCCGGCCGGAGCGGCAGTGAACGGAGCCATGCAGTGACCAGCCTGGACACGCACGTGCACGACCTGGGCATGCCCGGGAACCCGATCTCCGCGGCGGTGGCCACCTCGGTGGAGCTCTCGGGCGAGAAGAAGACCGACCTCAAGGCCAAGGACCTCAAGACCGACCAGGAGGTGCGCTGGTGCCCCGGGTGCGGTGACTACGTCATCCTCAACGCGGTCCAGAGCTTCCTGCCCAGTCTGGGAATCGCCCGCGAGGACATGGTCATCGTCTCGGGGATCGGCTGCTCGTCGCGCTTCCCGTACTACATGAACACCTACGGGATGCACTCGATCCACGGCCGGGCCCCGGCGATCGCGACCGGCCTGGCCGCCTCGCGTCCCGACCTGTCGGTCTGGGTCGTCACCGGTGACGGCGACTCGCTGTCCATCGGCGGCAACCACCTGATCCACGCGCTGCGCCGCAACGTGAACATGACGATCCTGCTGTTCAACAACCGGATCTACGGCCTCACGAAGGGCCAGTACTCCCCCACCTCCGAGGTCGGGAAGGTCACCAAGTCCACGCCGATGGGCTCCATCGACGCCCCGTTCAACCCGATCTCGCTGGCCCTGGGCGCCGACGCGACCTTCGTCGGCCGCGCGATGGACTCCGACCGCAAGGGGCTGACCGACGTGCTGCGCCAGGCGGCGGAGCACCAGGGGACGTCGCTGGTCGAGATCTACCAGAACTGCAACATCTTCAACGACGGCGCGTTCGAGCTGCTCAAGGACCCGAACACGGGCACCCAGTGGTCCATCCCGCTCGAGCAGGGCAAGCCGCTGGTCTTCGGACCCGACGGCGCCGCCTGCGTCGTGAAGGACGACTTCGGTGGCCTGCGCATCGCCGAGACCAACCAGGTCGACGCGGACGACATCGTGGTGCACGACGCGACCCGGGAGAACCCGGCGTACGCGTTCGCGCTCTCGCGGCTGTCGTCGCAGGACCTGCGCTACACCCCCATGGGCGTCTTCCGCTCCGTCTCCAAGCCGACCTACGACGGCATGATGACCGAGCAGCTGGACACCGCCAAGGTGCAGCAGACCGCCGACCTCGACGCGCTCCTCGGCGGCGGCGAGACCTGGACCGTGGGTGACTGAGCAGTCCCCGACCGCGTAGTCCCGTCCACGGGCCCGCTCTCCTCCCGGAGAGCGGGCCCGTGGTGGTTCAGCGGTGCGCGCGGAGGACGGCGGTGAGCACGGGCAGGGCACCGCCGAGCTCGGCCCGGGTCGGGGCGGCGAATCCGAGCACCAGTCCCGCCCGGCGCCCGGGGACGTCCTCGAGGTGGTGCCGGCCGAGCCCGTCCAGCGACAGCCCGCGCCGGGAGGCCACGGCGATCACCGCCCGCTCCGCGCCGATGTCGGTCAGCGGCACCAGGACGTGCGCCCCGGCGGGATCGCCCTCCGCTCCGTGGCCGGCCGCGGCGACCGCAGCCTGCACCTGCTCGCGGCGACCGCTCATCTCCCGCCGCAGCCGGCGCAGGTGCCGGGACAGGTCACCGGAGCCCGCCAGCGCGGCGAGGACGCGCTGGCCGGCCCGCGCCGGCCGCATCGCGGTGGCGGTGCGGCGGGCCAGCAGCTCCGCACGCACCGGTGCCGGGGCCACGAGCCAGCCCACGCCGAGCGTCGGGCTGAGGATCTTGCTCGAGGT
>JBEPZM010000214.1:0-5587 GCA_041640835.1 Blastococcus sp.
GCGACGCGCGGACGTCGGTCCGCTCCACCCGCACCTGCTCGAACTGCCGGGTCTCCCGCGGCTCGTCGAGGCGGACGGCCGGCCAGCCGCCGGTGAGCTCGCGCGGGGTCTCCTCGCCCCAGGAGGCGTCCAGCGTGCGGGTCGGCTCGCCCGGCAGCCGGCTGGCCTGGGTGCGCATGACGATCCGCTCGATGAGCATCTCCGAGGAGAGCTGCTCGGTCAGCTCCGCGCGGAGGCGGCCCATGTCGTCCCGCAGCTCGTGCAGCTGGCCCAGCTCCTGCCGCAGCGAGCCCAGCGCCACGATGTCGTCGCGCATCGCGGCCACCCGGGCGACCTCCTCGCGCAGGCCGGAGAGGCCGGCGACGTCGGCGCGCAGGGCGGCGACGCCGGAGATCTCGTCGCGCAGTTCGGCGAGCGCGGCGAGCTCGCCGCGGAGCGCGTCGAGCTCCTCCCGCATCGTCCGCTCGGTCTGCTGCCGCAGCTCGTTCTCCAGCTCGAGCTCGTACTCCCGACGGGCGGCGACCTCGAGGTCGAGCTCGTGCTCGTAGGCCCGGCGCAGCTGCGCCTCCCGGGCGGCCGCGGCCGCCCGGTCACCGCCGCGGCGCCCCGCGGCGAAGGTGGCGAGCACGAAGGCCCAGGCCACGGCGACGACGGCGATCCGCAGGTACTGGGGGTTGTCGGTGAGGAAGACGGCCAGGGTGGCGGCCGCCGCCAGCAGGAAGCCTCCGGCGACGACCAGGACGCGCCTGGGGACCCCACCGGCGACGGCGTCGTCCTGGCTGCGGGGCATGCACCAAGCGTAGCGGCGCGACCCCTCGTCGTTCATCCTCCGCGGGCCGGCGTCCCGCCCTGGTTCCCGCCGGCTGGGACAGTGGGCCGGTGACCCTGTCGCTGCTGGACTGGCGCCGCCGCACGGCCGCGCTCTACGCCGCCACCCGTTCCTCGGCCGACCCCGAGGCGGGCTGGCGCACCTGGCGGGACGGCCGGGACGAGCTGTTCGCCACCCACCCCGACTCGCCGCTCGACGCCGCCGCCCGCGCGACGTTCGACGGGCTGCCGTTCGCCCCCTACGACCCCGCACTCCGGTTCGAGCCGGTGCTGGAGCCCGCCGACCCGGCCCGGCTGGAGATCCCGACCGCGGCCGACGGCAGCGTGCCGCTGGAGCGGATCGGCGCCGTGGCGCTGCCGGGACTGGGCCGGCTGGACGTGTGGTGGGTCGCGCTGTACGGCGGCGGCGTGTTCGTGCCGCTGCGCGACGGGACGGCGGGGAGCACCACCTACGGCGGCGGCCGCTACCTGCTCGACACCGTCAAGGGCGCCGACCTCGGCAGCGCCGGCGGGCGGCTGGTGCTCGACCTCAACCTGGCCTACCACCCGTCCTGCGCCTACGACCCGCGCTGGTCGTGCCCGCTGGCGCCCGAGGGCAACCGGATCGGGGCACCGGTCGCCGCCGGGGAGCAACTGCCCCCCGGCGGCGGCTGGTACTAGCTCGGCCTCTGCCGGCTCAGCCCTGGGCGAGCGCGCCGTCGGAGCTGAACACCAGGCCGATGGAGACCTCGCCCTGCTGGATGGCCGCCTTGGTCAGCGGGCCGCCCTCGTCGTACTCCTGGAAGGAGTCGAACTCCAGGCCGTAGGTCTCTTCGAGGCCGAGCTGGCACTGCGGGCGGGTCGGGCACTCGCCGGGCCCGCCGAGGCTCAGCGAACCGTCGCCGCACGCGTCGGCCAGCTCCGAGAGGGTGGCGACGCCCAGCTCGTCGGCGAACTCCTGGGTGACCGCGAAGGCGTTCTGGTCGGCGGCCTCGGCCGGCTCCCCGAAGACCAGCCCGGCCTGCTCGGCCAGCGGGGTGAGCTCCTCGACCGTGGCGTCGACGTCGCCGGAGGCGACACCCTCGGCCTCGGCGCCGTTGAGCTGCCGGTTGATGATGTCGGTGACGGTGGCCAGGTACTCCGGGAAGGCCTGGATCTCGCCGCGCTGCAGGGCGGGGAGGTACAGCTCGCGGTTGCCGACGGTCTGGACCGAGGCGTCGAACCCGGCGGCGTCGAGGACGTCGGCGTAGATGTTCGCCAGGATCTGCGACTCGGTGAACCCGGCCGCGCCGACCACGACGCTGCCGCTGCCGCCGCTGACCCCGGAGGCCAGGTCCTGGTCCTCGACGTAGGCCGAGGCCACCTCCTCGGCCGCCTCGCGCTCGACGTCGACGGCTGCGTTCATCTCGATGAGGTCGGCGGTGGTGAGCCCCTCGGACACCGCGTTCAGCGTCTCGAGCAGCGCCGGGTTCGCCGCGGCGGCAGCCGCGTTGACCGCCGGGATGATGTTGTCCGCGTTCTGGAGCTGCTGGTCGTCCTCGAGGACGACCAGCTGGTCACCGGCGACGGGGGCGCAGGCCTCGCCCGACGCCTGGCTGCTGCCGCCCTCGTCGCCTCCACCGGTGCCGGAGGAGCCGGAGTCCCCGCACGCCGACGTCACCAGGGCGGCGAGGGCGAGAGGGAGGATCAACTTGGTACGCGCGCGCATGCTGCCCGCCTTCTGTGTCCCGTGGCCCCGTGTCGGACCACGCGTGTCTGGCGGGAGGACTCCCGCGCGCTCCATCGAACTCCGCAGGTCGGTGGGGCGCAATGCATTTCGCCGCCCGTTAGCGAGACGTGACCCGGCGGTCAGAGCGGGACGCCGGCCGCCGTCGGCTCCGGCACCCCGGAGACACGCCGGGCGGTGAGGAAGGGCAGCCGCTTCTCCCCCGGGGTGAGCGCCCAGGACACGGCCACGAGCAGCACCTCGGTGAGCACGGCGAGCGCGGCCACCAGGATCGCGCCGGCGACGACGGCGCCGTAGTCCTGCTGGCGGAAGCCCAGCGTGATGATCCGGCCGAGCCCTCCACCGGCCACGAGGGCGGCGAGCGTGGCCGTCGCGACGACCTGCACCGCCGCCGTCCGCACACCGGTCATCAGCAGCGGCATGGCCAGCGGGAGTTCCACGCGCGTGGCCACCTGGCGCTCCGAGAAGCCCATGGCCCGGGCGGCCTCGACGACGTCACGATCGACGCCGCGGAACCCGACGTAGGTGTTGGTCAGCATCGGGGGGATGGCGAAGACCGCCAGCGCGATCGTCGTCGCCGTCGGACCGAAGCCGATCGGGGTCACCGCGAAGACGGTGAGCAGCGCCAGGGTCGGGACGGCGCGGGACACGTTGGACAGCGCCACCGAGAACCCGCCGCCCCGGCCGGTGTGCCCGAGCAGCATCCCCAGCGGGATCGCCACCACCATGGCGGCGAGCACGGCGAGGGTCGAGATCCGCAGGTGCTCCGCGAGCAGGTCGAGGATGCCGTCGCTACGCGTCCAGTTGAACGGGTCGTTGAGATAGCGCATCGCGTCGCCGAAGTGGTTCACGCCCGCACCCCTCGCGCCCACGGGGTCAGCAGCCGCTCGGCCCCCGCCAGGAGCAGGTCGGCGAGCAGTGCGAGCAGGACGCAGCCGAGGGCGCCGGTGACGATCTGCGCGCGGTAGAAGTTCGCCGCGAAACCCCCGGTGATGAGCTGACCCAGCCCGCCGTGGCCGACGATCACCCCCACGGTGACCAGGGCGACGGTCGACACCGTGGCGACACGGATGCCGGCCATGAAGGCCGGGAGCGCCAGCGGCATGTCGACCTGCCAGAACAGCCTCGTGGGGCCGTAGCCCATCCCGCGGGCGGCCTCCCGCACGTCGGCGGGCACTGCCTGGAGCCCGGCCAGGAAGTTCCGCACCAGGATGACCAGCGAGTAGAGCACCAGGCCGATGAGCACCGTCGTCGTCGTCAGTCCCGTGACCGGCGCGACGAAGGCGAACATGGCCAGCGAGGGGATCGTGTAGATGAGCGTCGACGTCGCCAGGACCGGTCCGGCCAGCCACCGGCTGCGGCGGGCCAGCACGGCCAGCGGCAGGGCGATCAGCGCGCCGAGGACGACCGCTGCCACCGTCAACCGGACGTGCTCGCCGAGGAGGCGCAAGATGGACTCACGGTTGTCGATCACGTAGGAAAGGTCGAACCACGGGTTGGGTGCTGCGTCGACCGCCAGCACCGCCCCGTCCACCGCGGTCAGCATCGAGCGCGCACCTGAGAGGCCACGTCGTGGACGCTACTGCTCCGAACCCGCCCCTCGCAGAGTCCGGGGGTGCGGAGGAGATCCGGCTCGAGGGCCTCAGCAAGGTCTACGACGACGGCACCGTCGGCGTCGCCGAGCTCGACCTCACCTTCGCCGCGGGCGAGCTCACGGTGCTGGTCGGGCCGTCCGGCTGCGGCAAGACGACGACCATGAAGATGATCAACCGCATCATCGAGCCGACCACCGGTCGGATCATGATCGGCGGGGAGGACGTGACCGGTGTGGACGCCGTCCGTCTGCGCCGCCGGATCGGCTACGTGATCCAGAACGTCGGGCTCTTCCCCCACCAGACGATCCGGGCGAACATCGGCACGGTGCCGCGGCTGCTGGGCTGGGACCGCGCGCGCACCCGCGACCGGGTCGAGGAGCTCCTCGACCTCGTCGGTCTCGACCCCGCCCTCCACGCCGGCCGCTATCCCCACCAACTCTCCGGCGGGCAGCGGCAGCGCGCCGGGGTCGCCCGGGCCCTGGCCGCCGATCCCCCGGTCCTGCTCATGGACGAGCCCTTCTCCGCCGTCGACCCGGTCGTCCGAGAGCGGCTGCAGTCGGAGTTCCTCCGCCTCCAGGCGCAGGTGCGCAAGACGATCGTGTTCGTCACCCACGACATCGAGGAAGCCGTGCGGCTCGGTGACCGGATCGCCGTCATGAGCGCCGGTGGCCGCGTCGAGCAGTTCGCCTCCCCCGCCGACCTCCTCGGCCGGCCGGCCAACGAGTTCGTCGCCGACTTCGTGGGCGCCGACCGCGGGCTCAAGCGGCTGGCCGTGACCGGCATCGACGCCGGCGACCTGGAGCAGCCGCCGGTCGTGCACGTCGCCGACGGCCTGGCCGACGCCCGCGCGGCGCAGGAGCGGGCGGGCGCCCGCTGGGCCGTCGTCCTCGACGACGACGAGAAGCTGCACGGCTGGCTGTCCCTCGAGCGCGCCGTCGGCGCCGGCACGGTGGGCTCGGCGGCGCGGCGGATGGAGGCGTGGGTGCCGGCCGACGCCTCGCTCAAGACCGCGTTCGCCACGATGCTGCAGCACGAGGCGGGATGGGTGGCCGTCCTGGACGGCGACCGGTTCCTCGGGGTGCTCACCCCGGAGTCGCTGCACGCGGCGCTGCGCCGCTCCGTGGAGGGCACCGTGCCGGAGACGGCGGGTGCTACGCGCTGACCTGTCGACCCGAGTGGGCCCCGGAGGGGTCCGCGCAGGGACGACGCAGCGGCTCAGCGGGTCAGGGGGACGGCTCCTGGTCGCGGTGTGGTCCGGAGGACGACGGATCAGACGGCACGCGGCAGACGGACTCCAGCCAGAGCGCGGCCGCGACGAGGGCGAGCGAGCAGCCGATGCCGAGGGCCGCGGTGACCGTGTCGCCACCTGCGGCCTGCACCCGGCCGGCGGCGGGCCCGACGTGCGCGAGCACCCCGCCCCAGACGCCGGCGACGACGGCGCCGACGTAGGCGCTGGCCT
>JBEPZM010000215.1:0-5565 GCA_041640835.1 Blastococcus sp.
CGCGCTGGCCCTCCCCCTCCCGGGTCGCCCGCGTGAGCCGGGTCGCCAGCCGCTCGACGACCAGCGACTCCACCCGCGGGACGTCGTCGTCGGCCGCGGCGTCCCAGGCGAGCCCGGCGAACGCCAGGTCGCGCCCGGGCAGTGACTCCGCGACGTACTCGGTGAGCGCCGCGAGCAGGCTGTCGGCGTCGGTCACCCGGCCGCTGCGCACCAGCTCCTCCACCCCGTGCGAGTGGGCGAACCCCCCGGTGGGGCAGGCGGAGTCGGTCAGCTGCAGCAGGGCGAAGGGCAGGTCGGTCACCGGCGCTCAGATCAGCAGGTAGCGGCGGCTCAGCGGCACCGACGTCGACGGCGGGACCACGGCCTCGACGCCGTCCACCGTGACGACGAACGAGTCGGGGTCGACCCGGACGTCGGGCGTCGCCGCGTTGCGGGACATGTCCGCCTTGGTCAGCTGCCGGGTGTTGCGCACCGGCAGCAACCGCGACAGGTACGAGGCGCCGCGCCGCTCCGCTGCGGCCAGCCCGGTCGCGCTGGTGAAGACGCGGGCCAGGCGGGAAGAGGTCGCGCCCGACGCGCCCCACTGGGGACGGATCCGGATCGGCTCGGTCATGACCACCGAGCCGTTCCCGGTGCCGGTCGCGGCGTAGCTGACCACCCCGGACTTCACGACAGTCGTGGGCTTGACCCCGAAGAAGCGGGGGTCCCAGAGCACGATGTCGGCCAGCCGGCCGGGCGCCAGGGTGCCCACCGAGTCGCTGATGCCGTGGGCGACGGCCGGGCACCAGGTGTACTTCTCCAGGTACCGGAGGATGCGCTCGTTGTCGTCCGGGAGCTGCTCCCCACCGAGGTCGCGCATCTTGGCCGCCAGCTGCCAGGTGCGCCGCGCCGACTCCGCCGCCCGGCCCATCCCGTTGGAGTCCGAGCCCATCATCGAGATCGCGCCGACGTCGTGCAGGACGTCCTCGGCGGCCATCGTGGTGGGGCGGATGCGGGACTGCGCGAACGCCAGGTCGGTGTGGATCGAGCGGTGCTGCAGGTGCGCGCCCATGATCATGTCGAGGTGCTCGGCGAGCGCCGCCTCGGTGTAGGGGTTGGTCGGGTTGGTCGACGAGGGCAGCACGTTCGGCTCGCCGCAGATCTCCAGGATGTCCGGTGCGTGACCGCCCCCGGTGCCCTCCACGTGGTACGCGTGGATCGTCCGGCCGGCGATGGCGTCCATCGTCTCGGGCAGCGTGACCGACTCGTTGATCGTGTCCGTGTGGATGATCGTCTGGACGTCGTGGTCGTCGGAGACCCGCAGCGCGGCGTCGATCACCGCCGGGAACGCGCCGAAGTCCTCGTGGATCTTGAACCCGGAGACGCCGACCTCGAGGTGGGCCTCCAGGTCGTCCCGCGCGCTGGCGGCCCGCCCGATCATCGCGATGTTGAGCGGCCAGGCGCCGATGCCGTCGACGAGCGAGTCGTAGATGTGACTGCCGCCCACGCCGACGTCGAACGAGGGACCGGGGCTGGCACCGATGACCGTGGTGTAGCCGTTCCGGCAGAAGGTGTCCGCCTGGGCCGCGTTCGCCAGGTGCACGTGGGTGTCGATCGAGCCCGGGGTGGCGATCAGGTTCCAGCCGCCCACGATCTGGGTCTGGGCGTCGACCACGAGGTCCACGCCGGCCGAGATGTCGGGGTTGCCGGCCTGACCGATGCCGACGATCCGGTCCTCCTTGATCCCGATGTCGGCCTTGATCACGCCGAGGACGGGATCGACGATCACCGCGCCGGTGATCACCATGTCCAGCGCGCTGTCCCGGGCCGCACCGACGCGGACGCCGAGCCCGTCGCGGAGGTTGCGGCCCGCGCCGACCAGTGACTCCTCGCCGGGCTCGATGACGCTGCGCTCGACGCGCAGCCGCAGGCCGGTGTCGGCCAGCGGGACGACGTCGCCCTCGCCGGGGCCGTAGAGCAGCCGGTGCACGTCGCGGGGGACGGCGGTCACGAGGTCACCCCGAGGTAGCCGGCGCGCTCGGCCGCGGCCAGGGCCCGGCTGCGCACCTCCGGGTCGTCCAGGGCGCCCTCCACCAGACCGGCGATGCCGCGGACGACGCGGTTGCCGGCCATGGGCACCAGCTGGACCGGGCGCCGGTCGCCGGGCTCGAAGCGCACCGCGGTGCCGGCGGCGACGTCCAGACGCATGCCGAACGCCGCGGCGCGGTCGAACCGCAGCCCGCGGTTGGCCTCGAAGAAGTGGTAGTGCGACGTCACCTGGACGGCGCGGTCGAGGGTGTTGGTCACCTCGACGGTGACCCGCTCGCGGCCGGGGTTGATCAGCACGTCGTCGGTCGGCCCCTCCAGCGGGGAGTCGCCCCCGCCCAGCGGGTGGTAGAGCGTGACCATCACGGTGCCCTCGTCGAACAGGGCCTCCACCTGGATCCGGTCCAGCAGCGCGGGGACGCCGTCCAGCACGTCGTCCGGCCCGAGCACGGTGCCGCCGATCTCCAGCGCCTCGGCGTAGGAGCGCCCGTCGCGGGCGGCCTCCATGATCTCGTCGCAGATCAGCGCGACCGCCTCGGGATGGTTGAGCCGGAGCCCGCGGCCGCGGCGCCGGCGGGCCAGCTCGGCCGCCAGGAACAGCTGCAACCGCTCCTCCTCCTCGGGCAGCAGCTTCATCGGGTTCTCCTCATCGGGTGCTCGTGCCGGCGGTGCGCATGCGGGTGCCTTCTGTCGGGTGCGGGGGAGTGGCGACGTGATCACCGCGGTGGACGATGCCGGGGCGGTGTGTCGCGGCGGGGTCCGGCCGGTTCCGTCT
This sequence comes from Blastococcus sp., assembly GCA_041640835.1. GTDB lineage: Bacteria > Actinomycetota > Actinomycetes > Mycobacteriales > Geodermatophilaceae > Blastococcus. The sequence goes on from JBEPZM010000215.1 coordinate 2,801, forward strand.
CGGTGACGGCCGCCCCCCGGACTTTCTGCACCGAAAGTCCGGAGTGAGGGCGGACTTTCTGCACCGAAAGTCCGGGGAGGGGACGGTCGCCGGACCTTTCACGTCATCGTCATCGCGCTGGAACACCCGGTCGGCAGGGTCGGCAGCCATGACGACCGGCTACCTGTGGCACCCCCTGTACGGCTGGAACGACACCGGCAGCGGGTCGCTGACCCCGGCCGATCCGGCGGTGGGGCTGCAGCCCGTGGGCCACCACTTCGCGCACCCGGACAACAAGCGGCGCATGCACGAGCTGGTCGAGGTCAGTGGCCTGCTGGACCAGCTGCACCGGGTACCGGCCCGGCCGGCCACGCGGGAGGAGATCCTGCGGGTGCACACGGTCGAGCACCACGACCGGATCGTCGCCGAGAGCGCGCTGCCCAAGGGCGGCGACGCCGGGGACGGCGTCTCCCCGTTCGGCAAGGGCGGCTACGAGATCGCCGCGCTGGCCGCGGGCGGCGCCCTGGCGATGGTGGACGCCGTCGTCGGCGGGGTGGTGGACAACGGGTTCACGCTGGTCAACCCGTGCGGCCACCACGCCGTGCCCGAGACCGGCATGGGCTTCTGCGTGTTCAACAACGTCGCCGTCGCCGTCCGGCACGCCCAGGAGGTGCTGGGGGTGGAGCGCATCGCCGTCGTCGACTGGGACGTCCACCACGGCAACGGCACCCAGGCGGTGTTCTGGGAGGACCCGACGGTGCTCACCATCTCGATGCACCAGGACGGGCTCTACCCGCCGAAGGGCGGCACCGTCGACGAGCGCGGCGGCGGCGCCGGCCTCTACACGAACCTCAACGTGCCGCGGCCGCCCGGCACCGGGGACGCCGGCTACGTGGACGCGATGGACGCGGTGATCGTCCCCGCGCTCCGGGCGTTCCAGCCCGACCTCATCGTCGTCGCCTGCGGTTTCGACCCCAGCTACTTCGACCCGCTGGCGCACACGATGGTCTCCGCCGCCGGCTTCGCCACCCTCACCGAGCGGGTGATGGAGGTGGCCGCGGAGGTGTGCGACGGCCGGCTGGTGATGGTCCAGGAGGGCGGCTACAGCATCCACTACGTCGCCATCTGCGGCGCCATCACGATCGCCACGCTGGCCGGCGTCGAGCCGATCGCCGATCCCTATCTCGCGCTGCTCGCCGACGTCTACGGCATCCACCAGATCGAGGAGCACCAGCTCGCCTCGCGCAAGGCGGCCGAGGAGCTGGTCGCCGACATCCCCGGCCGCTGAGCCGCCCGACCACCCGATCCACCCGAACTCCCGAAGGAGCCGCACCACCATGGAACCGTTCGAGCTGTCGCTGTCCGCCGCCGCCACCGAGATCTCCGCCCGCCGGCTGTCGCCGGTCGAGCTGACCGACTCGGTGCTGACCCGGATCGAGGCGACCGAGCCGCAGCTGGGCGCCTTCGCCCACGTCACCGACGAGCTCGCCCGCAAGGCCGCCGCGCACGCCGAGCAGGAGATCGCCTCGGGCCGCTACCTCGGCGCCCTGCACGGCATCCCGCTCGGCGTGAAGGACCTCTACGACACCGCCGGGGTGCCGACGACGTCGAGCTCCGCGGTGCGCGCCGGCATCGTGCCCGACACCGACTCGGCGTCCGTCGAGCAGCTGCTGGGCGCGGGCATGGTGATGGTCGGCAAGACGCACACCCACGAGTTCGCCTTCGGCGGGATCACCCCGACCACCCGCAACCCGTGGGACACCGGCCGGATCCCGGGTGGCTCCAGCGGCGGCTCGGGCGCGGCGGTCGCGGCGGGCAGCTGCATGGTCGGGATGGGCTCGGACACCGCCGGCTCGATCCGCATCCCGGCCACGCTCTGCGGCACCGTCGGCCTCAAGCCGACCTACGGGCGGGCGTCCCGCCGCGGGGTCGCCTCGCTGGCCTGGTCGCTGGACCACGTCGGCCCGCTGACCCGCAACGTCACCGACTGCGCGCACGTCCTGAACGCGATCGCCGGCTACGACCGGCGCGACCCGGCCAGCGTCGACGTCCCGGTGCCGGACTACACGGCCGGCCTGGACGACGGCATCGCCGGGCTGCGGATCGGCGTCCCCAGTGACTACTTCTTCGAGCACGTGAGCGAGGACGTCGAGCAGGCGGTGCGGGCGGCGATCGACGTCCTCGCCGGCCTCGGTGCCGAGCTGCGCGAGGTGAGCACGCCCTACGCCGAGCAGATCCTGGCCACCGAGTGGGCCATCGTCTACCCGGAGGCGAGCGCCTACCACCAGAAGGACCTGCGGGCGAAGGCCGAGCTGTACCTCGAGGACACCCGGCTCTCGCTGGAGGTGGGCGAGCTGGTGCTGGCCACCGACTACATCAAGGCGCTGCGCATCCGGACGCTCATGCAGCGGGCGTGGGCCGAGGTGTTCGACGACATCGACCTCATGGTCATGCCCGGCATGCCCTTCGCGGCCCCCGAGGTCGGCGCCACGGAGGTCACCTGGTCCGACGGCGTGACCGAGGCGATCTCCTCGGCGATGATCCGGCTCACCTCGCCGGGCAACCTGACCGGCCAGCCGGTGCTCTCGGTGCCGGTCGGGTTCGACGCCGCCGGGCTGCCGCTGGGGATGCAGCTGACCGGCCGGCCGTTCGACGAGGCGACCGTGCTGCGGGCCGGACGCGCGTACGAGCAGGTGTCCGACGCCGTGGGTCGCATCGCACCGGTGGGCTGAGCCGGGCTGCTCGGCTGAGCGGCGAGGCGCTCCGGCGCTGCCCGCGATGGGCAG
>JBEPZM010000216.1:0-5563 GCA_041640835.1 Blastococcus sp.
GCCGGGCTCCCGGTGCCGGGCCGCCGGGGCCGGCCGCGCCGGCAGGGCCCGGTGCCGGGCCGGGGGACTGCTGGACCATGACTGCCTCCTCGGTGTCGCGTCGACGCTGGTCCGGAGCACGCCGGAGCGGCTCACCCGATCCGGATGAGGTGGGGTGCACCGGACCGGCGGCACGCTCGGGCGACCGCACGACCGGCCGCACGGAGGAGAGCCCGCCATGACCGCTGAGGTGTCCAGCCCGTACCCGGGTGCTGCGCCGGCCCGCCACTCCGCGGCCGGCCGGATCGCCCTCGGCGTCCTCGGTGCCGCCGCGATGGCCGTCGGGGTGGTCCTGCTGGCCAACCCGGTCGCCGCCGCCCGGACCCTCGCCCTGCTCCTCGGCCTCTCCCTGGTGGTGGCCGGCGGGCTCGAGATCGCCCTGGGGTGGGACACCGAGCGGCGCGGGCTGACCACGGTGCTGGGCGGCGTCCTGGTCGTCGGCGGCCTCCTCGCGGCCTTCTGGCCCGACGTCACGCTCTGGACGCTGGCGGTCGTCACCGGGATCTCGTTGCTGCTGCACGGCCTGGCCCGCATCGCCGTCGCGCTGATGGCGCGTGCAGAGATCCCCGGGTGGGGGTGGCTGGTGCTGGCGGGCGTGGTCAACGCGGCCTTCGGGGTCGTCGTGCTCGCCTGGCCGGAAGCCACCGTGCTGGTCCTGTCGCTGCTGCTCGGGGCCCAGGTGTTCGCCTTCGGCGCCCTGGTGCTGGCCGCCGCGTTCCTCGTCCCGCGATCCCACGCCTAGCGCGACCCGGAGGTGGTGACCGTGCTCGACCAGTCCGCCGCAGTCCACGCCGTTCGTGCGGCTCCCGCTGACCGCGGGCCGTCGGTCGACGAGCAGCTCCACCGTCTCGAGTCCCGGCTGGTGGCCGAGGCCGGGGGAGACCCCGAGCACGAGCGACGGGTGCGCGGCGAGCTGTCGGCCGCCTGCGCCCGGTTCGACGGGGCGACCGTCCGGCGCTTCCTGCCCATCCTCATCGAGCGCGAGGTGCGTCGCCGGCTCTCCGCGCTGCCCGGCTAGCGGTTCGCCGCGGTCAGCAGGTCGAGCCGACGTCACTCGCGAACGAGGTCACGTCGCTCGTCAAGGTCCTGATGGAGCTGCCGACGGCCTGCAGGGTCGCCGCGCCGGGGTTGGCGACCGCGTCGCCGAGGGCGCCCTGCACCGCCGACACGTCGGCGCTGAGCTGGTCGGACTGGTCGGCGTACTCGTCCTGCGCGTCGTCGACGACCTGAGCCGCGTCGGCCTGGACGGTCGTGAACGCCGTCTGCAGCGCGGCGATGCCGCCCTCGGTCAGCGGCGTCTTCGTGAGAGCGGCGAGGGAGGTCTGCAGCTGGTCCAGCGAGGAGCAGACCGCGGCGGTGCCGGACGACGCACCCGCCGAGCCCGAGGCGGAGGGGGACGCCGACGAGGACGTCGAGGATGAGCTCGTGGAGTCCGACGCCGGGTCGTCGTCGGAGCAGCCCAGCAGCAGGGCGCCGCTGACAAGGAGCAGGGCGGGCAGGGGGAGACGTCGCATGCGGTCAGCGTCACGGGGCCGGCGGCCGGGCGGATCGCCCGGCGCGGATGAGCGGCGCGGATGAGCGGCGAGCCGGGGCCGGTCACCCCGGGAGGGCGAGGACGGCGCCCGCACCGGGAGCCACGCTGCGGGCACGGTCCGGCCGAGAGGAGTCCGCGATGGGTGCCCCTGGTGCGGCGGAGGTGGTCCCGCGGACGACCCGGGCCGGCGTGGTCACCCGGGTCCTGGCCGCCTGCGTCGACGCAGTCGCCGTCGTGCTGCTGGCGGTGGCGCTGGACCTGACCGCCGCGGGCATCCGGTTCGTCTGGTCGCCCGGTGACTTCCGGTGGCCGCAGTTCTCCCTGCTGACGATGTCCGTGGCCCTGCACGTCGTCGCAGCGGTGTACCTGGCGGTCGGCTGGGCCATGGCGGGGCGGACGTACGGCGCGCGGCTCATGGGGCTGCGCGTGCTGTCGGCCGGTTCCGGGTTGCTCGGCTGGACGCGGTCCGGGCTGCGGGCGCTGGCCTGCGTCGTGTTCCCGCTGGGCCTGCTCTGGTGCGCCGTCAGCCGGACCCGCTCGTCGCTCCAGGATCTCGTGATCCGGTCGGTCGTCGTCTACGACGCGCACCCCTTCGTCACCCGGTCCGGGTGATGCGACCGGGAGGACCGGCTCCCCAGACTCCGGACATGCCGCTGACCGGTGCGCCACCCGGCGCCGGCACGCGGCACGGACGCCCGGACCCGGTCGTCCCGGACACCCACCCCCAGGAGTTGGCATGGCGACCTTGACCGTCTGGAAGTTCGACTCGGCCGGGGGAGCGGCGGACGCCCTCGGCCTGCTCGAGCGGATGCAGAAGGAGGAGCTGCTGCGCATCAACGACGGTGCGTACGTCTACTGGCCCGAGGGCAAGAAGAAGCCGAAGACCGAGCAGCTGCACAACATGACCAGCGGCGGCGCGCTCGGCGGCAGCTTCTGGGGCCTGCTGTTCGGCCTGATCTTCTTCGTGCCGCTCCTCGGCATGGCGGTGGGTGCCGCCATGGGGGCCCTGACGGGGTCCATGACCGACGTCGGCATCGACGACACCTTCATCCGCGAGGTACGCGAGCACGTCACGCCCGGGACGTCGGCGCTGTTCGTGATGACGTCGGACGTCGTCAGGGACAAGGTGCTCGAGGAGTTCAAGCAGACCGGCGCGACCCTGCTGTCGACGAACCTGTCGAACGAGCAGGAGGGCAAGCTGCGCGAGGCCTTCGCCGAGGCCGTGTAGCCGAGCGGCCGCGACCCGGGTGGCCCGGGGGAGCACCTCTCCCCGGGCCACCCGGGTCGCACTGCGTCCGGGGCTCATGGCGTCCGGGCTCATTCCCCGTGGATGAGGCGGGCCGGGCGAGCCGCGGCCAGGCTTCGTCCACCGTCTTCCCGCGCAACCGAACGGAGTCCGCGATGTCCGACGTCAAGGTCGAGCGCAAGGTCACGATGTCCCGCCACGAGGCGGCCGAGTGGGTCGCCGACCTGGCCAAACAGCTCCAGGGCAAGGGACGGGTGACCATCGGGCTGGCCGACAGCACCGTCGAGATGGACGTCCCCGAGCACCTCCGGTTCGAGGCCGAGATCGAGGTCGACGGCGACGAGGTGGAGCTGGAGATCGAGCTGAAGTGGTCCACCTCCGGCGCGGCGTCCGGCACGGCGCGTGCCAACGGCGATGCGGGTGCCTGAGGCCCGTGCGATGACCAGGGGCCGGTACGAGGTCCGCGTCGACGGCCGGCTCACGGCGCACGCGCGCGAGGCCTTCTGCGACATGCGCGTCGACGAGCGCGCGACGGGAGCGACCCTCTGCGGGGACGTCCTCGACGAGTCGCACCTGCTGGGCATCCTCGCCCAGTGCCGCACGCTCGGGCTGGTCGTCGTGTCCGCCCGGCGGATCCCCTCCGGCCGGTGCCGTTGATGACGGTCCCGGCCTCCCCGTGCCCGGTCAGAAGACGGTGCTCCAGTCGTCCTTCATGCTGACCACCGTCCAGCCCTGCGCGTCGGCCCGCGCGAGCGACTTCTCCGAGCCGGCGGTGTAGGCGAACTCCCGCTCCTCGTCGTCGTGCAGGAGCAGCAGGCGCAGGACCGGCGCGTCGGGATGCCGGGTGAAGTCCAGCATCGGCCCGTCGCCGTCACTGTTCCCCGCCGCGAGCAGGGGCCTGCGGCCGACCCGGCTCCAGATGCGGACCGGCTTCTCGGCACCGTCGTTGAGGTAGTCCGGGGCCGGCGTGTGCGTGACGGAGCCGCCGCCGTCGTCGGTCGCGGCCCAGCCCAGCCGCGCGGTGCTGCCGATGACCCGCTCCCGGGGGACGCCGTAGAGCTCCTCGCTCACCGGGCGGACGAAGTCACGGCCCCCGCCCGAGGCGATGTAGGTCGTGAACCCGTTGGCCGAGAGGTGGTCCAGCAGCTCCACCATGGGGCGGTAGGTGCAGCGGAGGTAGCCGCGGCCCAGCGTCGGGTGCTCGGTCGCGCGCAGGAAGGACGACGCCCGCTCCTCGAACTCGTCGACGTCCATGCCGTCGAACGCGGCGAGGATGCCGGACATCAGCGCGCCGGCCTTGCGGTCGTCACCGGCGTAGTGCTCGGTGAGGACGCTGCCGAGCCAGGCGGCGTCCCGCTCGCAGGCTGCCTTCCACGGCTGCCGCTCGGCCAGCGAGGGGTCCGCGGCCGCCATGGCGGCGAGGCGCCGCAGCACGAAGTCCAGCTGGATCGGCATCGGCTTCTCGCACCAGAGAGTCCCGTCGTTGTCGAAGACGGCCACGCGCCGCTCCGGGGGGACGGGCGGGGTGCCGTCGACCACGGCGGAGACGAACGAGAGGACGGCGTCGCGGGCGGGGCCCGCCCGCCACGAGGAGAGCGCCGCGCCGGGGACGGTGGACCGGGGGTCGTCGCTGGTGGAGGTCATGCGCCCACGGTGGCCGCGCGGCGGCACCGGCGGCTCATCCCCGCGGGGCGAACCGGTCAGTCCACCTCGCCGTGACGGTGTGCCGCGGCGAACCGCGCGGCGACGACGAGGTCGGCCAGCGGCTCGCCGACGGGGGGCGTCAGGCCCGCCTGGGCGCAGGGCGCGCAGTGCCCGGCGAAGCGGGCCGTGGAGTAGTCGGGCACGGGCCCGAACCGCCGGATCGTCACGTGCCCGTCGTCGGAGATGTAGGAGCCGGAGAAGGCGAGGGTGCGCTCGAGGAGCACGTCGTCCCAGGGTGTCGTGCGGCCGTCCATCGCACCTGCCTCCAGGGAGAGCGCGCGCACCCCCGGTGGCTCGTCCGCCGCCGGCCGTCGCGCCACGTAGCCGTTCCGCTCAGCGTGGCCGGGGCGGCCGTCCCCGCGCATCGGACGATTCGGCTGAACCGGCGCCGGAGCCGTGCCGACGGGCACGGCGGCGGCGCTCAGGGCGCCACCTGCTGCACCGAGACCACGTGCAGCCCCAGCGACTGCACCTTGGCGAGCAGGTCGTGCAGGTCGTCGTCCTCGTGCACCAGACCGGAGATGACCGTCTCGGAGGTCACCTCGTCCACGTCCAGGCTGGAGAACGCGTCCCGGGCGCGCTGCGACATCCGCCCCGTCACGCGCACCTCGTAGCGTCGATCCGCCATCGCCGACCTCCGTCCCGGCCGCCCCCGGCGGGAAGCCTTCCGCCGGCCACGCTCGTCCGGTGGCGGGCCGGGCGTCTCATCCCCGGTAGGTGATCGCTCAGCGCAGCAGCCCGCGCTCCTGGGCCACGCGGACCGCCTCGCGGCGGGAGGAGACGCCGAGCTTGGCGTAGATCGACCGGATGTGGCTCTTGATCGTGTTGACCGAGACGGTGAACTCGTCGGCGATCTCGCGCGCGTTGAGCAGGGAGGGCAGCAGCGCCAGGACGGCCTGCTCGCGCTCGCTGAGCAGGGGCGCGGGTCCGGACACCACGGCGGCGCAGGCGGCGGCGACGTCCGCCGCGAACGTCCCGGGGCGGGCGCCGTCGCACCGCACGCGCAGGAGATCCCGCGTGCGGGGGCCGGCCAGCGCGAG
>JBEPZM010000217.1:0-5540 GCA_041640835.1 Blastococcus sp.
GGCCGACGGGCGGATGCGGACGTCGCCGATCCAGACCGTGCGCGCGCCCTCGCCCTGCAGCGCGCCCTTGTAGAGCACGTTGCTGGTGCAGTTCGGGACTGCGTGGTCGACCCAGAGCCGGTGCTCCTGGTGCTGCGTCTCGTCGGAGAAGTAGACGCCGAAGAGGTCCGCGCGGCCGCCGGGGCCGGAGTACTGCACGTTGCTGACCAGCCGGACCAGGTCGCCGCCGAGGGTGACCACGACCTGCGTGAACGAGGCGTCCCGGCCGACGACGGCGTCGTACTGACCGCCGTGCACGGCACCGGGTGCCCAGTCCTGGACCGAGACCAGGGTGACCTGGGCGCCGTCGCCGGCGATGACGGTCACGCCGCCGGAGTAGCGGGCCAGGCCGGTGTGGTCGAGCACGACGGTCGCCTTGGCGAACGCGCCGACCTCGACGACCAGCTGGCCCCAGACGACGTCGTCGCCACCGGTGCCGGCCAGGCCGAGAGAGACCGGGCGGTCGAGCTGGGCCTCCTTCGCCACGCGGAGGACGTCGGCGCCGTCGGCGCGCTGGCGGGTGAGGGCAGCCAGCCGGTCGACCGGCTCGGGCAGGCCCTTGACCAGCGGGTCGCCGGCGTCCACGCGGGTCAGCTCGACGCCCTCGGGGAGGTCGGTGGTCCAGGTGAGCCGCGCGTCCGAGGCAGCGCCGTCCAGCAGCGGACGGATCCGCTTCATCGGCGTGAAGCGCCACGTCTCCTCGCGACCGGTCGGCACGCCGAAGGCGTCCGGGTCGGTGGAGGTGAGCCGCTCCGCCGGCGAGCCGGTCGGGGTGGGGCCGCCGTGCGAGTGCGCACCCGGGGCGACGTCACCGGCGGTGCCGGTGTCCGACGCCGGGGTGGTCGGCGGACCGGCCTGCGCACCCACGCCCGGAGCGAAGAGCTCCGAGGCGAGGGTGGCCGGCTGGGTGGTGAGGTCGGTCGTGCCGGTGTTGACGGCCGTACCGGTGTTCGGGTCGGTCATCAGCCGACGGCACCTTCCATCTGCAGCTCGATGAGCCGGTTGAGCTCGAGGGCGTACTCCATGGGCAGCTCGCGGGCGATCGGCTCGACGAACCCGCGCACCACCATCGCCATGGCCTCGTCCTCGGACAGGCCGCGGCTCATCAGGTAGAAGAGCTGGTCGTCGCTGACGCGGGAGACCGTCGCCTCGTGACCCATGGAGACGTCGTCCTCGCGGACGTCGACATAGGGGTAGGTGTCCGACCGGCTGATCGTGTCGACCAGTAGGGCGTCGCACTTGACCGTGGACTTGGAGCCGTAGGCGCCCTCGTCGACCTGCACCAGGCCGCGGTAGGAGGTGCGGCCACCGCCACGGGCCACCGACTTCGACACGATGGTCGAGGAGGTGTGCGGCGCGGCGTGCACCATCTTGGCGCCGGCGTCCTGGTGCTGGCCCTCGCCCGCGAAGGCGATGGAGAGGACCTCGCCCTTGGCGTGCTCGCCGGTCATCCACACGGCCGGGTACTTCATCGTCACCTTGGAGCCGAGGTTGCCGTCGACCCACTCCATGGTCGCGCCCTCGTGGGCCACGGCCCGCTTGGTGACCAGGTTGTAGACGTTGTTCGACCAGTTCTGGATGGTCGTGTACCGGCAGCGCGCGTTCTTCTTGACGATGATCTCGACGACCGCCGAGTGCAGCGAGTCGCTCTTGTAGATCGGCGCGGTGCAGCCCTCGACGTAGTGCACGTAGGCGCCCTCGTCGACGATGATCAGCGTGCGCTCGAACTGGCCCATGTTCTCGGTGTTGATCCGGAAGTAGGCCTGCAGCGGGATCTCGACCTGCACGCCCGGCGGCACGTAGATGAACGAGCCACCCGACCACACGGCGGTGTTCAGCGCGGCGAACTTGTTGTCGCCGGACGGGATCACCGAGCCGAAGTACTCCTGGAAGATCTCCGGGTGCTCCTTCAGGGCCGAGTCGGTGTCCAGGAAGATGACGCCCTGGTCCTCGAGCTCCTTCTGGATCTGGTGGTAGACGACCTCGGACTCGTACTGGGCGGCGACGCCGGAGACGAGACGCTGCTTCTCGGCCTCCGGGATGCCCAGGCGGTCGTAGGTGTTCTTGATGTCGTCGGGCAGGTCCTCCCACGAGGCGGCCTGCGCCTCCGTGGACCGCACGAAGTACTTGATGTTGTCGAAGTCGATGCCGGAGAGGTCCGAACCCCAGTCGGGCATGGGCTTGCGACCGAAGAGCTTGAGGGCCTTGAGGCGGCGCTCGAGCATCCACTCGGGCTCGCTCTTGCGGCGCGAGATGTCGGCGACGACGTCCTCGTCGACACCGCGACGGGCGGAGGCACCGGCGACGTCGGCGTCGGCCCAGCCGTACTCGTAGCGGCCGAGCTGGTCGATCTGCTCGTCCTGCGTCAGCGGTGTGGCCGGCTGCTGGGTGCTGGTCATGCGGGCGTCCTCTCCCGGTCGATCTCAGGGGCGGTGCTGCTGGACTGGCTGGTGGGCGCGCTGTGGGGCGCTGCCCGCTCACCAGGTACAGGGCGTGCGTGGGCCGTTCTGTTCCCCGGACGCAGGGGTCCTGGGAGGTGTGTGGTGCAGATCCCGTCACCGTGGGCGATCGTGGCCAGCCGCTGCACGTGGCTGCCCACGAGCCGGCCGATCACCGCGGTCTCGGCCTCGCACAGCTGGGGGAACTCCGCGGCCACGTGCGCCACCGGGCAGTGGTGCTGGCAGAGCTGCCCCCCGCCGGAGATCGCCGAGGCGGTGGCAGCGTAGCCCTCGGCCGTGAGGGCGGCGGCCAGGGCCTGGGCCCGGTCCACCGGGGCTCCCCCGGCCGCCTGCACGGCACTCTCGACGGCGCTGGACGCGCGCGCCTCGAGCCCGGCGAGCTGCTGCTCGGCGACCGCGCGGACGGCGTCCGGGCCACCGGCGGCGGCGACGTACCGGAGCGCGGTCAGTGCGAGGTCGTCGTAGGCGTGCGGGAAGGCGGAGCGTCCGACGTCGGTGAGGTGGAACCGCCGGGCAGGACGGCCGCGGCCGCGCTGCGGATCGCGGGCGACCCGCTCCTCGATGCGGCCGGCGGCGACGAGGGAGTCCAGGTGCCGGCGGACGGCGGCAGGCGAGATGCCCAGCCGGGTGGCGAGCTCGGTGGCGGTCTGCGGTCCGTGCTCGAGGAGCAGGGCGCTGACGCGGTCGCGGGTACGCCCGTCGTCGGCCGGAGCCGACGAGCGCGGGGGTGCCACGGCGCTTTCCACAACACGAGTGTGTCCTAAATCAGGGACCCTGCAACCAAGGTCGACCTAAGAAGTGATCTCCGGCGGCCCGTCCCGTGAGCAGCGTCACTGTGAGACGCCCGCGGACGGTCCCGGGGCGGCTGCGTGCACCTCGTGACGACCTAGCATCTGAGGGGTGCCGGTCCTGCCCCGCTCCTTCTCCCCCGCGACCATCTCGCGCCTCTCGCTGGCCAACGCCGTCGCCAACGGGCTGATCGTCGTCACCGGTGGGGCCGTGCGGCTGACCGGCTCCGGGCTGGGCTGCCCGACCTGGCCGCGCTGCACCTCGGAGAGCTTCACCACCACGCCGGAGCTGGCCGGGCACGGGGTCATCGAATTCGGCAACCGGCTGCTGACCTTCGTGCTCGCGGCCGTGGCGATCGCCACCGTCGTCGCCGTCTGGCGCTCGTCGCGGCACGACCTGCGCCGGCTGGCCGCGCTGACCTTCATCGGCATCCCGGCCCAGGCGCTGCTCGGCGGCGTCACCGTGCTGACCGGGCTCAACCCGTGGACCGTCGCGGCGCACTTCCTCGTCTCCGCGGTGCTGGTCGCCCTGGCCACCACGCTGTGGCTCCGATCCCGCGAGCCCGGTGTCGGGGAGCCGCTGGTGCGCCGGCCGTTCGTGCTGCTCACCCGGGGCATCGCCGCGGCCACGGCGGCCGTGCTCGTGCTCGGCACGATCGTCACCGGCAGCGGCCCGCACAGCGGTGACGTCGACGACGCCGACGTCCCGACCGGTGACCGCATCGGCGTCGACACCGAGCTGATCAGCCAGCTGCACGCCGACGTCGTCTTCCTGCTGATCGGGCTGACCGTCGCCCTGCTGGTCGCCCTCTACGCGACCGACTCCCCCGACCGCGTGCGCCGGGCGGCCCGCGACCTGCTGATCATCGAGCTCGCCCAGGGCGTCGTCGGCTATGTCCAGTACTTCACCGACCTGCCGATCGCGCTGGTGCTGCTGCACATGCTGGGGGCGGTCCTGATCACCGCGTTCGCCGCGCGGCTGGTCTGGTCGGTGCGCGGACCGGCGTCGGACCTGCCGCTCAGCGCACCCTCGCAGCCCGCCGTCGCCACCCGCTGACCGCGCCCGACAGGGTGCGCTGATGCACCATCACCGGTCCGATAACGACGCATCTGCGCACCACCTCAGTGATGCCTGAGCAGGACGACCGCAGTGGAGCCGTCGGCCGTCTCCCACCTGCCGGCGGTCACGGATTCCCGCCTTGCGGGGTCGGGCGGCTCGGCCGTGTGGAGCGGGCGTTCCTGCGTCCACGCAAGCTTGGCGTCGTCCCCGTCGAACCAGACGAGCGCTCCACCCGGGGACCAGGTCACGACAGGGCTGCCCCGGCAACGCCCGCATCGACGTCCCTGCGCTTCATCCGTGTGGTGCGGCGGGTGTAGGTCCTGCCGTCGGGAGCGACTAGTTGCCCGCTCCCCAGAGCGTCGAACTCACCGTCCGAGAGCACGAGCCGCATCGCGCGAAGGTATCGCCACCCACTGACCCGACAGGGTGCTCAGCCGTGGAAGACCAGGACGACGGCGAGCGATCCGTCGGCTGACTCCCAGCGCCCGGCCGTCACGTGCTCGTCGGCGCTGCGCGCGTCGGCCCACGCGGGCCACGCGTCCTCGTCGTCGTGCCAGACCAGCCGCCCGCCCACGAGGTAGGTGATCACCGGCGAGCCCGCCTCGATGAGCGACTCGACCTCCGCCGGCTCGATGCTCAGCGCGCGCAGCGAGTAGGTGCGCCAGTCCAGCCCGAGCAGCTCCCCCATCCGCGCGTTGGTCAGGTCGCTCCGCACGGGGAGAACCGTAGATCCGTCTCGCCCCTCGGCCCCGTCCAGGGAACCGCCCCGAGCGTGCGAGGGGTGGGGAGGACGGGGTCCTTTCAGACGATGGCGTCGACGACGATCGCGACCATCAGGAGCGCCAGGTACGAGATCGAGACGTGGAACAGCTGCATCGGCTTCATGTCCCCGCCGCGCTTGATGCGGGCGAGCAGGCGGTGGGCCTCCACGACGAACCAGCCGCCGAGCAGGACCGCCGGGATCGTGTAGCCCAGGCCGATGCCGTAGCCGGTGGCCACGGGCCAGAGCAGCAGCGAGACCGCGACGGTCGCCCACGCCCACGCGACGCTCTGCCGTCCGACCGACAGCGCGGTGGTGACCACCGGCAGCATCGGGACATCGGCGCGCGCGTAGTCGTCCTTGAAGCGCAGGGCCAGCGCCCAGAAGTGCGGCATCTGCCAGCAGAAGACGACGGCGAAGACGACGACGGCGGG
>JBEPZM010000218.1:0-5462 GCA_041640835.1 Blastococcus sp.
CGGGTCGTGGGCCAGGCGCCCGTGGCCGGCGCCCGGTGACGGCGCCCTGGGGGCCGGTCACCGGCATCGGGTCGCTGCCCGGCACCGACCCGGCCGAGGCCGTGCGGCTCGTGCTCGGCGAGCTGCCCGGCATGGCGCACCTGCCCGAGCTCCCCGGCCGGGGAGCCGGCGCGGACATGATCGGCCGGACGGCGGCGCTGCTCGTGGACCTCGCCGTGGACATCACCCCGGCCGGCTGGCGGCTCGTGCCGCGCTCGGGCGTCGACCAGCGCAGGGCCCAGGAGTTCCTCGCCCGCGATCTCGACGCACTGCACGACGAGGCCGACGGCTACGTCGGGCCGCTCAAGGTGCAGGCGGCCGGACCCTTCACGCTGGCGGCGTCGTTGGAGCGCACCCGGGGCGAGCGGGCGGTCGTGGACGCGGGTGCGCGGCGCGACCTCGCGCAGTCGCTGGTGGAAGGACTGCGCGGGCACGTGGCTGCGGTCGCCGCACGGGTGCCGGGCGCGCAGGTCGTGGTCCAGCTGGACGAGCCGAGCATGCCGGCAGTGCTGCAGGGCGGCCTGCCGACGGCGACCGGCTTCGGGCGGCTGTCGGCAGTGCCCGAGGAGACGGTCGAGCAGGAGCTGCGCGCGGTCGTCGCGGCGCTGCCCGTGCCGGTGGTCGTGCACTGCTGCGCGCCCCGGATGCCGCTCGGGCTCTTCCGCGCCGCCGGTGCCGCCGGGCTGTCGTTCGACCTCGGGCTCGTCCAGGACCTCGACGCGGTGGGCGAGGCCGTCGACGCAGGCAGCCACCTGCTGGTCGGCGTCGTCCCGGGGACCGACACCGCGCTGCCGGCCGCTCCGGCGACGGCGTCGCGGGTGCGGGGCTGGTGGAGCGAGCTCGGCTTCCCCGCCGAGATGCTCCCGGACGTCGTCACGCTGACGCCGTCGTGCGGCCTGGCCGGCGCGACGCCCGCCTACGCCCGGGCTGCCATGACGCACCTGCGCGAGGCGGCGAAGTACCTGCAGCCGGAGTGAGCCCGACCGGGTGAGGCCCGGTTGGTCGTCGTACCCGCCGGATACCGTTCCCGCGTGAGCACCGACCCCGCTGCCCTGGACGAGCCGGTCGTCGAGGCCGCGACCGACCGGGAGGACCTCACCGAGGTCCCCGACGACGCGCGCACCCGCCACCGCGACCTCTCCGAGGAACTGGACAGGTACGCCTTCGCCTACTACGTGCGCGACGAGCCGCTGGTCAGCGACGGGCAGTACGACGAGCTGATGGGCGAGCTGAAGGCGATCGAGGCCGCGCACCCGGCGCTGGTCACGCCCGACTCGCCCAGCCAGAAGGTGAACGGCGGGTTCACCGCGACCTTCGCGCCGGTGCAGCACCTGGAGCGGATGCAGAGCCTGGACAACGCCTTCAGCAGCGACGAGCTGTCCGCCTGGGCCGCCCGGGTGGAGCGCGAGGGCGCCGCCGGTGCGGCGTACCTGTGCGAGCTCAAGGTCGACGGCGTGGCGGTGGCCATCGTCTACGAGAACGGCCGGCTGGTCCGCGCGGCCACCCGGGGGGACGGCACGACGGGGGAGGACGTCACTGCCAACGTCCGCACCATGGGCAACGTGCCGCAGCAGCTCACCGGGGACGACCTGCCCGAGCTGCTCGAGGTGCGCGGCGAGATCTACTTCCCGGTCGCCGGCTTCGCGGACGTCAACGCGGGCCTGGTCGAGGCCGGCAAGGCGCCGTTCGCCAACCCGCGGAACGCCGCCGCCGGCTCGCTGCGGCAGAAGGACCCGAAGGTCACCGGCTCCCGGCCGCTCCGGCTGGTCGTGCACGGCGTCGGCGCGCACCGCGGGTTCGACGTCGACCGGCAGTCGGCCGCCTACGACCGGCTGCGCGGGCTCGGGTTGCCGGTCAGCGACCGGTCCCGCGTGGTGGACGACCTCGAGGCGGTCTGGGCCTACATCGAGGCGACCAAGGAGCAGCGGCACTCGGTCGAGCACGAGATCGACGGCGTCGTGGTGAAGGTCGACCAGTACGCCCTGCAGCGCCGGCTCGGTTCGACGTCCCGGGCCCCGCGCTGGGCGATCGCCTTCAAGTACCCGCCGGAGGAGGCGACGACGAAGCTCCTGGACATCCGGGTGAACGTGGGCCGCACCGGCCGGGTGACGCCGTTCGCGTACATGGAACCGGTCAAGGTCGCGGGGTCGACGGTGCAGCTGGCGACGCTGCACAACGCCAGCGAGGTGGTGCGCAAGGGCGTGCTGATCGGGGACACGGTCGTCATCCGGAAGGCCGGTGACGTCATCCCTGAGGTCCTCGGCCCGGTGGTGGCCGCGCGCGATGGCTCCGAGGTCCCGTTCGTCATGCCGACGCACTGCCCGGAGTGCGGGACGGAGCTGCGCCCCCAGAAGGAGGGCGACGCCGACATCCGCTGCCCGAACTCCCGGTCGTGCCCGGCGCAGCTGCGGGAGCGGGTGTTCCACGTCGCCGGCCGCGGTGCCTTCGACATCGAGAACCTCGGCTACGAGGCCGCGGTCGCCCTCCTCGAGGGCGGGCTGCTGCAGGACGAGGGCGACATCTTCTTCCTCGACGAGGACACGCTGGGGCGCGCCTCGTTCTTCACGCGGAAGGACGGCGCCCTGTCGGCCAACGGGCAGAAGCTGCTGACCAACCTGCAGAGCCGCAAGGACGTGCCGCTGTGGCGGGTGCTCGTGGCGCTCTCCATCCGGCACGTCGGGCCGACCGCCGCCCAGGCGCTGGCGCGGGACTTCCGCTCGCTCGACCGGATCGCCGAGGCGAGCGAGGAGGAACTGGCCGCGGCCGACGGCGTCGGGCCGACGATCGCGAGGTCGATCCGCGACTGGTTCGAGGTCGACTGGCATCGCGACGTGGTCGAGAAGTGGCGGCGGGCAGGCGTGCGCATGGTCGACGAGGGCAGCGACGCCGGCCCCGGACCGCTGACCGGCGTGACGGTTGTCGTGACCGGGTCGCTCCGGGACTACAGCCGCGACCAGGCGACCGCGGCCATCCAGGAGCGCGGCGGCAAGGTCACCGGCTCGGTGTCCAAGAAGACCGGCTTCGTCGTGGTGGGCGCCGACCCCGGGAGCAAGTACGACAAGGCGGTGCAGGTGAAGGCGCCGGTGCTCGACGACGACGGCTTCCGCGTGCTGCTCGAGGACGGCCCGGACGCGGCCCGGGAGGTCGCCACGATCGGGGACGGGAGCGAGCCGCCGGCGGAGTGACGTGGCTGGGCGCGGGTAGGGGCGGGATCCACCCCTCCGGAAGGACCCCGTGTGTCGCTGCCCGACGCCCTGCTCGACCTGCTCCGCCGTCCGAGCCCCTGCTTCCTGTCGACGCTCATGCCCGACGGCTCACCGCAGATGACCCAGACCTGGGTGGACACCGACGGGCACGACGTCCTGATCAACACCGTCCGCGGGCACCAGAAGGTCCGCAACGTCGAGCGCGACCCGCGGGTGGCCCTCAACGTGGCCGATCCCGACGACCCGAGCCGGTACTTCGAGGTGCGGGGCCGGGTCACCGAGGTCACCGAGGAGGGCGCCCGCGAGCACATCGACGAGCTGTCCCAGCGCTACATCGGCCGGCCGTACCCCTGGTTCGGCGGACGGGACCAGGTCCGCCTGCTGGTCCGGATCTCCCCGGAGAAGGTGACGTCGCCGCGCGGCTGAGCCACTGACAGTCCCGTCAGAATGGGGGCGGGGTGGTGGTCGCGACCAGGCCGGTCGGGGTCGTCACCGTGAGCGTGCCGTCCTCGGCGAGGGAGTGCTGCCACCCGGGGGCCTGGTGCTTCCCACGGTGGTGCCCGGTGCAGTAGCCGGTGAGGTTGCCCGCGCTGGTCGGTCCGTCGGGCCAGGGGCGGTCGTGGTCGAGCTCGCCCCCCAGCGGCACGCGCCGACGGCAGCCGGGCTGGCGACAGCGCCGGTCGCGGGTGCGGACGAACCGGTCGAGCTTCGCCCCGGGGCGGTAGCCGTCGCTCGGGGGCGGTGGGCCGAGCCCCGGGCGGTCGCCGAGGTCGTGGTGGCAGCCCGTCCGGTGCCCGCGGCAGGCGTCCGCACCGCAGCCGGCGTGCCGGCACAGCTCGGTGCTGTCGGTCAGGGCGAGCAGCGCGCCGGTGAGGTCGTCGACGATCGCGATGCGCGGCCGGTCGAGCAGCCCGCCACCTGCGCTGCGGTCCAGCAGGGCGGCCAGCTCCTCTCGCTGTCGGCCGGTCGCCTCGCGGAGCGCGTCGAGCGCCCCACGGGCCCGGGTCATCCGGCCGGGTGCGCTGTCCTCCCAGGCATCTGCGTCGTCCGCTTCGGCGCGCGCGGCGGCGGAGACGGCCCGATGCGCGGCACCCACGGCTCGCTGGAGGTCCAGCAGCGCGGTGCCGGCCCGGTCGAGGGCGTGATCGGCCGTCGCCCACTCACCGGTGCCGGTGCCGGTGCCAGGGCCAGGGCCGGGGTCGGGCTCGGCGTCGGAAGGGGATCGTGCTTCTGTCTCCGGCGACGGGCTGGCCTCCGGAGGCGCCGACTCGTCCCAGTGCGGCTCCTCGGCCCACCAGCGCTCGAGAACCTCGAGCGGGGGATCCGCCGCGCCGCGCCACTCGCCGCGCAGGGCGCGCTCCTCGACGGCGGCCCACCACCGTTCGTCGGCAGCGCGCACCGCGTCGGTCCACTCCTCGACCGGCGGCTCGTCCGGCCACACGTCGGGACCGGGGGCGGTGGAGGACGAGGTCGAAGCGGCGGGGAGCCCCGCGGGCAGCAGCCCCAGAGCCCGGGCGAGCGCGCGCACCATCTCGGCCGGCACCGGTTCGCCGTCGATCTCACCGGGCTGGTCGCCGCCCAGGAGCGTGGCCACCCCGGCCACCACGGTGAGCCGCGCCTGCACCGGCGGGCCGTCGTGCTTGCCGGGCCGGAGCACGAGGTCGAGCAGGCAGTCGGCCATCTTCTGGCCGCGGGTCCGGGTGTCGTCCGGCTCGTCGATCGCGTCGGCGTACTGCCCGAGGACGTCCAGCAGGGCGTGCGCCTCTGGGATGGTCAGCAGCGCGTCGAACACGGCCATGCCCTCGCGGCGGTCGGCCCGGACGGAGACGCCGCGTTCGCGCAGCGCCCTCGCCAACCGCTGGGCCGCGGCCGCGGCGTCGTGGCGGAGCACCGACCGCCGCACCCTGGCGCCCAGCTGTGCCGGGGTGGTGACCGACCGGCCTGCCACCCAGTCCAGGATCTCGCGCTCCACCCGAGCACGGATCGTCGCGTCGGCGATCGGCCCGACCTTGTCCAGCAGATGCCAGAGGTGTCCGTCGTGGATCAGCCCGGACTCCAGTGCCACCAGCGCGCATGGCAACCGGTGCACCAGCGTGAGTGAGCGCTCGAGCAGGTTCTCCGCGGCGACCTGGGTGACCGACATCGCCACCACCAGCTCCGGCGCCGCCCACCCGCTGACCTCGGCCAGCACGTCGGGCCGGGACGCCCGCCGGTCGG
>JBEPZM010000219.1:0-5372 GCA_041640835.1 Blastococcus sp.
AGCAGGGTGCCTTCAAGCGCGGCTTCGGTCTCGGTCTGGGGGCCAGCCTGGGCGCGGGCATCGGTCTGGGCCTGGTCGGCTTCGGACTCATCGTCGTCCTGGTGATCGCCCTGGTCGGGCTGGTCTCCGGCGGTGGCGGCAGCGCGACGACCGAGCCGGTGACCGAGACCGTCTGGGGCGACCCGTCGGCCGAGGCCCGGCTGGTGGCCGTGCCGGTCACCGGGGTCATCCTCGGCGGGGAGAGCGACGGCGCCACCTTCGGCGGGTCCACCTACGGCTACGAGGTCGCGGACACCATCGACGCCCTCGAGGCGGACGACGCCGACGGGCTGATCCTGGAGCTGAACACCCCGGGCGGCACGATCTACGGCTCGCGGGCCATCGCCGACGCCGTGACGCGCTACCAGGAGCGGACCGGCCACCAGGTGATGGCGCACGTGCAGGGGATGTCCGCCTCGGGTGGCGTCTACGCCATGGCCGGGGCCGACCAGATCGTGGCGGACCACGGCAGCCTCGTCGGCAGCATCGGCGTGGTCATGGGCCCCTTCCAGCGCTTCCGCGACGTCACCGGCCTCCCGGGCACGCTGCTGGACCAGGGCGTGGTCACCGACGGCGGCATCACCGAGGAGTACCTGTCGCGGGGCCGCGGCAAGGATCTCGGCAACCCCTTCCGCGACATGACCGACGAGGAGCGGGCGGTCCTGGGCGCCGGCCTGGACCGCGAGTACGCGGAGTTCGTCGAGTGGGTGTCAGGGGCGCGGGACATCCCGGCTCAGACAGTCGTCGACCAGCTCGGCGCCTTCGTGTTCGACGGCGCGACCGCCGTCGACCTGGGTCTGGTGGACCGGGTCCTGGGGCGGGACGAGGCCTACCGGTTCGCCGCCGAGATGAACGACGTGGACCCGGACGACACCCGGGTGGACCGGGTCGAGGGGCCCGGGTTCCTCGATGCCTTCCTGTCCGCCCGGGCACCCGGGAGCCGGACGGGGGCCGCCGCGCTGGAGCCCGGTCGCAGCACGGTGTGCACCGGTGCCCCGCTCGTCCTGGTGTTCCACGGCGACCTCTCGGCAGCCTGCACGGGCAGCTGAGCACCGCCGCCACCGCGGCGCGGGCGCGGCAGTGGGAGAGTGGACCCGTGACTGAATCGACTCCCGCCCGCCGCGCGGTCCTGCACACCAACCACGGCGACATCACGGTGGACCTGTTCCCCGACCACGCCCCCAAGACGGTCGCGAACTTCGCCGACCTCGCCGAGGGCGCCCGCGAGTGGACGCACCCCGAGACCCGCAAGAAGACGACCGACAAGCTCTACGACGGCACGATCTTCCACCGCGTCATCTCCGGCTTCATGATCCAGGGCGGCGACCCGCTCGGTCAGGGCTTCGGTGGCCCGGGCTACCAGTTCGGCGACGAGTTCCACCCCGAGCTCGCCTTCGACCGCCCCTACCTCCTGGCCATGGCCAACGCCGGCCCCGGCACCAACGGCTCGCAGTTCTTCATCACCGTGGGCCCGACGCCGCACCTGAACCGCAAGCACACGATCTTCGGCGAGGTGACCGACCCGGCCAGCCGCGAGGTCGTCGACAAGATCGCCGCCGTCCCGACCGCTCGCGGCGACAAGCCGCTCGAGGACGTGGTGATCCAGTCCGTCGAGGTGCAGCGCAGCTGAGCACCACCCCGGACGACGGGGGCGCCGGCCGGCCGAACCAGCCGGCGTCCCCGCCCGCCACCTGCTACCGGCACCCGGACCGGCCCACCGGCATCGCCTGCACGCGTTGCGGCCGGCCCATCTGCCCGGAGTGCATGATCCCGGCCTCCGTCGGCTTCCAGTGCCCGGAGTGCGTCCGGGCCGGGAACGCCACCGTCCGGACGGCGCGCACCGGCGGCCTGCGGGCGGCGGGACGGCGCTGGGGCGTCGTCACCCTCACCCTCATCGCGCTCAACGTGGCGATGTTCGTCGTCACCGCGGTGTCGGCCTTCTCCGTGGGGAACTCCCCGGCGGACAACCAGCGGTCGCCGGTCTTCGTCGACCTGGCCCAGTGGCCCGCTGGCGTCTACTACTTCGACGAGTGGTGGCGGGTGCTCACCGCCGCGTTCCTGCACATCGGCCCGGTGCACCTGGCCTTCAACATGCTCGCCCTGCTGATCTTCGGCTCCGAGCTGGAGCGGCAGCTGGGCCGGGCCCGCTACCTCGCCGTCTACCTCGCCTCGGCGCTCGGTGGCGCGGTCGCCATCCAGCTCCTCGGCGACCCGCGCGTGGTCGTCGCCGGCGCCTCCGCCGCGATCTACGGGCTGCTGGGCGCGCTGGGCGTGCTCATGCTGGCCGGCCGGCAGGACGTGCGCGGCCTGCTGACCCTGCTCGCGATCAACGTCGTCATCAGCTTCCTGCCCGGGATCTCGCTGCTGGGGCACCTCGGCGGGCTCGTCGCCGGTGCGCTGGCCGCGGGCGTGCTCCTGCTGGTCCGTCGCCGTCCGCAGCTCCAGGTGGCCGGCGTCGGGCTGCTCGCGCTGGCCCTGCTCGTCGTCGCCCTGACCGTGCCGACCCTGACGGTGCTGAACCTCTAGCCGGTCGGGTCCAGCTCGCGCAGCCGCCGCGCCACCGCGGCGGGGTCGTCGCCGAGGTCACGACGGCCGAGGACCACCAGCACGCCGTCGTCGTCCGGCCCCGAGGCGGTGTCGAGCTCGAGGGTCACCGTCCGCATCCCGAGGCGCCGGGTCTCCCGGACGCGGACCTGCAGCCCCGGCCACGGCAGGTGCAGCCGCCCCGCGAGCCGGCGCACGTCCACGCCGTCCGGGCCGGCGGCGAGGCGCGGGCGCTGCAGCAGGTCGCGCCCCGCCAGGGCCAGGAACAGCGCGGCGCCCACGGCCAGCAGCAGCCGGCCGGGGGCGTCGTCCACCACCAGCGCCCCCGCCGCGAGCGCCGAGCCGAGGCCGCCGACGGCCACCGTGTCCGCCGTCCGGGTGCTCCAGATCACGACCGAACCTTGCCAGGTGTCGGCCAGGTCATACGATGCCAGTCAGGGCGGACCGTTCGGCCGCGCCCCGAAAACGTCGACGAGGAGTAACTCCATGCGGGATGCCGTCATCTGTGCCGCCGTACGCACGCCGGTCGGCAAGCGAGGCGGAGGGCTGTCGGGCGTGCACGCCGTCGACCTCTCCGCACACGTGCTCGAGTCCCTCGTCGAGCGTTCGGGCATCGACCCGGCCGTGGTCGAGGACGTCATCTGGGGCTGCGTGAGCCAGGTCGGCGAGCAGACCTTCAACATCGCCCGCAGCGCTGCGCTGGCCGCCGGCTGGCCCGAGGCCGTTCCCGGCACCACCGTCGACCGCCAGTGCGGTTCGTCGCAGCAGGCCGTCGCCTTCGCGGCCGCCACCGTCATCAGCGGCCAGGCCGACGTCGTCGTCGCCGGCGGCGTCGAGATGATGAGCCGCGTGCCCATGGGCTCGGCCAGCAACCCGGCCTCCGGTGCCGGCCGCCCGATGGGCCCGAAGTTCATGGAGCGCTACGCGGGCCAGCCCATCAACCAGGGCGTCGGCGCCGAGATGATCGCCGAGCGCTGGGGCTTCTCCCGCACCCAGCTCGACGAGTTCTCCCTCGCCTCGCACGAGAAGGCCGCCAAGGCCCAGGCCGACGGCGCCTTCGAGGAGGAGATCGCCCCCGTCACCACCGCGGAGGGCGTGATCAGCCTCGACGAGGGCATCCGCCCCGGCGGCACGCTGGAGAAGCTCGGCTCCCTGAAGACCCCCTTCAAGGAGAACGGCGTCATCAGCGCCGGCAACGCCAGCCAGATCTCCGACGGCTCGGCCGCCCTGCTGATCACCACCAGCGAGAAGGCACGCGAGCTCGGCCTCACCCCGCTGGTGCGCATCCACACCACCGTCATGGCGGGCGACGACCCGGTCATCATGCTGACCGCGCCGATCCCGGCCACCAAGAAGGTGCTGGACCGCTCCGGTCTGTCGATCGACGACATCGGCGTGTTCGAGGTCAACGAGGCGTTCGCGCCCGTGCCGATGGCCTGGGCCGTCGAGACCGGTGCCGACACCAGCAGGCTCAACCCGATGGGCGGGGCGATCGCCCTGGGCCACCCGCTGGGTGGCTCCGGTGCCCGCCTGATGACGACGCTCATCCACCGGATGCGCAACACCGGCAGCCGCTACGGCCTGCAGACGATGTGCGAGGGCGGCGGCATGGCCAACGCCACCATCCTGGAGCTCGTCGACGCCTGATCCGCACGCAGCGGTCCCCAGGACCGCCGACGCCAGCCCCCGACGCCCTCGCGGTGTCGGGGGCTGGCGTCGTTCTCAGGGTCAGCGAGGGCGCCGTTCGAGGTGTCGTCGCAGGTCAGAGCGGGTATGGGGGCCGTGCGGTGACCACCCTTCACCGGCGGACAAGTCGACTCGTCCACAGCTGCGTACACAGCTGGGGACAGACTCACAGTCGTGTAGTTACGCGCATGGACGATCCGTCACACCCGTCCCAGGCCGCGCATCTGCGCAGGTCAGCGCGGTACGGGCCGGTCCCGTCCCTCCACATCCGGTGGACAACCCTGGGGGTGGGGCGCCATGTCGACCTGTGGACGACGGTGAACGGCTGTGCACAGCTGGAAAGAACCCCCTGCCCCCAGCCGCTCGCACGCTCGCGGCCGGATCCTGCAGGGGGCCGAATGCGACAGGCCCCCGTCCCGGAGGGGACGAGGGCCTGCGTGCGGCGTGCGGTGTGGTCAGCGCCAGCGCATCGACATGACCAGTCCGGCGACCATCGCGCCGAAGCCGATCGCGAAGTTCCAGGACGCCAGCGACACCATGAACGGGATCTCGTCGCCGGCGACGTAGTACACGACGATCCACAGCAGGCCGATCAGCAGCAGCCCGACCATGAGCGCGACGTACCAGCGCGGGCTGGGCTGCGCGAGGCGTGCCTGGGCCGCCGATCGCGCCTGGAGCACACCCTCGGGCGGGGTGTAGACGGACTTCTTGCGCACCTTCGACTTGGGCACGTACCTGCTCCCTCCGGGTGGCCGGGTGCGTCCTCACCGGCCGTGACGCAACCCAGCCTAAGCTGTGGGCGGAGCACGACGACGCCGCCACGGTGGCGGGACCCCCACGGATGACCGTCGTCGTCCGCCGGAGCGACGCAGGAGGTGCCCGTGGCCCGTCTGTCGGCCTGGGGGGCGCTGGTGCCCGTCGTGGCCCTCGCAGCCGGCCTGCTGTTCGCCACCTCGGGCAGCACCGCCCAGGGAACCGACCTGCGGGCCGGTGAGGTCACCGAGCTCTCCGCGCTGATCCGGGAGCGCGAGGACGCCATCGCCGGCCAGGAGGGCCGCCTGGCCGAGCTGCAGCGCCGCTCCGAGCAGCTCACCGAGCAGGCG
>JBEPZM010000220.1:0-5315 GCA_041640835.1 Blastococcus sp.
CGGGCGCGGCGACGGGCAGGCCCGGGGCGCCGGCCGGCTCGGGTGCGACCTCGGCGACGTAGCGCTCGGTCGCGAAGAACCCGAGCACGCCGCCGGAGCGGACGCGACGGACACCCACGACCCGGGCGGACGGGCCGAACTGCTCGCGCGCGGCCGCGATGGCGTCGTCGCGCGTGGCAGCCTCAACGGATCGCAACGGCACCGCTCACCACTCCCAGCGATTCGATCTGTGCCGTCCGGGACACCTCGGCGTACGAGATGACCGGCAGGCGGGGCAGGACCTGGCGCAT
Source organism: Blastococcus sp. (assembly GCA_041640835.1). Classification (GTDB taxonomy): domain Bacteria; phylum Actinomycetota; class Actinomycetes; order Mycobacteriales; family Geodermatophilaceae; genus Blastococcus. The sequence goes on from JBEPZM010000220.1 coordinate 291, forward strand.
GAGCCGCGCCAGGGCAGAGCGGACCTGCGGTGAGCACACGAGCACGGGGGAGAGGCCCTGGCGCTCGGCCTCCTCGAGCAGCCCGCCGCAGCCCACGACCAGCGCGTCGACGGTGCCGGCGTCGAGGGCCAGGACGGCGCCGGCCTCGCTCTGCCGCACCGACTCCAGGAGCCGCTGCTCGAAGCCGGGGTCGAGGGTGAAGACGTGCAGTCGCTCGTCCGGGGTCACGTACGGGTGGCTGATCGCGGAGCCGAGTGCGTTGCGCGCGGCCTCGACCAGTCCGTCCAGCTCGGTCGACTGCTTCGCACGTACAGAGAGTGCCTCGAAGATGCGGACCAGGTCCCTGATCGACACACCCTCTTCGAGCAACGCGTGCAACACCCGTTGCACCTCTCCCAGGGTGAGCAGGGAGGGGGTCAGTTCCTCGACGACGACGGGGTGCGTGCGCCGGATCATCTCGACGAGCAGGCGCACGTCCTCGCGGCCGAGCAGGTCCGCGGCGTTCTGGCGGACGACCTCGGCGAGGTGCGTGGTGATCACCGAGGAGCGGTCGACGACGGTGGCGCCGGCCATCTCCGCGGCGCGCTGCAGCTCGACCGGCACCCACTTGGCGGCGAGGCCGAAGACCGGCTCGCGGGTGGCCTTGCCGGGCAGCCCGTCGAGGTTGTCGCCGATCGCGAGCACGGTGCCGGCGGGGGAGATGCCCTTGGCCGCGGGGACGCCGTTGAGCCAGATGACGTACTGCGAACCCTGCAGGTCGAGGTTGTCGCGGGTGCGGACCAGCGGGATGACCAGGCCGGTCTCCATGGCGACCTTCCGGCGCAGCGCCTTGACGCGGTCGAGCAGGTCACCGCCCCGCGAGGCGTCGACGAGCTCGACCAGGTCGAAGGCCACCTCGAGCTCCAGCGGGTCGACCCGCATCTTCTCGACGATGGCCTCGGGGGAGTCGGGCTGCGGCTCGGCGTCGATCGCGGCGGCCGCGGCCTCGGCCTCCTCGTCGACCTCCGGCGTCTCGGTCATGCGGGCCGCGGCGATCAGGAACAGGCCGCCGACGAGCAGGAACGGCAGCTTCGGCAGGCCGGGGATGAGGCAGAGGGCGAGGGCGGCGCCGCCGGCGATGCGCACCGGCTGCTTGAACCGGCCGAGCTGGGCGATCAGGTCGCTGCCCATGTCGCCCTCGGTGGCCGACCGGGTGACGATGATGCCCGTCGCGGTGGACATCAGCAGCGCCGGGATCATCGAGACCAGGCCGTCGCCGACGGTCAGCAGCGAGTAGGTCGACACCGCCTCGCCGGGGGCCATCCCGCGCTGCATGACGCCGATCGCGAACCCGCCGATGAGGTTCACCAGCGTCACGATGATGCCGGCGATGGCGTCGCCCTTGACGAACTTCGACGCACCGTCCATCGAGCCGTAGAAGTCGGCCTCGGCCGTGACCTCGTGGCGGCGCTTGCGGGCCTGCGCCTCGTTGATCAGCCCGGCGTTGAGGTCGGCGTCGATGGCCATCTGCTTGCCGGGCATGGCGTCGAGGGTGAAGCGGGCACCGACCTCGGCCACGCGGCCGGCACCGTTGGTGATGACCACGAACTGCACGACGGTGAGGATCACGAAGATCACCAGGCCGACGACCAGCGAGCCGGCGATGACGATGTGCCCGAAGGCCTCGATCACCTTGCCGGCGTAGCCGTCGGTGAGCACCAGGCGCGTCGAGGAGACGTTGAGGGCCAGCCGGAACAGCGTGGCGATCAGCAGCAGCGAGGGGAAGACCGCGAAGTCCAGCGGCTTCCGGATCTGCATCGCCACGAGCAGGATCAGCAGCGAGATCGCGAGGTTCAGCCCGATCAGCAGGTCCATGAGGGCGGCCGGCATGGGCACGACCAGCATGAGCACGATCGCGACGACGCCGATCGGGACGGCGGCCTTGGCGATCCCCTTCACTCGCCCACCACCAGGGGCGCGGAAGACGGGGACTGGCTCACGTTCCCCTTCATCGGCAGGTCCGGGGGTGCCCGGTACCGCCCGGAGGCGCGGTCAGGCGGCTGGCTGGACGACGCGCCGTCGACCGGCCTTGGGCAGGTCGGTGGTGTCCGGGGGCTCGAAGCCGGGTCGGTGCAGGCCGCCGCGGACCCCGCGGGCGCCCAGGTGCATGACGAAGGCGAGCACCCGGGCGACGGCGGTGAACAGCTGGGGCGGCACCTCCTGGCCGAGCTCGCACGAGGCGTGCAGCGCCCGGGCGAGCGGGATGTCCTGGACCATGGGCACCCGCGCCTCCGCGGCGATCTCGCGGAGCTTGGCGGCGATCTCGCCGGAACCCTTGGCCACCACCCGGGGAGCGCCCTTCGTCGCCTCGTACTTCAGCGCGACGGCGACGTGGGTCGGGTTCACCAGCAGCACGTCCGCCTCGGCGACCTCGGCCAGCATCCGGTTCCGCGACATCGACAGGGCCACACCCTTGCGGTGCGCCTTCATGTGCGGGTCGCCCTCGTTCTGCTTGTACTCCTGGGTGATCTCGTACTTGCTCATCTTGAGCTGCTTCATCATCTTCTGGCGCACCACCAGGTAGTCGGCGATGGCGATCACCAGGCCGGTCATGGCGACGACGCGGAACATGAGGATGGCCGAGTCGACGAAGGTGTCGATGACCACCGACAGCGGGAGCGCACCGGCGGAGGAGACGAGCGTCTGCGCCCGGTCGCTGGTGATGACGACGACCGCCCCCAGGGCCACCGTCTTGATCAGCGCCTTCGTGACCTCCCACAGGCCCTGGGTGCCGAACATGCGCTTCATGCCGGTGAAGGGGTTGAACTTCTTCAGGGTCGGCTTCATCCCCTTGGTGGCGAAGGTGACCCCGCCCTGGCTGGCCGACGCGACGACGCCGACGACCATGAGCCCCAGGCCCAGCGGCAGCACGGCCATGAGGAACGCCCGCAGCCCCTGACCGAGCAGCGCCGAGATCGCCGTCGGCTCGGGCTGCGTGGCCACCGCCCGGATCTGCAGGATGAGCACCTGCACCTCGGCGAAGCCCTTGCTCGCGATCATCGGCAGCAGCACGCTGGCCGCCGCGATCCCGGCCCAGGTGCCCAGCTCCTGGGTGCGCGGGATCTGCCCTTCCTTGCGCGCCTTCTTCAGGCGCTGGGGAGTGGGCTTCTCGGTCTTCTCACCACCGGGACCGTCCTTGGCCACTGGTCACCCGCTCCGCAGCGAGGTCATGGCGCGCGCGGCGTGCTCGAGCAGGGTGTCGAGCGCGGGCGGCAGCAACGGGAAGGTGAGCCCGAGCATGAACAGCGTCAGCATGATCTTCACCGGGAAGCCGATGGCGAAGATGTTCAGCGCCGGCGCCGCGCGGCTGAGCAGGGCGAGCGCGACGTCGGCGAGCAGGAGCACGGCGACCATCGGGCCGGCGATCTGCAGCGCGGCCAGGAACATCATCGACACGGCCTGGATCAGCACCCCGCCGATCTGGTCGACGGGCACCTCGCCGCCGACGGGCAGCCCCTCGTAGGAGGTCGCGAACCCCTTGACCATGAGCAGGTGCCCGCCGCTGGTGAACAGCAGCGTGATCGCCAGCCAGTAGTGCAGCCGGCCGATCGCGGCGTTCTGCGTCATGGCCAGCGGGTCGTACGCCGGCTGCAGCGAGAAACCGCCGGTGACGTCGATGAGGTCACCGGCCATCTGGACGGCGGTGAACAAGACCTGGACGACGAAGCCCAGCGCCGCGCCGATGACCACCTCGGTGACCGCCGCGACGACGATGAACCCCGCCGTCGGCTCGGGCAGCGAGGGCGCGATCTGCGTGGACAGCAGCAGCGACAGCGCCAGCGCCAGGGCGGCCTTGACCGGCCCCGGGATCACCCGCGAGTTGAACGGCGGAGCCATCAGGACGAACCCGGCGGCCCGGGCGGTCCCGAGCAGCAGGGCGACCAGGGTGACGGCGGGGACCGTGAGGTCCATGGCTCAGGTCCGGTCGAGCAGTCGCGGCAGCTGGTCGAACAGGTGCTCGGTGAAGTCCACCAGCGTGGAGAGGACCCAGTTGCCGGTGATCAGCAGGACGACGGAGACCGCGATCATCTTGGGGACGAACGACAGCGTCGGTTCCTGGATCTGCGTGGCGGCCTGGAACAGCGAGATCAGGAAGCCCACCGCCAGCGCCGTGAGCAGGATCGGGGCGGCGACCTTGGCGGCGACCATCATGGTCTGCAGCGCGATCTCGGTGACGTCGGCGTCGCTCATGCCTAGCCACCCCCGTAGGAGCCGACGAGCGCGGTGGTGATCAGCGACCAGCCGTCGACCACGACGAAGAGCAGCAGCTTGAAGGGCAGCGACACGATCGTGGGCGGCACCATCATCATGCCCATCGACATCAGCGAGGCGCTGACCAGCATGTCGAGCACCAGGAACGGGATGAAGATGACCAGCCCGATGATGAAGGCGCTCTTGAGCTCGGAGAGGACGAACGCCGGGACGAGGGTGGTCATGCTGACCGCGCTCGCGTCGGCGGGCGCCTCCTCGCCGGAGAGGCCGATCATCAGCTTGAGCTCGTCCTCGCGGGTGTTCCCCAGCAGGAACTCGCGCAGCGGGACGACGCCGGCGTCGTAGGCCTGCGAGACGGTCATGGTGCCGTCCATGTAGGGCTGCACCGCGATGTCGTTGATGTCGCCGAAGACCGGGCCCATCACGAACAGCGTGAGGAACAGGGCCAGGCCGGTGAGCACCTGGTTCGGGGGCGACGTCGGCAGCCCGAGGGCGTTCCGGGTGATGCCCAGGACGACGATGATCTTGGTGAAGGACGTCGCGAGCAGCAGCACCGACGGCGCCACCGACAGCACCGTGATGGCCAGGATGAGCGTGATGGAGGTGCTGGCCGAGCCGCCGCCGATCGAGATGTCCACGCCGCCGTCGGCGCCACCGACGCCGGGGACGACGGGCGCGACCGGGTCGGTGGGTGCCGTGGGCGCCGTCGGCGCGGCCGCGGCCGGGCCGGCCGCGAGCACCGCGGCGAGGCCGGCGAGCAGCGTGACCAGCAGG
>JBEPZM010000221.1:0-5312 GCA_041640835.1 Blastococcus sp.
GTTGTTGCACTGCAGGACGACGCCGACGATGTTCTTGCCGATGTCGTGGACGTCGCCCTTCACGGTGGCCATGACGACCTTGCCGTTGCTGCGCTCGACGTCGCCGGGCTTCTTCTCCGCCTCGATGAACGGGATGAGGTAGGCGACGGCCTTCTTCATGACCCGCGCGGACTTCACCACCTGCGGCAGGAACATCTTGCCCTGCCCGAACAGGTCGCCGACGACGTTCATGCCGTCCATCAGCGGGCCCTCGATGACCTCGATCGGCCGGCCACCCCGCTCGCTGATGAGCGCGCGCAGCTCCTCGGTGTCGTCCTCGACGAAGCCGTCGATGCCCTTCACCAGGGCGTGGGTGATCCGCTCCCCCACCGGCAGGTTCCGCCACTCCTCGGTGGCGACCTCCTTGACGGTGCCGTCGCCGGCGAAGTCGCCGGCGATCTCCAGCAGCCGCTCGGTGCTGTCGGGACGGCGGTTGAGGATGACGTCCTCGATGCGCTCGCGCAGCAGCGCCGGCACCTCGTCGTAGACCTCCAGCGCGCCGGCGTTGACGATGCCCATGTCCATCCCCGCCGCGATGGCGTGGAAGAGGAACACCGCGTGGATGGCCTCGCGCACCGGGTTGTTGCCGCGGAAGGAGAAGGACACGTTCGAGACGCCGCCGGACACCAGCGCGCCGGGCAGGTTCTGCTTGATCCAGCGGGTGGCCTCGATGAAGTCCAGCCCGTAGTTGGCGTGCTCCTCGATCCCCGTGGCGACGGCGAAGACGTTCGGGTCGAAGATGATGTCCTCGGCCGGGAAGCCCACCTGCTGGGTGAGCACGTCGTACGCGCGGCGGCAGATCTGCTTGCGCCGCTCCAGGTTGTCGGCCTGGCCGTCCTCGTCGAAGGCCATGACGACGACGGCGGCGCCGTACTTGCGGCAGAGCCGGGCCTCGCGGACGAACTTCTCCTCGCCCTCCTTGAGGGAGATCGAGTTGACGATCGCCTTGCCCTGCACGCACTTGAGGCCGGCCTCGATGACCTCCCACTTGGAGGAGTCGACCATCACCGGGACGCGGGAGATGTCGGGTTCGCCGGCGATCAGCTTGGTGAAGCGGTCCATCGCCTCGACGCCGTCGATCATCCCCTCGTCCATGTTGATGTCGATGACCTGCGCGCCGGCCTCGACCTGCTGACGGGCGACGGCGAGGGCGGCCGGGTAGTCGCCGGCCTTGATCAGGTTCCGGAAGCGCGCCGAGCCGGTGATGTTGGTGCGCTCGCCGACGTTGACGAAGAGCGTCTCCTCGGTGACGGTCAGCGGCTCCAGGCCGGAGAGCCGCAGCGCGGGGCGGACCTCGGGGACGACGCGGGGCGTCTTCCCGGCGACGTCGCGCGCGATCGCGCCGATGTGCGCCGGCGTCGTGCCGCAGCAGCCGCCGACGAGGTTGACGAAGCCGGCGTCGGCGAACTCGGCCACGATCGCGGCGGTCTCGTCGGGCGACTCGTCGTACTCGCCGAAGGCGTTGGGCAGGCCGGCGTTCGGATAGCAGGAGACGAACGTGTCGGCGATCCGCGCGATCTCGGCGATGTAGGGCCGCATCTCCTGGGCGCCCAGCGCGCAGTTGAGGCCGACGAGCAGCGGCTTGACGTGCCGCACCGAGTGCCAGAACGCCTCGGTCACCTGGCCGGACAGCGTGCGCCCGGAGGCGTCGGTGATGGTCCCGGAGATCATCACCGGCCAGCGGCGCCCGCGCTCCTCGAACAGCGTCTCCAGCGCGAAGATCGCCGCCTTGGCGTTGAGGGTGTCGAAGATCGTCTCGACCAGCAGCACGTCGGAGCCGCCGTCGACCAGTCCGTTGGCCTGCTCGAGGTAGGCGGCGACGAGCTCGTCGTAGGTGACGTTGCGGGCACCGGGGTCGTTCACGTCCGGCGAGATGGACGCCGTGCGGCTGGTCGGGCCGATGGCGCCGACGACGTAGCGCGGCTTGTCCGGGGTGCGGGCGGTCATCGCGTCGGCCTCGCGCCGGGCGAGCCGGGCCGAGGCGAGGTTGAGCTCGTAGGCGAGGTCGGACATGCCGTAGTCGCTCAGCGAGATCGTCGTGGCGTTGAAGGTGTTGGTCTCGAGGAGGTCGGCGCCGGCCTCGAGGTACTCGCGGTGGATGCCGGCGATGATCTCGGGCTGGGTGATGCTGAGCAGGTCGTTGTTGCCCTGGACGTCGCTGGGCCAGTCCGCGAAGCGCTCCCCGCGGTAGCCGGCCTCGTCCGGGCGGTCCCGCTGGATCGCGGTTCCCATGGCGCCGTCGAGCACGAGGATGCGCTGCTCGAGCAGCGCGGTCAGCTCGGCCGTGGCGTCGGGGCGGAGGACGGGTGACTCGGACACAGGTGATCCCCATGGTGTGCTCGTCTGTGGGGTGCGGGTCCTGGCTCTGCGCGTGCGAACTCCGGCACCCCGGCGGGTTGGCCCAGGCTTGGGCGGTCCCGATGTCGGCTCCATGGTCTCACTTCCGCGCTCGCCGGCGGGCCCGTCCCCCGTTCGGGCTGCGAGATCACCGTGCCCGACGGCCGGCGGGGACCGACGTAGGCTGGGAGGGGTGATCGACCCGAAGCCCAGCGCCGAGGACATGCCCGACCTCACCGAGCCGGTGGTGGTCGTGGCCTTCGAGGGCTGGAACGACGCCGGCGACGCCGCGACGGGCGCGGTCGAGCACCTCGAGCTCATCTGGGACGCCACGCCGCTGGCCGCGCTGGACCCCGAGGACTACTACGACTTCCAGGTCAACCGCCCGACGGTCTCGCTCATCGACGGCGTGAGCCGGCGCATCGAGTGGCCGACCACCCGCATCTCGGTCGCCCGGCCCCCGGGCAGCCCCCGCGACGTCGTGCTCGTCCGCGGCATCGAGCCGAACATGCGCTGGAGCTCCTTCTGCGCCGAGCTCATCGCGCTGCTGCAGGAGCTCGACGTCCAGACAGTCGTCGCCCTGGGCGCGTTGCTGGCCGACACGCCGCACACCCGCCCGACCCCGGTCACCGGCTCGGCCTACGACGACGACTCGGCCCGCGCCTACGGGCTGGAGACCTCCCGCTACGAGGGCCCGACCGGGATCCTCGGCGTCTTCCAGGACGCCTGCGTGCAGGCCGGCCTGCCGGCGATCAGCTTCTGGGCGGCCGTGCCGCACTACGTCTCGCAGCCCCCCTCGCCCCGGGCGACGCTGGCGCTGCTGCGTCGCGTCGAGGAGGTGCTGGAGATCTCCGTGCCGGTCGGGACGCTGCCCCAGCAGGCCGAGGAGTGGGTCCAGACCGTCGACGAGATGGCCAGCGAGGACGAGGAGGTCGTCGAGTACGTGCGCTCGCTCGAGGAGCGGGCCACCGAGAGCGACCTCTCGCAGGCCAACGGGGACCAGATCGCCCGCGAGTTCGAGCGCTACCTCAAGCGCCGGGACGGCTCGGCCGGCGGCGCCTGACTGTCGGCCGTCGTGGCGCGCGTTCGGCTACGGCGCCATCCCCCGGCGTCGCCGCCGTCCTGATCGTGACGAGCATCGTCCGGACCCTGGAGCAGCAGCTGGCGCAGCTGGACGACCTCCACCGTCGTGGCGTGATCTCGGCCGCGGAGCACCAGGAGGGGCGCAGGCGAGCTCTCGGCGGGTGACCCGGTGGAGGCGTCAGTCCGAGTTACTCCCCGTGGCATCGCGGAGCAGTGGCCGCATCCGTGACGTGGCGTCGTCGTCGAACAGGCGGTCGTGGGTGTTCAGCGCGAACCGGTCGGTCATCCCGCTGACGTAGTCGACGACCTGGGTGACCTCGTCGGCCTCGGTGTCCCGGTAGGACGCCGGCAGCAGCTCGGGGTGGGCCAGGTGGTGGTCGACCAGCCGGCGGATGACGTCGACGGCGACGTGCTTCTGCCCGGCGGCGGTCTCCGACTCGTACACCCGCTCGAACATGAACGCCCGGAGCTCGTGCATCGCCTCGAGCGGCTCGGGCGCCATGACCACCTGCTCGGCGCCGGGGGCCAGCGAGCCCTCGACGACGGCATCGATCATCGCGCCGACCATCTGGCTGCCCGGCTCGCCGAAGACTGCCCGGGTGCGGGCCGGGAGGTCGCTGGGGCGCAGCACCCCGGCGCGGACGGCGTCCAGCGCGTCGTGGGACAGGTAGCCGATCCGATCGGCGTAGCGCACGCACTCCGCCTCCCGGGTCGACGGCGGCGGGGTGATCTTCCAGCTGTGCGCGCGGACGCCGTCGCGCACCTCCCAGGTGAGATTGAGGTCCTCGAGCACCTCGACGATCCGGACGCCCTGGGCGGCGTGGTGCCAGCCGCCGGGGGCGTAGGGGTCGAAGGCGTCCTCGCCGATGTGCCCGAACGGTGAGTGCCCGACGTCGTGGGCCAGCGCGATCGCCTCGGCGAGGGTCTCGTTGAGCCCGAGCGCGCGGGCCAGCGACCGGGCGACCTGGGTGACCTGCAGCGTGTGGGTGAGCCGGGTGACGAAGTGGTCGCCGTCGGGGTTGAGGAAGACCTGCGTCTTGTGCTTGAGCCGGCGGAAGGCCTTGGCGTGCAGGATCCGGTCCCGGTCGCGCTCGAACGCCGTCCGCAGCGGATCCTCCGCCTCCGGCCGGGCCCGCCCCCGGGTGGCGGCCGCGCGACAGGCGGCAGGGGCGAGCTGCTCCTCGGCGCGTTCGCGCGCGGCCCGGTCGGTGAACCGGAACGGGGCGGCCTGTTCGCGGGGCCCAGCCGCCATCAGCAGTCCTGCAGGGCGACGCCGAGCAGCGCGTCGACGGCGTCGCAGACGATCGCCGGCGCCTGCTCCTCCTGCTCGCCGGTCCCCGCGATGGTCGCCGCCGCCCAGGCGTCGACGACCGCGATCGCGCCCGGGCTGTCGAGGTCGTCGGCGAGCCGGTCGCGCAGGCCGTGCAGCACCGGGCCGGCCGGCGCCCCTGCGTCCTGGGCGACGGCGCGCCGCCAGGTGCCCAGCCGCTCCTGCGCCTGGCGGAGCAGTGCCGGTGTCCAGGCCCGGTCGGTGCGGTAGTGACCGGACAGCAGCGCCAGCCGGATGGCCATGGGGTCGACGCCCTCGCCGCGCAGCTTGGAGACGAAGACCAGGTTGCCGCGGCTCTTGCTCATCTTCTCGCCGTCGAGCCCGATCATCGCGGCGTGCACGTAGGCACGGGCGAAGGGCGCCTTCTCCCCCGACGCCGCCGCGGTCAGCGCCTCGGCGTGGACGGCGGAGTACTCGTGGTGCGGGAAGACCAGGTCGCTCCCACCACCCTGCACGTCGAAGCCCATGCCGATGGTGTCCAGGGCGATCGCGGCGCACTCGATGTGCCAGCCGGGGCGGCCGG
>JBEPZM010000222.1:0-5213 GCA_041640835.1 Blastococcus sp.
GCGGAAGCTGCTGGAGAAGCAGAAGGAGGGCAAGAAGCGGATGAAGATGGTCGGCCGCGTCGAGGTCCCCCAGGAGGCCTTCGTGGCCGCGCTCTCCACCAACGAGTCGACCGCCTCCAAGAAGTGACCGCCCGGGTCGAGGCGGTCTGCGTCTCGGGCACCGACCTCCCGGCGGTGCCCGATCGCAAGCCTGTCCGCACCGGCATCGACAAGCGGCCGGTCGCCGGTCGCGTCGCCGTCCACGAGCTGGGCCTGGACGGCGACGTCCAGGTCAACCGCAAGCACCACGGCGGCGAGGGCCAGGCGGTCTACGCCTACGCGCAGGAGGACGCCGACCACTGGGCGGCCGAGCTCGAGCGGGAGCTCCCCGCCGGCCGGTTCGGCGAGAACCTCCGCACCTCCGGGCTCGACCTGCGCAACGCGGTCCTCGGCGAGCGGTGGCAGATCGGGACGGCGCTGTTCGAGGTGACCGCCTGGCGGACCCCGTGCGCGAACTTCGCCCGGTTCTGGGGCATCCCCGACCTGGTCAAGCGGTTCGCCGCGCACGGGGCGACGGGGGCCTACCTGCGGGTGCTGCAGACCGGCGAGATCGGGGCCGGCGACGCCGTGGAGATCGTGTCCCGCCCCGAGCACGGCGTCACCGTCGGGACGGCGTTCCGCATCGTCATGACGCAGAAGCACCGGCTTCCGGAGCTGGCGCCCGCGGTCCGGTACCTGCCGGTGAAGGACCAGCCGAAGATGACCGCCGCGATCGCCGCCCGGAGCGCCGCAGCCTCCTGAGGCCGGCAGTCCTCAGGAGTTCAGCGCGAGGGTGACCTCGTCGCGCAGGGCCGGGAGGTCGACGCCGCGGTCGTGCAGCACCTGGGCCGCCAGGCCCTCGCCCTCGCGGATCAGCCCGAGCAACAGGTGGCCGTCGGTGATGGTGCGCGACTTCAGCGCGAGGGCCTCGCGCAGCGAGAGCTCCAGCACCTTCTTCGCTCGGGGGGAGAAGGGGATGTGCCCGGTGCGCCTGCGGCGGTCGCCCTGGTCGTCCAGGGCGCCGGGGCCGAACGTGGCCTCGACCGAGGTGCGGACGGCGTCCAGGTCCACGCCGATCGAGGTCAGCGCCGAGGCGTCGAGCTCGGAGCCGGTGAAGCGGGCCACGTCGGTGGCCACCGCGGAGCGCGTGAGGCCGTGCCGGCCGAGCACGGTGGAGGACGTCGTCCCCTGCCGGGTCAGCAGGGCGAGCAGCAGGTGCTCGGTGCCGATCCGGTCGTGCCGCAGCTCGCGGGCCTGCTGCTGCGCGCCCTCGACCACCTGTCGGGCCTCGGGTGTGAAGCGTTCGAACATCGTCAGTCCCTCCGTCGCAGCGGCCCTCGGCCGCGTGAGTGCTTCTTGTGGACCGCCTGCCGGCTGACGCCGAGGCGCTCGGCGATCTGCTCCCACGTCCAGCCCTGCTCCCGGGCGTTGCCGACCTGGAGCTCCTCCAGGCGCTCGACGAGGACGCGCAGCGAGCGGATCGCCGCCAGCCCGACGGTGGGGTCCTTGCTGCTGGCCGCCGAGGCGACCTGTGCCGTGTCCGCCATGCCGTCAACCTAGGTTGCGTCGTCCCTCGCTGTCAACCCTCGTTGACATCGGAACGTGTGACAGGGTGGCTCGGAGCCGTCCTCCGGCTCCCGGACGAGCGGTGCCGTACCCGGTGTGCGACAAGACGGCGCCAGAGGAGTTCCGTCATGGCCTGGTTCGTTCTCGTCGTGTCCGGGGTGTTCGAGGCGGTGTGGGCCACGGCCCTGGGCCGCTCGGCCGGGTTCACCCGGCTCGCCCCGTCGATCGTGTTCGCGGTCGCGCTGATGCTCAGCATGGTGGGGCTGGCCTACGCTATGCGCGAGCTGCCGGTCGGCACGTCCTACGCGGTGTGGGTGGGCATCGGCGCCTCGATCACCGTCGTCTACGCGATGGTGACGGGCACCGAGCCGGTGTCGCTGGCGAAGGTGCTGCTCATCGTCGGGCTGATCGGCTGCGTCGTCGGCCTCAAGGTCGTGCACTGACGCCAGGTGAGGTGATGGAACGGCCCTCTGCAGGGCCCCACCGCGAGCCTGCGAGCGGAGGGGGGCAGGGGGTCCTTCCTCACAGCGTGAAGACGATCTTCCCGTTGGTGCGGCCCTCGGACATCCGGGCGAAGCCCTCGCGCGCCTCGGTCAGCGGCAGCTCGACGTCGATTTGCGGCCGGATGCCGGTGACGGCGCACATCCGGATCAGCGCCTCGAGCTCGTCCTTGGTGCCCATGGTCGAGCCGATCACCGACAGCTGGGTGAAGAAGACGCGGTTGAGCTCGGCGCCGGGGTTGAAGCCGGTGGTCGCACCGGAGGTCACGAGCACGCCGCCGGGCTTGAGCGACTTGATGCTGTGGCTCCAGGTCGCCGCGCCCACGGTCTCCATGACGCCGTCCACCCGCTCGGGCAGCCGGGCGCCACTCTCGAAGGCCTGGTCGGCGCCCAGGGCGAGGGCGGCGGCGCGCTTCTCCTCGCTGCGGCCGGTCACCCAGATCCGGTAGCCGGCGGCGCGGCCGAGCACGATCAGCGCCGTCGCCACGCCGCCACTGGCGCCCTGGACGAGCACGGTCTGTCCCGGCCGCAGGCCCGAGCGGACGAAGAGCATCCGGTAGGCGGTCAGCCACGCGGTGGGCAGGCAGGCGGCCTCGGCGAAGGACAGGTCGGCCGGCTTGGGCAGCAGGTTCCGCTTCGGGACGGCGACCCGCTCCGCCATCGAGCCCTGGTGCACCTCGGACAGCAGCGAGCGCTTCGGGTCCAGGGTCTCGTCGCCCATCCAGTCGGGGCTGGCGATCACGCCATGGACGACGACCTCGTTGCCGTCCTCGTCGATGCCGGCCGCGTCCGTGCCCAGGATCATCGGCATCCGCTCCTCCGGGAGACCGATGCCCTGGAGGCTGAACAGGTCGTGGTGGTTGAGGGAGACCGCCTTGACCTGGATCGTCGTCCAGCCGTCGGGGACCTGGGGCTCCGGGCGCTCACCCACCTCGAGGACGGAGAGCGGGTCCTTCGGGGCGGGCGTCGAGACGAAGGCAGCGAGCATGGACGGACGCTAACCGAGGGGCTTCCCGGCTGCGACGCGGGTGGTTGACGTTCCCCCTAGCCTGTCGCTGATCCCGACCGTTCCGATCCAAGGGGCTTCTCCATGGCGACACGTGCGCTCGTACTCGGTGGCGGCGGAGTCGCCGGCATCGCCTGGGAGCTCGGCCTGCTCAGCGGCTGGGCCGCCGAGGGCGTCGACGTCACCGAGGCCGACCTCGTCGTCGGCACGTCCGCAGGCTCGGTGGTGGGCGCCCAGCTACGTCTCGACGGCGACCTGCAGGCCCTGTACGCGCGTCAGCTGCTCCCGCCGGTCGGGGAGATGAAGGTCGAGTTCGACGGGGTCTCGACCATGGCCGCCTTCGCCGAGGCGATGAAGGGCAACACCGGCGAGCAGGACGCGCGGGCCCGCCTGGGCGCGCTCGCGCTCACCGTGGACGCCGTGCCCGAGGCCCAGCGCCGCGCCATCATCGAGGGCCGGATCGGCGACCCGGAGTGGCCCGTTGCCGGGCTGGTCATCACCGCCGTGGACACCGCGGACGGCGAGTTCCTGCCCTTCGACGCCTCCTCCGGTGTGCGGCTGCTCGACGCCGTGACCGCCAGCTGCGCCGTCCCCGGCGTCTGGCCGCCGGTCACCGTGAACGGTCGGCGGCTGATGGACGGCGGCATGCGCTCGGTCACCAACGCCGACCTGGCGGCCGGCTGCGAGAAGGTCCTCATCGTCACCCCGACCCGCGGCATGCCCGGTGGCCTCCTCGGACCGGGGCTGGACCGCGAGATCGAAATCCTGGAGAAGGAGGCCGAGGTGCACGTGGTGACCGCCGACGACGCTGCGCTGGCCGCCTTCGGGAGCAACGTGCTCGACCCGGCCACCCGCGAGCCCTCGGCCCGCGCCGGCCGCGCCCAGGCCGCCGCCACCCTCGAGGCCGCCCGCGCCTTCTGGGGCTGACCCGCGCCGGACGAGCTCACCCTCGCCGTGTGGCAGCCACCCTCGCCGTCGACCGCGGGGACGGCTGACGCACCGCGAGGACCGTCAGCGGACGACGACGACGTGCTCCCCGCGGGGCACGAACTCACCGATCACCGGTGCGCCGGGCACCTCGCCGCCCAGCAGCAGCCCGCCGGAGGTCTGCGCGTCGGCCAGCAGTAGCGCCTCGTCCTCGGACACGGCCGACAGGTCGGTGTGCGGGCGCACCCAGTCGAGGTTGCGCCGGGTGCCGCCGGAGACGAACCCGGCGGCCAGGGCTTCGCGCGCACCGGTCAGGTAGGGCACCGCCGCGGCGTCGACCACGGCGGTGACGCCGCTGGCGCGGGCCATCTTGTAGAGGTGGCCGAGCAGGCCGAAGCCGGTCACGTCGGTGCCCGCCCGGATGCCGGCGTCCACCGCCGCCTGGCCGGCCGCGCGGTTGAGTGCGGTCATCGAGGCGACCGCCTCCTCGGACACCTCGCCGGTGGCCTTCATGCGGCTGTTCAGCACGCCGACGCCCAGCGGCTTGGTGAGGCTGAGCGGGCTGCCGGCGACCGCGCCGGAGTTGGTGATGATCCGGTCGACGTCGACGATCCCCGTGACGGCCATGCCGTACTTGGGTTCGGGGTCGTCGATCGAGTGGCCGCCGCCGACGTGGCAACCCGCCTCGTGCGCCACCTCGAGACCGCCGCGCAGCACCTCCGCGGCCAGCTCGGCCGGCAGCACGTCGCGGGGCCAGCCCAGGAGGTTGACCGCCACGACGGGGGTGCCGCCCATGGCGTAGACGTCGGACAGCGCGTTCGCCGCGGCGATCCGGCCGAAGGTGTACGCGTCGTCGACGACCGGGGTGAAGAAGTCGGTGGTGAGCACCAGGCCCTGACCGCCGGCGAGGCGCACCACCGCGGCGTCGTCGCCGTCGTCCAGCCCGATGACCAGCTCGGCGGCGGGGTCCGCGGGGCCGCGGGCGGTCAGCCCCGCGACGACGGCCTCCAGCTCGCCCGGCGGGATCTTGCAGGCGCACCCGCCGCCGTGTGCGTACTGGGTGAGGCGGATGGCAGGCGCGATCGTCACGCCGTCCGACCGTAGTCCGAACCCGCGGACGGGGCCGCTCGTCAGGCCTGCCCGCCGGGCAGCAGCACCAGCCGCGGCGGCTGCGGAGGCGCCGCCGGCTGGGGGCG
>JBEPZM010000223.1:0-5203 GCA_041640835.1 Blastococcus sp.
GTCGTCACCCTCGAGCCGTGCGCGCACACCGGCCGCACCGGCCCGTGCGCCGACGCACTGATCGCGGCCGGCGTCGCCCGTGTCGTGGTCGCCGTCCCCGAGCCGACGGAGCTGGCCGGTGGGGGAGCCGACCGGCTGCGCGCCGCCGGCATCGCCGTGGAGCTCGGCATCGAGCAGGAGGCGGCGGAGCTCGGCGCCCTGGGCCCGTGGCTCACGGGGGTCCGGGAGCACCGCCCCCAGGTGATCTGGAAGGTGGCCGCCACCCTCGACGGGCGGGTGGCAGCCGCCGACGGCAGCAGCCGCTGGATCACCGGCGAGCAGACCCGTGCCGCCGTCCACCGGCTGCGGGCCACGTGCGACGCCGTCGTCGTCGGATCGGGGACGGCGGTGACCGACGACCCCCAGCTCACCGTGCGCGACGCCGACGGCCGGAACGCCGAACGCCAGCCGCTGCGCGTCGTCGTCGACCGCCGGGGCCGGCTCCCGGGGAGCGCCCGCGTGCTGGACGACGCCGCGCCCACGCTGGTCAGCCGGGCCGCCGGCCCCGCCGACCTGCTCGCCGAGCTGTTCGACCGCGACGTCCGCCGCGTGCTGCTGGAGGGCGGACCGACCCTGGCCGCCGCCTTCCTCCGCGCCGGCCTCGTCGACGAGGTCGTGGTCCACCTCGCGCCGAAGCTGCTGGGAGCCGGCCCCTCCCTGGTGGGCGACCTGGGAATCACTTCGATCGCCGATGCGCTGTCCCTCGAGACCGTCGAGATCCTCCCGTCGGGTGGGGACGTGCAGCTCCGGCTGAGGCCCACCCGGCACACTGGGGGACGACAGTCCGTCCGGGAAGGGAGCTGAGGTGTTCACCGGCATCGTGGAAGAGGTGGGCACCCTCGTCGTCCGTGAGACCCAGGGCGACTCCGCCGTCCTGCGGATCCGGGCGCGCAAGGTGCTCGAGGACGTCGCCCTCGGCGACTCCATCTCGGTCAACGGCGTCTGCCTGACCGTCACGTCCGTCGAGGACGGCGTCTGGACCACCGACGTCATGGCCGAGACGCTCCGGCGCAGCAGCCTCGGCGACGTGGCCGCCGGCGACCCGGTGAACCTGGAGCGCGCCGTCACCGCCCACACCCGGCTCGGCGGGCACATCGTCCAGGGCCACGTCGACGGCGTCGGCACCGTGCTCGCCCGCACCCCCGGCGAGCACTGGGAGGTCGTCCGCATCGGGCTGCCGGCCGGGCTCGCCCGCTACGTCGTCGAGAAGGGCTCCATCACCGTCGACGGCGTCTCGCTCACCGTCAGCGGACTCAGCGCCGCCACCGATCCCGAGCCGTGGCTCGAGGTCAGCCTCATCCCCACCACCCTCCGCGAGACCACGCTGGGCGCGCGCGCCTCCGGGGACCCCGTCAACCTGGAGGTCGACGTGATCGCCAAGCACGTCGAGCGACTGCTGGAGGCACGTCGGTGACCACACCCTTGACCCGTCTGGACAGCATCGAGACCGCGATCGCGGCGATCAAGGACGGCCGCCCGGTCGTCGTGATCGACGACGAGGACCGCGAGAACGAGGGCGACCTGATCTTCGCCTCGGAGCTCGCGACGCCCGACCTCGTGGCGTTCATGGTCCGGTACACCTCGGGCTACATCTGCGTCGCCGTCACCGAGTCCGACGCCGACCGGCTGGACCTGCCGCCCATGCACCGGGTGAACCAGGACCGCCTCGGCACCGCGTACACCGTCACCGTGGACGCCCGCGAGGGCGTCACGACTGGCATCTCCGCCTCCGACCGGGCGACCACGATCCGCACCCTGGCGAACGCCGACTCCACCTCGCGCGACCTCTCCCGCCCCGGGCACATCGTCCCGCTGCGGGCCAAGGACGGCGGCGTGCTGCGCCGGCCCGGGCACACCGAGGCGGCCGTCGACCTCGCCGTGCTCGCCGGGCTCGCGCCGTCCGGGACGCTGTGCGAGATCGTCAGCGAGAAGGATCCCACCGGCATGGCCCGCGGCGAGGAGCTGCGCGTCTTCGCCGACGAGCACGACCTGGTCATGGTCTCCATCGCGGACCTGATCGCCTACCGCAAGCGCTTCGACAAGCTGGTCGAGCGGGTCGCCGAGGCGATCGTCCCGCTGACCCCCGGCACCTTCACCGCCGTCGGCTACCGCAGCTCCTACGACGAGCGCGAGCACGTGGCCTTCGTCTACGGCGACATCGGCGACGGCGAGGACGTGCTGGTCCGCGTGCACTCCGAGTGCCTCACCGGCGACGTGTTCGGCTCGCTGCGCTGCGACTGCGGCCCCCAGCTGCAGGCCGCGCTCCAGGCCGTCGCCGACGAGGGCCGCGGCATCGTGCTCTACATCCGCGGCCACGAGGGCCGGGGCATCGGCCTGCTGCACAAGCTGCAGGCCTACCAGCTCCAGGATCTCGGAGCCGACACCGTCGACGCCAACCTCGACCTGGGGCTGCCGGCCGACGCCCGCGACTACGGCACCGGGGCGCAGATCCTGGTCGACCTGGGCGTGCACACCATGCGGCTGCTGACCAACAACCCGGCCAAGCGCGCCGGGCTGGAGGGCTACGGCCTCAAGGTGCTCGGCCGGGTCGCCCTGCCCAGCCACGTGACCAGCCAGAACCTGAGCTACCTGCGGACCAAGCGCGACCGCATGGGGCACCTGCTCGACATCATCGAGCCCGCGGTCGAGGTCGCCGGCGAGCCGGTGCACGCCGACCCGATCCCGGAGAACGTGCCCCTCCGCGTCGACGAGCAGCCCTCGTGAGCGGGAGCGGAGCGCCCGTCGTCGAGCCCGTGGACGCCGCCGGGCTGACGCTCGGCATCGTCGCCACCACCTGGCACGCCGAGATCACCGACAGCCTGCTGGCGCGCGCCCTGGAGGGCGCCCGGGCCAGCGGCGTCGCCGACCCGACCGTGGTGCGCGCGCCCGGTGCCGTCGAGCTGCCCGTGGTCGCCCAGGCACTGGCCGAGCGGCACGACGCCGTCGTCGCGCTCGGAGTGGTCATCCGCGGCGGGACGCCTCACTTCGAGTACGTCTGCGACGCGGTGACCGCTGGCCTGACCCGGGTCGCTCTGGACGCCGGTACGCCCGTGGCCAACGGCGTCCTGACCTGCGACACCGAGGAGCAGGCCCGCGACCGCGCCGGGCTGCCGGGCTCCGCCGAGGACAAGGGCTGGGAGGCCGCGATCGCCGCGCTCGCCACCGCCCTGACGCTGCGCGACGTGCGCCGCCCGCAGCACACCACCGGGTTCAGCGTGACCCCCGCCGGAGGCAGGTCGTGAAGACGTTCGACGGGCTGTTCGCCGAGCTCTCCGCCAAGGTCGCCGAGGGCGACCCCGCCTCGGGCACCGTCGTCGCCGTGCGCGATGGCGTGCACGCCGCGGGCAAGAAGGTCGTCGAGGAGGCGGCCGAGTCGTGGATGGCCGCCGAGCACGAGGGGGAGGAGCGGACGGCCGAGGAGATCAGCCAGCTCCTCTACCGGGTGCAGGTGCTCATGCTCGCCCGGGGTCTGACCCTGGACGACGTCTACGCTCACCTCTGATCTTCCGCGTCCCCGCCCCACCCCTGAGGAGTTCTCCCGTGCTGCGCATCGCCGTGCCCAACAAGGGCGTCCTGAGCGAGCCGGCCGCGGAGATGCTCGCCGAGAGCGGCTACCGCATGCGGCGCAGCACCAAGGACCTCGTGGTCTACGACCCGGACAACGACACCGAGTTCTTCTACCTCCGGCCGCGGGACATCGCCGTCTACGTCGCCGCGGGCACGCTGGACGTCGGCATCACCGGGCGCGACATGCTGCTGGAGACCGCCCCGGCCGAGGGGGAGGGCCCGACCGCGGTCGAGGTCATGCCGCTGGGCTTCGGCCGGTCGTCCTTCCGGTTCGCCTCGCCCGTCGGCTCGGGCATCGAGTCCGTCGACCAGCTCGCCGGCAAGCGCATCGCCACCGCGTACCCGGTGCTGCTGCAGCGCTCGCTCGAGGAGTCGGGGATCAAGGCCGACGTCGTCAAGCTCGACGGTGCAGTCGAGACCGCCTGCGCGCTCGGTGTGGCCGACGCCGTCTGCGACGTCGTCGAGACCGGGACGACGCTGCGCGCGGCGGGGCTGCACATCATCGGCGAGCCGGTGCTGGCCAGCGAGGCCATCCTGGTCGGCCGCGAGGGCGCCCAGGAGATCCCGGCGGTGGCCCAGCTGCGGCGGCGGCTCCAGGGCGTGCTGGTCGCCCGTCAGTACGTGATGCTCGACTACGACTGCCCGGACGAGATCCTGGCCCGGGCCACGGCGATCACGCCGGGCATCGAGGGCCCCACCGTCAGCCCCCTCCAGCGGGCCGGCTGGTCGGCGGTGCGGGCGATGGTGCGGCGCAGCCAGACCAACCAGATCATGGACGAGCTGTACGAGCTCGGTGCCCGCGCGATCCTGGTGACCAGCATCCACGCCTCCCGGCTCTGAACCCGCGGCACTTTCCGGTGCCCTCGCTCGTCAGGACGGACATGCGCCGGCTGCTGCTCCTCCTCGTCCCCGTTGCCGTGCTGGCCCTCTCGGCCTGCGGGTCGGCCGACGACGGCGACGATGCGGCCGCGCCGACGAGCCCGGCTCCCGGTGGGACGACCGCCCCCGATCCGGCGGCCGGTGGGATCTCGCAGGCCGACAACGACCTGCAGCTGGAGATCGACCTCGGCGACGGCAGCGCGCCGCAGATCTGGACGCTGACCTGCGTCGGGTTCGTCGAGGGCAGCCACCCGGCGGCGCAGGCCGCGTGCAACCACCTCGCCGGGCTCGAGCGCCCGTTCGCCCCGCTGCCGGCCGACGTCTGGTGCACCCAGCAGTACGGCGGCCCGGAGACTGCGCACGTGCTGGGCCGGTGGGGCGGCGAGCCGGTGGACCTGGCGCTCTCCCGCGTCGACGGCTGCCGCATCGCGCAGTGGGACGCCCTGGTCCCCGTGGTGCCCGCCCCCGCCGGCTGACCCTAGATCGGAAGAGCACACGTCCTCGACCAGGTCGATCGCCGTGCACAGGCCCAGGGCCGTGGCGCGGTTGCCCGTCGGACCCGAGGTCAGCAGCGCCTCGACGGCCGGCGCGAGTGCCCCCTCGCCGACCAGGGCGTGCAGCACCGCGGCGTACTCGCCGCTGACCCGCCCGGCGGCGGCGTGCCGCAGCAGCCACCGGGACAGCTCGGTGGTGCGGCAGGCGGCCAGCGCGGTGACGC
>JBEPZM010000224.1:0-5121 GCA_041640835.1 Blastococcus sp.
CCGTGGTGCTCGGCGACCCAGAACCGGTCGTGGCCCAGCCGCTCGGCGGCGCCCGCCCGGGCGAGGGTCCCGCGCAGCGCGTCCGCGTCGGCCTCGCCGTCCCTGGTGCGGGACCGGTCCAGCAGGGACAACCGGGGTTCGGAGGGCATCACGCCCGGTCCAGCGCCCGGCGGGCGGGCGCTGTTCCGTCAGGCGGGCTCGGGCACTCCGCCCGGGTCGCCGCCGGGGTCGTCCGGCGTCGCCTCGATCGGCGGCGGCGGGAGTTCCTCGGGCGCGTCGGGGAGCAGTTCGGCCGGATCGTCGGGGATCGGCTGGTCGGGGTCTATTTCCCGACCCGGTTCCGGCAGTGGTGAGACCATGCCGCGAGTCAACCAGCGGGTCGTTCCCGGCGCAGCGCCGCGCGGTCGCTGCGCTGCGCCGGAGGCGATCAGCTCGGCCGCGCGGCCAGCACCCGCGCCGCCTCGCGCTCGGCCTCGGGGTTGGCGACGCCGGCCCGCGAGCCGGCCAGCTTCGCGCGGATGTGCTCGCCCACCGTGGTCGGGCCGTACGCCGAGGTGCCGTCGGCGTCCAGGCAGGTCGGCAGCGTCTCGATGACGGCGTCGATGTTGCCGTCGTGGAAGAAGGCCGCGGACCGCCGTCGCTCGATCCGGCCGTCGACGATCGGCGGCTTGACGCGGTGCAGCGTCGACATCCACCGCTCGTTGGTCCACCGCGCCATGAGGTCGCCCAGGTTGATCAGCAGCGCGCCGTCGGCGGGGGAGACGTCGTGCCATCCGCCCTCGCGGCCGAGCACCTGCAGGCCGCGCACCTGGTCGGCCCACAGCACGGTCACGATGCCGTAGTCGGTGTGCTCGCCCATGCCGGTGAGGTCGCCGTCCAGCGTCACCTCACCCGGCGGCAGGGCGTAGTTGTTCATCCGCAGCACGTCGAGGCTGTGGTCGGTGAACCCCTCGAAGAACCCGGCGGGCAGGCCGAGCGCGTCGGCGAACATCGTGGTCAGCGTCCGGGCCACCCGGCCCGCCTCGTCGAAGTAGGCCGAGACGGCCCCGCGGAAGCCCGCGGCCTCGTCCGGCCAGATGTTCTCGGGGTAGTCCTCGACGGGCAGGTCGACGCCGGGGTAGTCGGTGACGGCGGCTCCGACGTTGAACGCCTCGAAGAAGTCGTGCATCCGGTTGGACGGCGCCAGCCCCAGGCTGAGGCTCAGCGACTCCGTCTTCGGCGGGCTGTAGCCGCGGTTGATCTCCGGCGGTGTCCGGTAGGCCTTCTTGGCGTCGATCGGCAGGAAGAAGAACGAGTCGAGCGCGGCGGCGAAGGCCTCGGTGACCTCGATCGGGACGCCGTGGCCGAGGACCTGCACGAAGCCGACGGTCCGGGCGGCCTCGTCGAAGGCCCGCGCGGCTGCCTGCCGCGCCTCCGCGGTGCCGGCGGGGTCGACGTAGGCGGAGATGTCGACGACGGGGACGGAGAAGTCGGTCATCGGGAGCTGTCCTCCAGGAGGTGGGTATCGGATGTGGGGAGAGGTGCGTCGGGCGTCGCGGCGACCATCGCCTCGACGCGGCGGCGCAGGGACGCCTTGTCGGTCTCGTCGAGCCAGCAGGCCTCGACGGCGTTGGTGGTGAAAGCCGCCAGCTGGTCGCGCCGGTAGCCGAGCGCGTGCGCGAGCACGCGGAGGTCGTGCGTCGGGTCGGTGCCGAACATCGGGGGGTCGTCGGAGTCGATCGTGACGAGCAGCCCGGCGTCCACCATCTGCCGGATGCGGGCGTGCGTGCCGTCCCCGCTGCCGGAGTAGCGGCCGATGTCGGAGCTGACGGGGGTGCAGTTGAACGGGATCCGCTCGGCGACGCAGCGGGCGGTGATCTCCGGGTCGTCGACGACGTGGTACCCGTGGTCGACGCGGCTGCAGCCGAGCTCGTCGAGCAGCGTGAGCACGTGGGCGGGGGGTCCGGACTCGGAGTGCGCCGTCCGTCCGAGGCCGGCCCGGCCGGCGAGCCGGTACGCCTCGACGAACCGACCGGGTGGGCCGTTGACCTCGGCGTAGTCGAGGCCGATGCCCACCACCTCGTCGATCCGGTGCTCGATCACCTGCTCCACCAGCGCCACCGCATCGGCGCCGCTGCGCTCCCGGTTGATGCCGATGACCAGCCGGGCGTCGATGCCGGTGTCGGCGCGGGCGTCGCGCAGCCCGGCGACGACGCCCTCGAGGATCCGTGGGTAGGGCACGTCCGGGTGCCCCGGCGGGCTGAGCTGGATCTCCCGGTAGAGGACGCCGTGGTCCGCGCCGCCGGCGACGAGCGACTCGTAGGTGACCCGGTGGAAGTCGTCGACGTCGCGGACGACCGAGCCGACCACGTCGAGCACCCGGAGGAACTCGCCGAGGTCCTCGTAGCTGTCGTGGTCGTAGAGGTCGTCGGCCCCCCGGCCGAGCGGCACGCCGTGCTTGGCGGCGAGCTCGACCACCGTCGCCGGCGCCACCGTGCCGATGAGGTGGCAGTGCAGGCTGACCTTGGGCAGGGCCGCGACCATCGCGTCGACGGCCGGGTCGGCGGGCACCGGCCGGGAGTGCGGCGGGTAGCCCGGGGGCGGCCGGCGGGTGCCGGTCATGCGCGGCCCGCCTGGCCGAAGCGGCTGAGCACGGCGGCCTCGATCAGCTGGGCGACGAGGTAGAGCAGCAGCGACACCAGTGTGATCACCACGACCAGGGCCCACACCTTGCCGATCTGGGACCGTCCGGCGGCCGAGATGACGGCGTAGCCGATGCCCTTGCCGGTGGCCAGCCACTCGGCCAGCAGGGCGCCGGTCATCGACGCCGGGACGGCGATGCGCACGGAGGCGAACAGCGCCGGCAGGGCCGAGGGGAAGGCGACCGTGCGCAGCACGGTCATCGGGGAGCCGCCGTAGACCAGCACGAGGTCGCGCATCTGCGGGCTCACCGACCGCAGGCCGACGACGATGTTGACCAGGGCCGGGAAGAGCACCACGACGGCGCTCATGACGGCGACGATCGGGTAGCCGCGGCCCACGAGCAGGATGAGCATCGGCGCCAGCGCGATCAGCGGCACCGTCTGCAGGATCAGCGCCACCGGCATGACCGCGCTCTCCGCGGCCCGGTACCGGACGACGACGGCGGCCAGCACGACCGCGGTCAGCATCCCCGCGACGAAGCCGATGCCGGCGTCGATCAGGGTCCGCCCGAGCAGCCCGGCGATCTCCGACCGCAGCTCGGCGGCGTCCTCGTCGACGAACAG
The DNA here is from genome assembly GCA_041640835.1 of Blastococcus sp. GTDB lineage: Bacteria > Actinomycetota > Actinomycetes > Mycobacteriales > Geodermatophilaceae > Blastococcus. Next base: position 3,246 of record JBEPZM010000224.1, read on the forward strand.
GATGTCGATGACGTCCAGCGGGCCCTTCCCGACGTAGCTGGACACGTCGAAGACCTTCAGCGCCAGCACCCACAGGCCGACGACGACGGCGAGGACGAGGACCATCGTGCCCACCGCCCGGAGGGCGGCGGCGAGCAGCGGACGACGCCCCGTGGGCGCACCGGGCGCCGCGGGGGCGCTCATCAGCAGGTCGGCGCTCATGCCGCTCCTCGGGACCAGGGGGTGCCCAGGCGGGCGAGCAGGGCGAACAGCCCGTAGAACGCGCCGGCGACGACGGCGCAGCCCAGGCCGATCGCCCAGGCGCCCTCGACGTCCACGTTCTGCTGCGCGATCTTCAGCGTGATCGCCACGCCGCGCTGCACCCCGCCGACGTACTCGCCGAGGATCGCGCCCAGGAACGCCAGGGGTGCGGCGACCCGGAGCGCGGCCAGCATCGCGGGCAGGGCTGCGATCAGCCTGACCTTGGTCAGCTGCCGGACGACGCCGCCGCCGAAGACCCGGACCACCTCGAGGCTCGCCTGGTCCGCCGAGCGCAGGCCCAGCACGGTGCCGACGACCGTGGTGAAGAAGACCGACAGGGCGGCCAGCGCCGTGGCGGTCCCGGCGCGGGTGCCCTCCTCGGGGTTGCCGATCACGATGAACAGCACCGGCGCGATGGCGACCAGCGGCACGCAGTAGGTGATGACGGCGATCTGCATGACCAGCTGCTCGAGCGCCGGCACCAGGAGGGTGACCGCGGCCAGCGCGATCGCCGCGATCGTGCCGTAGGCGAAGCCGACCGCCGCCTCCTCCAGGGTCATGCCGAAGTGGAGGGCGTAGTAGTCCCAGCCCCGGTCGACGGCGGCCTCCACGACGCCGGCCGGCGAGGGGATCCGGGCGTCGGCCAGCAGGGTCAGCACGAGCAGCTGCCAGACGGCGAGCACACCGAGCACGCCCAGCAGTCCGAAGCCGGCCGAGCGCAGCGACTCGCGGCGGAGGAGGGCGGTCACTCGGCCGCCCCGCCGCCGAAGAGCAGCTCGGAGGCGTGGTCGTGCAGCGCGTGGAACTCCGGCGTCCGCATGATCTCGGGGAGCCGCGGGCGGGGCAGGTCGACGTCGATCACCTCGACGATCCGACCGGGGCGCGCGCTCATCACCGCGACCTGGTCGGACAGGAAGATCGCCTCGGAGATGCCGTGTGTGACCATCAGCGTGGTCGCCGGCTTCTCCGTCCAAATGCGCAGGAGCTCGACGTTGAGCCGTTGCCGGGTCATGTCGTCCAGCGCCCCGAACGGCTCGTCGAGCAGCAGCACCGACGGCTTCACGACCAGCGCCCGCGCGATGGAGACGCGCTGCCGCATGCCGCCGGAGAGCTGGGCCGGCTTGGCCTTCTCGAAGCCGGAGAGCCCGACCAGGTCGATCAGCTCGGACACCAGCTCAGGGTCGGGGCGGGTGCCGGCCACCTCGAAGGGCAGCCGGATGTTGGCCTCGACCGAGCGCCACGGGAGCAGCGCCGAGTCCTGGAAGGCGATGCCCAGGGCGTGGGCCCGGCGCAGCTCCTCCGGGGTCATGCCGTCGACGAGCGCCGTGCCGCCGGTGGGCTGCTCCAGCCCCGCGAGGATCCGCAGGATCGTGGACTTCCCGCACCCGGAGGGGCCGAGCAGCGACGAGAAGCTGCCCTGGTCGGTGTGCAGCGTGGCGTCGGTGAGGGCCTGCACCTGCTTGCGGCCGGTGCCGAAGGACTTGGTGAGGCCCTGGAGGTGGATGCCGGTGCCCCCGGCCGGCCGCGGGGCGGCCGGCCGGAGGGTCTCGGTCTCGGAGAACGAGGTCACGATGGGGATCCGATTCCGATGGGAGGAGGGGAGGGACGGTCAGGCGCCGCTGGGCACCTCGGTGAG
>JBEPZM010000225.1:0-5113 GCA_041640835.1 Blastococcus sp.
GCATCCCCGCCAGCGGGCGGGCGAGGGTGTGCGCCAGGGTCAGCCAGCCGCGCACCAGCGGCGACGACGTGTCCGCGCCGCCGTGCCAGCGCGACCAGGCCGCCAGGTACTCGTCCCGGTTCAGCACCGCGTCCCCTCCCCCGCACCGTGCGTCCGGGCGGTGGCGCCCGGCTCCCGAACAGGGACAGTAGGTGGATGTTCGCCGGCCTCTCCCCTGCGCGCCGACGCGTCGTCCTCGTCGTGATCGCCCTCGTGCTCGCGGGCGCCGCGGTCCTGGGCGTCGTGCTGCTGCAGCGGCCCCCGGCGGGCGAGGCGGAACCGGTCGCGCAGGACCGGCTGGGCCCGGTGCTGCTGGTGCCCGGCTACGGCGGCGCCACCGGCGCGCTGCAGTCCCTCGCGGACCGGTTGTCCGCGGCCGGCCGCGACGCCACCGTGGTCGCCCTCCCCGGCGACGGCACCGGCGATCTCGCCCGGGCAGCCGATGCCCTGGACGCCGCGGCGAACGCGGCCCTGGACCGCACCGGGGCCCCCGCCGTCGACGTCGTCGGCTACTCCGCGGGCGGGGTCGTCGCCCGGCTCTGGGTCGCTGACGGCAACGCGGACGTCACCCGCCGGGTGGTCACGCTGGGCTCCCCGCACCACGGCACCGAGCTCGCCGGGGTGGCCGGATCCCTCGCGCCCGCGCAGTGCCCCGCCGCCTGCCGTCAGCTGGCGCCGGGCAGCGAGCTGCTCGCGGAGCTCAACGACGGTGACGAGACGCCGCCGGGGCCCAGCTGGGTCTCCATCTGGACCACCCTGGACCGGACGGTGACCCCGCCCGAGAGCGCCCGGCTCGCCGGCGCGCTGGAGCTGCCCGTCCAGTCGGTCTGCGCCGACTCCCGGGTGCAGCACGGCGACCTCCCGCGCGATCGGCTGGTGCAGCAGATGGTGCTCGCCGAGCTGGCCGCGGGCGAGCCCGTGCAGCTCGGCCCGGCCGACTGCGCCCGGCTCAGCTAGCTCGTGACGTCCTTGGTGGTGAAGTTCGCCCAGGCCGCGGCCAGCAGGACCCCGACGTAGACGCCCTGCAGCGCCAGCCCGCGGGTGAGGTCGCGCCACTGGATCGGGTCGCGGAAGAGGTCGACGAAGGCCAGCCAGTAGCGAGTGGGCAGGTAGGGCGCGATCGGCGAGGCGGCGTCCAGGGTGAACAGCAGCGACGAGGTGACGAGCACCGCGAGGGCGCCCATGGTGGCGGCCAGCGGCGAGTCGGTCAGCGTCGAGAAGAACAGGCCGAACGCCGCCACCCCCAGCATCGACACCGCGACGTAGCCGATGGCGAGCACGGTCCGGCCGGTGATCTGCCCGGACGTCAGCGAGGTGCCCGACACCGACGTCCCTCCGACGGGCTGGGCGTCGAACAGCGTCGTCCCCACGAGGTAGCCGACGGCGGCGACCACCACCACGGTCACCACGACGAAGGCCAGGACGGCGACCAGTTTGGCGACCAGCAGCCGGGTGCGCCCGACCGGCCGGGCGAGCAGGTAGCGGAGCGTCCCGGCCTGCGCCTCCCCCGCGACCGCGTCGCCCGCGATGACCGCGACCGCGATCGGCAGGAACAGCGGCAGCACGATGGCCAGCGCGGCCAGCGGGTAGAGCGACCCGTTGCGCAGGACGGCCGACAGGAACGGCGGTCCCTCACCGGGCCGGGGTGCCAGGTCGGTGACGACCAACAGCACCGCCACCAGGACCGGCAGCGAGTTGAGGACGGCGATGGCGCCCCACGTGCGCGGCCGGCGGAACATCTTCCGCAGCTCGACGGCGATCACCGGCGGGCCTCCACCCGGTCGGAGCTCGTGCCGGCGGCGGCCAGCACCACCTGCTCGAGCGACGGACGGTCCAGGGCCAGCCCGGTCACCGGGATGCCGGCGCCCACGAGCAGGGCGTTGACCTCGGCGGGGTCGCTGCCCCGCACGACGAGGCGGTCGCCGTCGATGGCGGTGACCCGCCCGTCGAGCAGGGCGCGCACCCGGTCGGGGGCCGGGCTGTGCACGACCGTCGACCCGGTGGGGGCGACCAGGGTGGCGATCCGGTCCTGCAGCACCAGCCGGCCGCGGTCGAGCACGCCCACCCGGGAGCACAGCTGCTCCACCTCGGCGAGCAGGTGGCTGGACAGGAAGATCGTCGTCCCGCCGCGGTGCAGGTCCAGGAGGAGCTCGCGGATCTCGGAGATCCCCTGCGGGTCCAGGCCGTTGGTCGGCTCGTCGAGGACGAGCAGCTCGGGACGGCGGAGCAGCGCACCGGCCAGCCCGAGCCGCTGGCGCATGCCGAGGGAGTACGCCTTCACCGGCTTGCGCCCCGCACCGCCGAGCCCCACCTGGTCCAGCGCGGCGTCGACGCGCGCGGTCCGGGTGCGCCACGGCCCGCCACGACCGGAGGCGTCGAGCAGCCGCAGGTTCTCCCGCCCGGACAGGTGCCCGTAGGAGGCGGGGCCCTCGATCAGCGCACCCACCCGCGGCAGCACCCGCCGTCCGGCGCGGGGCATCCGGCCGCCCAGCAGCTCGATCTCCCCGCTCGTGGGCAGCACCAGCCCGAGCAGCATGCGCACGGTGGTGGTCTTGCCCGACCCGTTGGCGCCGAGGAAGCCGTAGACGTCGCCCTGCTCCACGTCGAGGTCGATGCCGTCGACGGCCCGCACGCGCCCGTACCGCTTGACCAGGCCGCGGGTGCTGATGACGACGGTCATCCCGGAGCCGCCAGCTCGGGCAGCTGACCGGCGGCGGCGACCAGGGCGTCGAGGGTGACCGTGCCGGTGAGCACGTACGGGCCACGGCCCCGAGGCTGCACCAGCATCAGGCCCACCGGCCCGGCGGCGATCCGCGCTCCGGCGTCGTCGACGACGGCGTCCGGGCTCTGCGCCAGCGTGTCGGCCAGGGCGACGGCCAGCCCCTCCGGGACAGGTGCCACGGCGAGCAGCGTGACGCCGGACCCGTAGAGCCCGATCCCGTCCGGCGCTCCCTCGATCACCCGCCGAGGCAGGCCGGCGAGCTCGGGCGGGAGCGCCACGGGGCGCACGCGGTCGCCGGCCTCGCGGAGCACCTCCGCCTGCCGTCCCTCCCGCACCGTCGCCCCTGGTGGCGGCCGGAACGCGGTCACCTCCGCCGGCGGGCGGAGCAGCTCGAGGTCCAGGAAGCGGGTGTCCAGCGTCGGCCGGTCGGTCCCCGTCGCCACCACCTCGACCTGGAGCGGCAGCCCGCTGTCGCCGTCGACCCACACGTCCACCCGGCGAACCGAGGCGGCCGGTTCGGCGGGCACCAGCCGGAGCCCGAGCGCATCGCGGCCGGCCACCCGGCGCGCGCCGATCCGGGAGAGCTCGGCGTCGGCGGCCTCGGAGAGCAGCCGCCGGCCCAGCGCGGGCGGCAGCAGGTCGGGCGCGGCGGGCAGCTCCAGCGGCGCGGTCTCCGTGCGGGTCGCCGTCGCCCGCTCGTACTCCCAGGTCCAGGTGCCCCGCCGGTCGCGGTGCACGCCGGTCTCGCCGGCGGTGGTCACGACGTCGACCCGGTGGTCGGTCGGGCCGCGCCACCAGACCCGCATCGTCGTCCGGTCGCTGAACAGGTCGGCCACCGAGGTCAGCTGGTCGGTGACCGGCAGCGCCAGCCCGCCGGCGGACTCGGCGTAACCGGAGTACCCGACGGACCCGCTGTCCAGGACGGCGGCGCGCAGGTCGGAGGCTGAGACATCCGCGTCCGGGACCGGCAGCGCGCCGACGACCGCGGGGAGGGAGACCAGCACCGCGACCAGCACCCCGACCGCCGCCCAGCGGGGCGCGGCGGCGCGCCCGCGGTCCGACATGCCGGCCACGGTACGTGCGCTCCGCCGGTGGACGCCGGGGCCGGGACGCAGCTCACGCGTGCGCCGGGCCCGTTCTGGGCAGGGCACCGTCATGGCTGCCCCGATCAGTGACGCCGTCGTCGTCGACGTCCTCCGGCGGGTGGACCGCCTGGCCACCCCGCTGGCCACGAAGCTGGGCCGCCCGCCGGCGCGACCGCAGGCCGAACGCGACCACTGGTGGGCCGACCAGGTGTCGCGGATCGCCGCGGTCCTGTCCGCCGCGCCCCGCTTCGCCGGCAAGGTCGCCGACCTGCTGCCGCTGCAGAACACGGTGGGCACCGCGGTCCAGTCCATCGTCGTCCTCGGCGTCGCCGGCGAGCACGACGTCACCGACCCCGCCGAGCGGGTGTCACTGCTCTCCCGCGTCCTGCTCGACCGCGACCTCTCCCCCGAGGCGGTCGGACCGCTGCTCATGAAGAGCCGCGGCACCTACCGCGGCGAGGCCTTCGGCGCCCCCCAGGAGCGCAAGGGCGTGCTCGGCCCGGTGCGCACGGTGTGGCGGGTGGCCCGGCTGCTGGCCCGCATCGACAGCGCCCTGGATGCCCGGCCCAAGGGCAAGCTGCGCCACCGGGCGCTGTCCAACATCCCCGTGGTGGGCGTGGTCGGCGGCTACTCCGCCGAGCGCGAGGGCCTGCGGAAGGCCGCCGCGAAGGCCGCGGCCGTGCTCTCCGCGCCGGTCAGCCCGCGGTCGTGACCGACGGGGCGCCGACCAGGTTGGTGTAGACGTCCCGGGTCGCCGTCGACCGGTTCATGGTGATGAAGTGGATGCCGGGCACGCCCTCGTCCAGCAGGGTGCGGCACAGCTCGGTGGCCACCTCGACCCCGAAGGCCCGCACCGCCGCCTTGTCCTCCGGCCGGTCACCGTCGAGCGCCTCGAACCGTTCGGCGAGATCGGCCGGGAACGCCTGGCCCGACAGCTGCACGATGCGCTTGATCTGCCGGGCGTTGGTCACCGGCATGACGCCGGCGATGATCGGCACGTCGCAGCCCCGGTCTGTCACGCGGTCCCGCATCCGGAGGTAGTCCTCGGCGCGGAAGAACATCTGCGTGATCGCGAAGTCGGCGCCGGCCCGGCACTTGGCCACGAACATGTCGACGTCGGTGTCGAAGTCCGGCGAACGGGGGTGCCGCTCCGGGAAGGCGGCGACGCCGACGGAGAAGTCGCCCATCGACTTGATCAGCTCGACCAGCTCGGCGGCGTAGGACAGCCCCTCGGGGTGGGCCACCCACTCGGCCTGCGGGTCCGAGC
>JBEPZM010000226.1:0-5025 GCA_041640835.1 Blastococcus sp.
CCGGTCGCGCGCAGTCCTTCGACCAGGTCGGGCAGCGGGTCGCCGTGCAGCTGGACGGCGATCCGCCGTCCCTCGAGCGGGCCCTCGGCACCGGAGAGCAGGTGGGACAGCACCTCTGCGGAGGACTCCGACTCCGGCGACCAGGCGTCCACCAGGCCGCCGCCGCGGATCGCGCCGCGCGCCTTGGGCCCGCGGGCCATCACCCGGGCGCCGCGCAGGTGCGCGACCAGCGGCAGATCCCAGGCGTCGGCGGCCTCGAGCCAGCCGCGGAACCCGACACCGGTCGTCGCCACCACGAGGTCGACCGGCGCCGCCAGCACGCGGCGCGTCGCGGCGACCAGCTCCGTGTCGTCCGACAGCGGCACGATGCGGATCGCCGGTGCGTAGACCACCCGTGCACCCCGCCGGTCCAGGAGCGCGCCGAGCTCCTCTTTGCGGCGGGCGGCGGTCACCGCCACCGTGTAGCCGGCCAGCGGGAGCTCCGCCGGAGCCGCCGGTTCCTGGTCGAGCTCGGTCACGGCACCCCCTCGGTCGCAGCACGCCCGTTCGGGCCGGTGCCCACCCATCGTGGTGCCCCGGCGTTACGAGGATGTGTCCGGTCCCGGTGGCGCGCAGCGACCTGTGGTGCGTGTCACTGCTGCTTCCACCGCGCCAGCAGCACCGAAGCGTCGTCCTGGAGCAGTCCGCCCTGGTGCTCCAGGACGGCTTCGGTCAGCCGGCGGACGGTCTCCGCGGGCGGCTGGCCGGCGGCCATCGCCCGCCCGAGGAACTCGGTGAGGCGGGCCTCGCCGAACCATGCGCCGGACGCGTCCCGCGCCTCGGTGATGCCGTCGGTGTACAGCGCCAGCCAGTCACCGGGCTGCAGCACCTCCTCGCCCACCGTGAGATCCCCGGTCTCCAGCCCGAAGGGCACCCGGCGGCCGCCGTCGAGCTCCTTCACCACCCGCCCGCCGCGGAGCAGCAGCGGCGACGGGTGACCGGCGTTGACGTAGCGCAGCCGCCCGGACGCGATGTCCACCTCCGCGATCACCCCGGTCACGAAGGCGCTCCCCGAGAAGGTCGACGACACCACGTCGTCGATGGCCCGGGCCTGGTCGAAGACGCTGCGGCCGTCCCGGCGGACGCTCCGGTACGCGGCCAGCGCGGCCGACGCCATCAGCGCCGCGTGGATCCCGTGCCCCACCGCGTCGAAGACGCCCAGCGACACCGTGTCCTGGGACAGCGCGTAGTCGAAGGCATCGCCGCCGACCTCGTAGCTGGGCTCGAGCCGGCCGGCGAGGAGGAAGGAGTCGGTGGCGGCGGTGAGCGGCGGCAGCTGCTGCCAGATCAGCTCGGCGGCCGGTGACATGGGCCGGTTGCGCCGTGGTCGCTCCAGGCCGTCGCCGTAGGGCTCCATGGAGATCAGGATGTGGCCGAGCAGGGAGGCCAACGTCCAGCACTGCTCGCGCAGGGCGGGGTCGTGCAGGGCGCCGGTGGACTCCACGCGCACCTCCAGGACGCCGACCCGGTCGGCGCCGTCGAGCACCGGCACCCACAGGCACGGGCGCCCCTCCCGGTCGGAGGCGACCACCTGGATGGTGCGGAAGGCCCGGCCGGCCATCGTGCTGTCCACGCCGAGCAGCTGTCTGTCCTCCGTGTCGTCGCCACCCAGCCGGACCAGGCAGCGCTGCTCGTGGTCGATCCGGTGGACAGTCACGTCCACGTCCATCAGCCGGCCGGCCTCCGTGACCAGGTCGGGGATCCGTTCGGGGGCCGCGTCACCGGCGACCTCCAGCAGCCTCGCGAGCGCGGCCAGCGGGCCCGACTCCGGCCGGGGGCGCCGGATCACCCGCGCGTAGGGCACCCGGTGCCGGGTGAACAGCTCGTCGAGCCGCTCGTTCACCGCGTGTGCGATCAGGTCGGACTGGTGGTCCGGCAGGGCAGCGAGCCCGTTCAGGTAGGCGTCGACCTCGGTGAGGTCGGCGGTGCCACCGAGGGCGAAGTAGCGCATCCAGAGCTGCTCGAGGGTGAGGTCGGCGTGCGCGTAGCCGGCCGCCAGGGCCGACCGCTGCAGGTCGTCCGTCACCGGCGTCGGCCGGCGGTGGACTCGACCACCGCCCGTGCTGCGGCCACGAGGCCGATGCCGCGCTCGGAGCCGCGGGCGATGAGCATCCGCAGGGCCGCCTGCTCGTCGATCCCATGCCGGCCCATCAGCACGCCCTTGGCCATGCCGACCAGGTCCCGGTCGCGGACGGCCTCGCGCATGGGCTCGCTGAGCCGCTCGGCGCGGTGGTAGGACTGCACGTTGGCGACCAGCAGCGCGGCCTGCGCCGCGAACAGCGTGAGCCGTTGGCGGCTGACGTCGTCGAAGGCGTGCGGCCGGTCCGCGTAGACCTTGATCGCGCCCACGGTGGTGGTGCCGGCCACCAGTGGGGTGCTCAGGGCACCGCGCAGGCCCAGCGGCCGGACGGCGGCGACCCACCGGGGCCACCGTCGCTCGTGGTCGAGGTCGTCGATCACGACCAGCTCGCGGAGTGCGGTCGCGGCCAGGCACGGGCCCTCGTCGAGCTCGTACTGCAGGGCGTCGGCGTCCCGGACGCGGTCGTCGGTCGACCCCGCCGAGGTCCGCTTCCCGCCCTCGATCACCGAGACCCCCGCCCCGCACGATCCCGGGACCGTCTCGTGCGCCAGGGCGCTGAGCAGGCTGAGCGAGGTCTCGACGGTCTCCTCGGAGAGCAGGAGCCCCGCCATCCGGGCGAAGACCCCGGCCAGCTCGTCGGTCAGCGGGACGACCGGTTCGTCGGCACGGATGTTGTTCACGGGGTGCCTTCCACGTGCGACAGCAGCGCGCGCGGCCGGCTTCTCGACACGTGCGGATCCTGCTGGTCCGTGCGCAGAACGGCGGAGCCGCAAACGTGATCGCCGGGCCGGCGTCGGCCGGCCCGCCGGAGGTCAGCGCGCGGCGGGCGTCCAGGTCGGCACCGGTCCGCCGCTGCCGACGACGAGGCCGCGACTGGCCAGCAGCCGCAGGTGGGCGTCGGTCTCGGTGACGGCGAAGATCCGCATCCGCCGCTCGTACTGCTCCCACGGCCGCGACCAGGTGAGGTGAGCGGCCAGCTGCCACGGCGTGGACCCGGGGTGCGCCGCGATGGCGGCCAGCAGCTCGGCCAGGCGGTGCTCGTGGTGGGTGGTCAGCGAGTCCACGCGGTCGGCCAGCCCGCGGAAGCGCCACTCGTGCGCCGGGAGCACCTCCGCCGCGTCCAGGTCCCGGACGGCGGCCAGCGAGTCGAGGTAGTCGCGCAGCGGATCCCCGCCGCGGGCATTGGTCGAGATGTTCGGGCTGATCCGGGGGAGGACGTGGTCGCCGGAGAAGAACAGCCGGGTGTCCTCCTCGGCGAAGCACAGGTGCCCGGGGGTGTGCCCCGGCGTGTGCACCGCGCGCAGCCGCCATCCCGGGAAGTCGGCGTGCTCGCCGTCCTCGAGCAGCCGGTCGGGCACGGCCATCGACGTCCAGTTGCCCATGTTCTCGGCAGGGCCGACGTCCGACACCGCCTCGTCGCGATCGGCGCCGAGGCCGACGAGGAACTCCACCTCGGTGTCCACGACGTCCTGCGCGCCCGAGGTCGTGAGGTGCTGCACGGCCGTGGCGTCGGCCGGGTGCATGGCGATCCACGCGCCGCTGGCCTCACGGACCCGCCCGGCCAGCCCCAGGTGGTCGAAGTGCAGGTGGGTGACGAGCGCGCCGCGGACGTCGGCGACGGCGCCGCCGATCGCGGCCAGGCCGGCGGTGAGCGCGGCCCACGACTCGTCGCTGCCCCAGCCGGTGTCGATCAGCCCGAGCCCGCCGCCGTCCAGGGCGAAGGCGTAGATGCTGTTGTAGCGGAGCGGGTTGTGCGGGATGGGCACCGGGATCGACCACAGGTCCTCGCGCAACTGCTCGACCGGGGGCAGGGCGCGGACCTGCCACGCCTCGTGCTGGGCGGTGCCGGAGATCTCCACGTCCGGGCACTCTGCCAGCCGCGTCCGCGGCGCCGGCTGTCACCATGGGGACATGTCCGGTCCCGCCACCGCCACCCCTGCTGCCGTCAGCGCCGTGCCGCGGCGGTTCCGGCTGCTGCTGGTCGTCCTGGCCGCGGTCGTGCTCGCCGTGACGGCGGTGGTCGTCGCCACGCTGCCCTCGACGACGAACACCGTGGTCGAGTACGGGGTGGCCGACCAGATCGCGCTGGCCGGCATCGGCCTCCTGCTCGCGGTCGGCGTCCTGTTCCTGGGGCGCTCCCGCGTGGACGCCGACGCCGCGGGCGTGCGCGTGCGCAACCTGTTCGTCGCCCACCAGCTCCCGTGGCAGGCGGTGCGGGCGGTGCGGTTCGACCGGAAGTCGGCCTGGGGCTCGCTGGCCCTGGAGAACGGCGACGAGGTCTCGATGTGGGGCCTGCAGGCGGTCGACGGCGAGTACGCGGCGCGCGTGGTCGACGGGCTGCGCACGCTGCATGCCGCCGCCCGGGCCCAGGACCCGGTCCCGCCGCCGCTCCTGTACGACAACTGACGCGGACCCGGGAATGACCGGAGGGATCCGCACGCTGTAGTGTGGGCGTGCCTCCCCCCGCTACATGAGGCGCGCGAACCAACCAGCGGCCCCGCCCCGGGCCGCTGATCCAAGAGGAGCCCGCTCCCACCTGACGCCGTCCAGGCACTCAGGTCCCCGGATCGCGAGGACCGACCCCGGTCGGTCGTCGCATCCCGCAGACGTCCTCGGACGGCTGCGGACCCGGAGAGTGGGCCCCGTGAGCAGATGCTCGCGGGGCCTTCGTTCTCTCCGCACCCGGGACGGGCGGCTCCTCACAGGCAAGAGCAGAGGAGAGGCCATCACCGAGCCCCGCATCAACGACCGCATCCGCGTCCCCGAGGTCCGCCTGGTCGGACCCGAGGGCGAGCAGGTAGGCGTCGTGTCGATCGGCGAAGCGCTGCGTCTGGCCCAGGACTCGGAGCTCGACCTCGTCGAGGTCGCTCCCATGGCCCGGCCGCCGGTCTGCAAGCTCATGGACT
>JBEPZM010000227.1:0-5011 GCA_041640835.1 Blastococcus sp.
ACCAGGACGGCGCACTCGCCGAGCGGCCGCAGTACGTGGGCCGCTGGCAGGCGCTGGAGATGTGCCGCAAGGCCGGCGAGGGCCGGGTGCACGTCTTCGACGTCGAGAACCACGCCGGGACGCCGGTGTACGTGCACGCCAAGGTCTGCGTCGTCGACGACACCTGGGTCAGCGTGGGTAGCGACAACTTCAACCGGCGGTCGTGGACCCACGACAGCGAGCTCTCCAGTGCCGTCCTGGACCCCACCCGGGACACCCGGGAGCCACGCGACCCGGCCGGCACCGGCGAGGGCGCCCGTACCTTCGCCCGCGACCTGCGGCTGGCCCTGGCGCGCGAGCACCTCGACCTGGCAGCCGACAGCAGCGAGGACGAGCTGGCCCTCGATGCCGAACGCTTCGTCGAGACCCTGGTCGAGCGAGCCGCGGCCCTCGACGCCTGGCACGACGGCGGCCGGCGCGGTCCTCGACCGCCGGGTCGCCTGCGAAAGCACCGCGCCGAGCGGCTGCCGTGGTTCACCCGCCTCTGGGCGACCCCGATCTACCGCCTCGTCGACGACCCCGACGGCCGCCCCCTCCGCCTGCGCCTCCGCAAGGACTTCTGAGTGGCGGCTGGCGACCGGCCCGACCGGACCCGCACAGTTGCCCCGAGCACAGTCGGACTCTGCTTCCCGTTGTAAGCAGAGTCCGAGCTTCGGCGGAGCACGCCCCCGGCGCGCTTCGGCCTCTGCTTCGCACCGTAAGCAGAGTCCGACTGTCGGGAACCCGTCATCCACCGGGCTCACCCGCGTCCACAGCCGAGCACTCGCGCACCCTGGCGCCGCCGGCGGGCCGGACCATCGAGTCCATGGCCGCCCCGTTCGATCTGTGCGGGGTTCTGCGTCGGATCCGGCGGACAGCTGACATGTCGCAGCGCCAGCTGGCGGACGCCGTCGGTCTGAGCCCCGCAGCAGTCGCACACGCCGAGGCCGGGACGCGGGATCTGCCGGCCACCGCCCTGGCACGCGCCGCCGAGACAGCGGGGCTGCGGATCGCCCTGCTGGACGGGTCCGGCGTGGAGGTGCGCGGCATGCATCCGGACGGGGTCCGCGACCGGAGCGGGCGGCGGTTCCCGGCGCACCTGGACACCGTGCTCAGCGACGAGCGTGCGTCGCGGTGGGAGCACCGCCCGCTCCTGCGGCAGCCGACCTACACGTTCGACCGTCGGGACCCGTGGGCGGACGAGGGGAGCCGTGCACAGAGCCGGCCCGACGACCACCTCGTGCCGCAGCCCGGTGACTCGCCCGCGGAACGGGCCGCGGCCCGACAGCGCGAGGCACGGCAACGGCGCGAGGACGAGCGGGCGAGGCGGGTGGCGGCCGGGGAACTGCGGCCGACCGAGCCCTTCACCTGCACCTGCCCACCGGCGTGCGACGAGCTCGACGACTGGTCCGGCCGGCCGGTCCACGCCGAGCAGTGCCCGTGCTCCTGCGACGTGGGCTGACCCGCTGCTACGGTGGGCCCGTGCGCGGCAGCCTCCTGCTTACCCGCCGCGGCGAGGCCCTCTCCTAGGTCGGCCCCCTCGCCGCGGTGATCTGCCGTGACCGTTCCCGGCGCCTGCTGACCGCCCCACCGGAGCTGAGTCCAGCCCGCGCCAGAGGAGCCCTTCCGTGAACGAGCAGCACCCGCACGCACGCCATCCGCAGCAGCCCTCCCGGATGCCGATCCACCGCTACGCCCCCTTCACCCCTGTCGTCCTGGCCGACCGCACCTGGCCGGAGACGATCACCACCCAGGCCCCGCGCTGGTGCGCGGTCGACCTGCGCGACGGCAACCAGGCCCTCATCGACCCGATGACCCCCGACCGCAAGCGGCGGATGTTCCAGCTGCTGGTCGACATGGGCTACAAGGAGATCGAGGTCGGCTTCCCGGCGGCCAGCCAGACCGACTTCGACTTCGTCCGCCAGCTCGTCGAGGAGGACCTGGTCCCCGACGACGTCACCATCCAGGTGCTGACCCAGGCGCGCGACGAGCTCATCGAGCGCACCTTCGAGTCCCTGCGCGGCGCGAAGCAGGCGATCGCCCACCTGTACAACTCGACGTCGACCCTGCAGCGCCGCGTCGTCTTCGACTCCGACCGCGCCGGCATCATCGACATCGCCGTGCACGGGGCCCGCGTCGTCCGGAAGTTCGCCGAGCAGATGGGCGACACCGACATCCGCTTCGAGTACTCCCCCGAGTCCTTCACCGGCACCGAGCTCGACTTCGCCGTCGAGATCTGCGACGCCGTCACCGACGTCTGGGAGCCCACCCCGGACCGGCCGACCATCCTGAACCTGCCGGCGACGGTCGAGATGGCCGAGCCCACCGTCTACGCCGACCAGATCGAGTGGATGCACCGCAACCTGGGCCGGCGCGACTCCGTCGTCCTGTCGCTGCACCCGCACAACGACCGGGGCACCGCCGTCGCCGCCGCCGAGCTGGGCTACCGCGCCGGCGCCGACCGCATCGAGGGCTGCCTGTTCGGCAACGGCGAGCGCACCGGCAACGTCGACCTGGTCACCCTGGGCCTCAACCTGTTCAGCCAGGGCATCGACCCGCAGATCGACTTCTCCGACATCGACGAGATCCGCCGCACCGTCGAGTACTGCAACCAGCTGGGCGTCCACGAGCGGCACCCCTACGGCGGCGACCTGGTCTACACCGCCTTCTCCGGCTCCCACCAGGACGCCATCAACAAGGGCTTCAAGGCCCTGGAGGCCGACGCCGCGGCCGCCGGCACGACCGTCGACCGGATGCCCTGGGCCGTGCCGTACCTGCCGATCGACCCCAAGGACGTCGGCCGCAGCTACGAGGCGGTCATCCGGGTGAACAGCCAGTCCGGCAAGGGCGGCGTCGCCTACATCATGAAGACCGAGAACCACCTCGACCTGCCCCGCCGGCTGCAGATCGAGTTCAGCGCCGTCATCCAGCAGCACACCGACGACGAGGGCGGCGAGGTCACGGCCGCGCAGATGTGGGCCGCGTTCTCCAGCGAGTACCTGCCCGACCCCGACGCCCCGTGGGGCCGGTTCGGCCTGGCCGGGCACCGGCACACCGCCAACGGCGACCAGTCCGACGAGATGGTCGTCGAGCTGGTCGAGGGCGGCGTACCGGTCACCCTCCAGGGCCGGGGCAACGGGCCGATCGCCGCGTTCGTCGACGCCCTGCACAGCGTCGACGTCGACGTCCGGGTGCTCGACTACGCCGAGCACGCCCTCTCCGCCGGTGGCGACGCACGCGCCGCGGCCTACGTCGAGTGCGCCGTCGGCGACCGGATCCTCTGGGGTGTGGGCATCGACGCCAACATCGTGACCGCGTCCCTGCGCGCAGTCGTCTCGGCGGTCAACCGGGCGCAGCGGTAGGGAAATCGTCGCCGGGGCGTCGGAGAACACGGCTCCCGGACGACGGAGGGACATGAGCAGCCCGGCCCCAGGTGTACGGCTACCTGCTCGCGCGCTGCGGTCAGCGGGCGGTCGCCGAGGACCTCACCGCCGAGACGTTCCTCGCCGCGGTGCAGGCCCGCATGCCCGTGACCACCGCCTGGCTGATCGGCACCGCGCGGCACAAGCTCGTCGACCAGTGGCGGCGCCTCGAGCGCGAGGAACGGGGGGCTGCGGCTGCTGGACGGCGGCGAGCAGCACGGCGCGGACCCTTGGGACGACGAGCTCGACGGCCTCCGCGCGCAGCAGGTGTTGGAGCAGCTCTCCCCCGGCCACCGCGCCGCACTGACCCGCCCGACGGGCCCGGTCGACCCCGACCCGGCCTACGCCGCGGCCCTGCGCGACCGCCTGCGCCGCGCCCTGCTGCATCAGCGCCCATCCACCGATCCGAGGAGCTACGCCGTGCCCGCGCTCATCCCCTACCTCGTCGTCCGCGACGCCCGTGCCGCGATCGACTTCTACGCCGAGGCGTTCGGCGCCCGCACCGTCAGCGATCCCTACCTCGACGGCGACCGCGTCGGCCACGCCGAGCTCGAGCTGGCCGGCGCCACGCTCTACCTCGCCGACGAGTACCCCGAGTACGGCCTCCAGGGACCGGGTGACGCCAAGCCCCCGGTCTCCCTGCACCTCTCCGTGCCGGACGTCGACGACGTCATGCGCCGGGCCGAGGCGGCCGGGGCCACCGTCGAGCGCCCGGCCACCGACGAGCCGTACGGCCGGGGCGGGCGGCTGATCGACCCGTTCGGCCACCGCTGGATGGTGCAGTCGCCGACGGCGTAGGACCACGGGCTCAGGCCGGCGGGAGGTCCCCGTCCTCGCGGCGGCTCTCCACCAGGGCCCGCCCGGGGTCCTCGGGCGGGGCGTCGGCCGGCTCGTCACCGCGGTACAGCCGGTCCGAGGCCTCGCCGGTGCGCAGCTCGTCGACGAGCAGCAGGTCGCGGCGCACGTGCCGGCGGCGGTAGGCCACCCGGCTGATCATGTGCGCGCTGACCGGCGCGGTGAGCATCTGGAAGACGGCGACCAGCAGCAGCATCCAGGTCGCCGACCAGCCCTCCAGCCGGATGGCCCCGCCGACCATGATCAGCAGGATGCCCAGCACCTGCGGCTTGGTGCCGGCGTGCATCCGGGTCAGGACGTCCGGGAACCGCACCAGCCCCAGTCCGGCGGTGAGGCACAGGAACGACCCCGCCAGCAGCAGCACCACGGCGACGACGTCGCGGACGCTCTCGATCTCGCTCACCGCTGGTCCCCCTCCGCGGCGCGGGCCACCCGCTCCTCGTCGGCCAGCGGGAGGCCGACGTCCTGGCCGTCCCCGCCCGACGAGATGAGCATCCCGCCGATGTAGCGGGCCACCGACACCGAACCCACGAACGCCAGCAGCGACACCACCACGAGGACCGGCACCACGGTCGGGTCGCGCTCGAGAGCTGCGTACACCGCCAGCCCGGCCGAGATGATGACCAGCAGCACGTCGGTGGCGACCACCCGGTCCAGCAGCGAGGGCCCGCGGGCCAGCCGGACCAGCGTCAGCAGCGCTCCCCCGCCGAGCATGG
>JBEPZM010000228.1:0-4959 GCA_041640835.1 Blastococcus sp.
GGCGACGAGCGCGACCATGCCGAGGAGGAGGGCGGCGTCCATCAGGCGTTACCCCGCACCCGCGGCCGCTCGGACGCCGCGCCGAACACGCGCGGCGACAGCGAGATGCCGAGGTCGGCGAACTTCTCCGCGAAGCGGGGGCGGACGCCGGTCGGGACGGCCTTGCCGAGGAACCGGCCGTTGAGGTCGGTGCCGGCCGAGTAGTCGAAGAGGAAGGCGTCCTGGAGGACGACGGTGTCGCCTTCCAGGCCCTGGACCTCGGTGACGTGGGTGACCCGGCGGGTGCCGTCCCGCAGCCGGCTGATCTGCACGATCACGTCGACGGCGGAGGCGACCTGCTCGCGGACGGCGCGCAGCGGCAGGTCCATGCCCGCCATGAGCACCAGCGTCTCGAGCCGGGAGACCGCGTCGCGCGGGGCGTTCGCGTGCACCGTCGACAGCGAGCCGTCGTGGCCGGTGTTCATGGCCTGCAGCATGTCCAGGCTCTCGCCGCCGCGGACCTCACCGACGACGATGCGGTCCGGGCGCATGCGCAGCGAGTTGCGGACCAGCTCGCGGATGCCGACGGCGCCCTTGCCCTCGATGTTCGCGGGCCGGGACTCCAGCCGGACGACGTGCTCCTGCTGGAGCTGCAGCTCGACGGCGTCCTCGATCGTGATGATCCGCTCGTTGGCGGGGATGAACGAGGAGAGCACGTTCAGCAGCGTCGTCTTACCGGTGCCGGTGCCGCCGGACACGATGATGTTCAGCCGGGCCTCGACGCAGGCGCGCAGCAGCTCCGCCATCTCCGGCGACATGGTGCCGAAGGCGACGAGGTCGCTGACCTGGAAGGGCTTGCGGGAGAACTTCCGGATCGTCAGCGACGATCCGCCGAAGGCCAGCGGCGGGATGATCGCGTTGACGCGGGAACCGTCGGCGAGGCGGGCGTCCACGAGCGGCGAGGACTCGTCGATGCGGCGTCCCACGCGGGAGACGATGCGCTCGATGACCCGGCGCAGGTGGTCCTCGGAGGCGAAGGTCACCGTCGACCGGGTGAGCTTGCCGGCCCGCTCGACGTAGACCATGTCCGGTCCGTTGACCATGATCTCGCTGACCGTCGGGTCGTCCAGCAGCGGCTGCAGCGGGCCGTGCCCGAGCACCTCGTCGGTGACGTCGGCGGTGAGCCGGGCGCGGTCCTCGGCGGTCAGCGGGGTCTTCTCGTTGGCGAGCACCCGCTGCAGCTCGGCCCGCACGAGGGCGTGCAGCTGCTCCTCGGGCAGGTCGGGGTCGTTGAGCTTGGTCCCCAGCCGGTCGAACAGCGCGAGCGTGGCCCGCTCCCGGAGGCGGTTGAGCCCCTCCCCCGGCGAGCTGACCTCGGTGACCGCGGTGCGGCCGGCGTCGCCGTCGCCCCGCTTCTTGCTGCTGGACTCGACGCGGGACGCCAGGCTCCGGGCCTCCTCGGCGGCGGCCTCGCGGGCCAGCCGGACCGGGTCGGCGCCCAGTGCCTGCTCCCCGCGCGCCTCGGCGAGGCGCTCGATGAGGCTCATCGCGAACCGGCCCGGAACGGCAGTCGGCCGAGCAGCCCGGTCGGGCGCTCCTCGGTCGTGGGCAGGAAGCGGGACAGCAGCTGGCGCAGCCCACGGCTCACCGGGTCGCGGTTGCTGTCCTGGAGCAGCGGGACGCCGGTGTTGGTGGACAGCGTGACCGCCGGGTTGCGCGGCAGCACGACGTCCAGCGGCGCCCCGACGGCCTTCTCGACGTCGGCCAGCGAGAGGCCGCCCGCCGGGTCCGACATGTTGAGCACCAGGTGCAGCTGCTCGGGGACGAGGTTCAGCTCACGGAGCACGTCGAGCTCCTTGCGGAGACCGCGCACGCCCGGCACGTCCATGCTGCTCATGAGCACCAGGTCGGTGGCCCGCTCGAGGGCGATGAGCGTGTGGTCGGACAGGCCGGGCGCGGTGTCCACGATGACGTGGCGGAACTCGTGGCTCAGCGTGTCCAGCAGCCGGGCGACCTGCTCGGCGGAGACGGCGTCACCGGAGGCCGGCGAGTCGCTGCCGGCCACCACGTAGAGCCCGCTCGGGTGCCGGCTGAGGAACGTCTTCAGCACCAACGGGTCGGTGCTGGCGGCGCCGTGCACGGTGTCCGGCAGCGTGTAGTCCGGGACGAGCGCCAGCGCGCTGGCGACGTCGCCGAACTGCATGTCGAGGTCGACCAGCACGGTCGAACCCAGGCCGGACTGCGCGAGGCCGACGGCCAGGTTCGTCGAGACGGTGGTCTTGCCGACCCCGCCCTTGGGCGAGGCGACGACGATCAGCCGGTGCTCGGGCACCCGCGTCGTCTCCTGCAGGGTGGCCTGCAGCCGGGTCTGGGCGCGCTCGTCGGCCCGCTCCAGGACGGCGGTCACCTCGGGGAGCGCCGCGTCGGGGGCGAGGACGTCCCGCACCCCGGCGCGCATGGCGGTCACCCAGAGGTCGGCGTCGGCGTCGGCGACGATGACGACGCTGGTCGCCGGGCGGCTCAGGTCGACGGCCTGGGCGAGCTCGAGGGCCCGCTCGAGGGCGACGTCCGCGCCGAGGACGACGACGTTCGGGAAGCCGGCCTCCTCGATGCGGGCCAGCAGCCCGCCGTGGACGTCGAGGTGCTCGACGGTCAGCTGCACCAGGTCACCGTCGGTGGCCCGGGCGAACTGCTGCTCCAGCGCGGTGTCCGCGCCGATGATCAGTACCTGGCTCATGTCAGACCTCCGACTTGGTGACGAGCGAGAGCCACACGGCGCCGTCGCGCGAGGCGCCGATGACGGTGGTGGCCTGCTCGGGGGTGAGGGCGAGGGTGACGGTGACGCCGCCCGTGGGGTCGGTGATCGCACCCGAGTCGTCGATGCCGCTGATGCGGGTGACCTCGACGTCGTCGTAGATGCGCTCGCTGGTGCTGCCGGCGTCCGTCGTCCTGGTGAGGTACACCGCGACGCGGTCACCCGCGCCGAGGGCGCCGCCCACCGCGCGCTGGGCGTCGAGGGTGAGGCTGACCTCCTCCTCGCCGTCCCGCTCCTTGATGGCGGTGCGCTCGGCGAACCGGCCGGCGCTCAGCTGGTCACCGGGCAGCATGGCCCCGGTCGTGGGGCTGTCGCCGAACTCGGCGAGGTCGGTGATCGCGTCCTCGGCGACGAGGCGGGCGGGCACGTCCTCGAGGCCGACCTTGGCGACGATCTGGTTCGCCGGCGTGCCGGCGGCGATGGCCGCCTGCGCGACGAGGACCTGCACGGTCTCCTCGCTGGCACGGGCCCGGTCGTCGGCGCCACTGACGTAGCTGAGCAGCAGCACCGCACCGACCAGGGCCAGCGCGAAGGCCGCGATCGCGGCCAGGACTCGACGTTGCATGGCAATCACCGTTCCGAGAGGAAGACGGACCGGGCACCCAGGTCGGGAGCCGATGTCTGGGCGGGGGCGTCGGAGAGGACGACGGAGGTGCCGAGGGTGCCGATGGCCTTGAAGCCGTGGTCCTCGGGCAGGCGGTTGAACCACCACTGGATGATGAAGATGATCAACTCCCAGAGGTTCGTGACGCGGAACGACCGCTCGTTGAGCTTGATCTCGTCCACGTCGAAGGCGACGAAGCCGTAGACCTTCGGAGCCGCCGTGGACGAGGCCTGCTCGAAGACGGGCAGGTGGATCTGCGTGTCCACCACGCCGCTCAGCGGGAAGCTGCCGAACCCCGAGGGCCGGCACTTCGCGGGCATGTCGCTGCGGTTCGCGGGCACGTAGCGGGACAGCGTGGCGCCGATCGCGAGGTCGCTGGTCCTGCAGGCGCTCGCGTCGGTGTTCAGCCAGATCAGGGCGGGCACCGCAGCGGCACCCGTGCCGCAGGTGCCGGCCTCACCGGGGTAGAGCGTGATGGGGGCCGTGCCGGCGCGCATCTTGTCGTACTGGCACTTCGAGATGGCGACGGGCATGTCCGCCGCCGCCCGGCTGATGCCGGCCCACGCCGCCACGGAGGTGCCGCTCACGGTGGAGGCGCTGCGGCCGAGCACCGGCGCGAACCAGTGCTTCTGCTGGGCGCCGGCCGTGACTGTCACCTTGCGGGTGGTCGTGTTGACGGCGACGGTCGGCGTCGACAGGGTCGCGCCCACCTGGCCGGAGTTCTTGGTGACCAGCGAGGTCGCGGTGGCGACCTCGTCACCGCAGTCGGACTTCCAGGCGCAGTCGGTGGCGACGGCCAGGGCGGCGGCGTCGGTGCCGTTGCGCAGCTGCGCGCGCTCCGAGTAGACCGCCGAGAGGTCGACGGCGATGGCCGCGAAGCCCAGGAGCGGGACGAGCAGGAGGGCGACCATGACGCCGACGGCGCCGCGCTCCTCGCCCATGCGGGCGCGCAGGGTCAGCCGCCGCATCGCATGGCCGCCTTGCCGGTCAGGTTGAAGCCGGCGCCACCGAGGAGGCCGGCGACGACGTTCTGGTGGTACTTGATCGTCACGGTCACCGTGGGGTTCGTGCCCGTCGCGGTGGCGCAGGACGGCAGCGACATGGTGATCTGCGAGTCGGTGAGGGTGAGCCCCGCCGGCAGGGTGGCGCGGACGGCGGTGCGGGCCTCGGCCACGGTGTGACCGAGCGCCATCGACCGGGCGCCCTCACGGGCGGCCGACGAGAGCGTCGCCTGGTTGTGGAAGGCCTTGCTGAACTCGATGATCCCGAGCAGCAGGAGCAGGAGCACCGGCGCGACGAGCGCGAACTCGACAGCTGCCGCACCGCGTTCGCCGAGCAGGCGCGCGGCGACCCGGCGCCGGCCGGGCACGTGCGTGCGGATCGGGCTGGACACCTCGCGGGCTCCTTCCTGTGCTGGGTGGGTGGTCGGGAGGGGCTGCGCCGGCCCGGGGGCATGGGGCGACGGCGCGGGGGCGTGGGGCGGCGTGCTCACCGGAGGGCGAGCACGCCGCCGACCCCGACCCGAGGCGAGCTGGGTCAGCCCGCGGTGCTGCCCGAGCCG
>JBEPZM010000229.1:0-4914 GCA_041640835.1 Blastococcus sp.
CGACGTCGGCACCAAGGCCGACGACTGCGTGGGCCTGGACTCCGCCGCGACGGAGCACGACCCGAAGCAGTAGCAGCACCGCACACCGACGACGGCGCGTGTCCCCTCCCGGGGGGCACGCGCCGTCGTCGTCTCCGGTATCAAGGGCGACCGTGCTCCTGCAACTGCGCGTGACCGTCCCGTCCGACCGGACGGCGCAGGTGAAGGATCTCTTCGCCGGTGACCCCGGCACCGCGCACCTCGCCGTGCTCCCGGGCGCCTCGGTGGTACCGCCGGGCGACCTGGTGATCGCCGAGGTCGCCCGGGAGTCGGCCGACGGGCTGATCGACGCGCTCAAGCGGCTCGGCGTCGACAAGGACGGCGGCATCGTCCTGGTCGCGGTCGACGCGGCGGTCTCCAGCGCGGCGCGTCGCGCCGAGGAGCGCGCACCGGGGGACGGCGCCGACGCTGTCGTCTGGGAGCAGGTCGTCCGCACCACGGACGCCGAGTCCTCGCTGTCGGCCTCCTACCTGGCGTTCCTGACCATCGCCACGCTGCTGGCCGCGGCGGCGATCATCAACGACTCCGCCATCCTCGTGATCGGCGCGATGGTGCTCGGCCCCGAGTTCGCCCCGCTCGCCGCGCTGGCGGTGGCCGTCGTCCACCGCAGGCCCTCGATCGCCCGCCGGGCGGCAGTGTCCCTGACCGCGGGGTTCGCCCTCGCGATCGCCGTCACCGCGCTGGCCGTGCTCGCCGGGCGCGCCCTGGGCTGGTTCGGCACGGAGGTGCTCACCGCCGAGCGCCCGGAGACCGGCTTCATCACCCAGCCCGACCGCTGGTCGGTCGTCGTCGCGGTGCTGGCCGGGATCGCCGGCGTCCTCTCGCTGACCGCGGCCCGGAGCGGCGCACTGGTGGGCGTCTTCATCTCCGTGACCACCGTGCCCGCAGCAGCCGACATGGCGGTCGCCCTCGCCCTCGGTGGCGGTGAGGAGTTCTCCCGGGCCGCCACGCAGCTGGGGATCAACGTGGTGGGGATCCTCACCGCCGCGCTGGTCACCCTGACGCTGCAGAAGGCCATCTGGCACCGGATCCCCCGGGTGGTACCGGACATCGCCCGGGTCCGACCGCGGCCCTGAGCGGCGGTCCCCCGCACCCGGTGTGCCTCGCGCCACGGAGGACCATGTCCGGAGTGACCCGCACCGCGCCCTCCAGCACCGCGACCGCCGCCGCCACCGGCGGTCTCGTCCTCATCGGTACCGCCATCGTGCTGACCGGGCTCAACCTGCGCACCGCCGTCAACAGCGTCGGCCCGGTGCTCGAGGAGATCGAGACCGCCCTCGGCGTCTCCAGCGGCGCCGCGGGGCTGATCACCTCCCTGCCGGTGCTGGCCTTCGCGGCCATCGGGTTCGCCGGCCCTCCGCTGTCGGCCCGGTTCCGGGACGCGCACGTGCTGGGCGGCGCGCTGCTGTCGATGGCCGCCGGCATGGTGCTGCGCTCGCTGGCCGGCTCGTTCTGGCTCTTCCTCGTCGGCACGGTGCTCGCGATGGTCGGCGGAGCGCTCGGCAACGTGCTGCTTCCGGGGCTGGTGAAGCGCTACTTCCCCGACCGCACCGGCCTGATGGTGGGCGCCTACGGCACGGCGCTCAGCGCCGGCGGTGCGCTCGTGGCGATCGCCACCCAGCCGATCGCCGACGCGGCCGGGGACGAGGACGGCTGGCGGTGGGGGCTGGGCGTCTGGTCGGTGCTGGCCCTGATCGCCGCGCTCGCCTGGGTGTTCGTGCGCCCCTCCACAGGGGTGTCGCGGGCCTCGCACGTCTCGGTCCGGATGCGGGATCTCGTGCACAGCCGCCTCGCGATCGCCCTGACGCTGTTCTTCGGCCTCCAGGCGATGCAGGCCTACGTGATCATCGGCTGGTCGGCCCAGTACCTCCGCGACGCCGGGCTCAGCGCCGCCACGGCCGGCCTGCTCCTGGGCGTGAACTCGATCGTCGCCATCCCGGTCAACGCGCTGGTGCCGGCCGTGACCGTGCGGCCCCGGGCGCAGTGGCCGCTGCTGTCGTTCTTCATGTGCTGCTACGTCGCGGGCTGGATCGGCCTCTGGACGGCGCCGCTGGCCGCCCCGTGGCTGTGGATGGTGCTGCTGGGCCTGGGCCTGGGCACGTTCTCGATGGTGCTCACGCTCTTCGGTCTGCGCGCCCGCACCCCGGAGACGACGGCGGCGCTGTCCACCGTCGCCCAGGGCTACGGCTACCTGATCGCCGGCGCCGGGCCCCTGCTGGTGGGCGTGCTGCGCGGGGCCACCGGCGGCTACGACGGCATGTTCGTGCTCGTGCTCGTCGGCGTCGCCGGGCTGTGGACGCTGGGTCGGCTGGTCACCCGGCCCCGCTACGTCGACGACGAGGTGAACCGGTCCGTCCCGGGCTGGTCCTCCGCCGGACCCGCCCCGGCCGGCACCGAGGTGCTGGAGAGCGCCGGCGCCGAGCCGCCGGTGAGCGTGCAGGTCACTCCGGGCGGCGGGTCTCCGCGCGGGTGAAGTTGCGGTAGGAGCGCGACGGGGTGGGCCCGCGCTGGTCCTGGTACCGGGAGCCGTAGACCGCCGAGCCGTAGGGGTGCTCGGCCGGGCTGGTCAGCCGGAACATGCACAGCTGCCCGATCTTCATCCCCGGCCACAGCGTGATCGGCAGGTTCGCCACGTTGGAGAGCTCGAGGGTGATGTGCCCGGAGAAGCCCGGGTCCACGAAGCCCGCCGTCGAGTGGGTCAGCAGCCCCAGCCGGCCCAGCGAGGACTTGCCCTCCAGCCGCGCCGCGATGTCGTCGGGGAGGCTGATCACCTCGAGCGTCGAGCCGAGCACGAACTCGCCCGGGTGCAGCACGAACGGCTCGTCGCCCTCGGGCTCGACCAGCGTCGTGAGGTCGTCCTGCTGCTCGGCCGGGTCGATGTGGGTGTACCGCGAGTTGTTGAAGACGCGGAAGAAGCGGTCCAGCCGGACGTCGATGCTCGAGGGCTGCACCAGACCCTGGTCGTAGGGCTCGATGCCGAGGCGTCCCTCGGCGATCGCGGCCGTGATGTCGCGGTCGCTCAGCAGCATGGCGCGGAGTCTAGGGAACGCCCCCGTCCACTCCGTCCGGGTGAAGCCGTTCAAGCCCGATCGCGCACGCGCCGATGCGAGCGCGATGACGCCTGCCGGCGGCCCTCGGGGCGCCGGCTCCTCCCGGACGGGCCGGTGGGCCGGCGTGCGGAGGGTTCCACGGATGACGAGCAGGAAGCTCCAGGCGCTGGTGCTGACGGTGGCGCTGGCAGCGGGCTACGGCGGCGCGGCGGTGTACACGGCGCTGGCCGCCCCCTCCGTGCCGAGCGCACCGGACTTCGGGCCGGGCGACGGGCTGACCCGGTACGTGGTCGCCGCGGCCGCCGGAACCGTGGACGACGGCATCCTCGCCGACCTCTCCGCCGTGGACGGCGTGCGGAGCGCACAGCCGCTCAGCGACGGGCGCGCCCTCGTCGCGACCGAGGCCCTCGTCCCGGGTGATCTCGCGGTCGTGAGCGGGGTCGCGAGCGTCGAGCCCTCGCCCACGATGGCCCTGGACGCGGAGGTGCGCGACCCGTTGTTCGGCACCCATGGATGGCACCTGGAGAACACCGGGGCCAACGGGATCCACCAGTACCCCGTCGTCCCGGACGTCGACATCGACGCCGGCACCGGTTGGGACGTCACCCGCGGCGCGGGCGTCGTGGTGGCCGTCATCGACTCCGGATTCGACTCCGACCACCCCGACCTCGCCGGGTCGCTGTGGGTCAACCCCGCCGAGCCCTGCGGCACGGCCGACACCGACCGCAACGGCAAGCGCGGCGACTGCCACGGCTGGAACTGGTACTCCAACAGCCCGGACATCGACAACGGGTCGTACGGCAGCCACGGCGCGATGGTGTCGGGCTCGGTCGGGGCCCGCGCGGACAACGGCATCGGCCTGGCCGGAGTGGCCCCCGAGGTCACGATCATGCCGCTGGTCGTCGGCGGTGGCAGCACCATCGATCTGCTCGCCGGCATCGAGGCCATCCGCTACGCGGTCGACCACGGCGCGGACGTCATCAACGCCTCCTGGGGCGGTTCCGTCACCGGCAGCGCACTGACCGCCCTGCGGTCCGCGGTCGACTACGCGGCCTCCCACGACGTCCTCGTCGTCGCGTCGGCCGGCAACGACAGCGCCAACCGCGACACGAGCCTCCGCTATCCCGGCAGCCTGACGGAGTGGAACGTCATCACCGTCGGCGCCTCCACCGCCTCCGACACGGTCAGCAGCTTCTCCGCGTACGGCGCCGCGAGCGTCGACCTGTTCGCGCCGGGCTCCTGGATCACCACCACCACCAACACCGGGAGCTACGAGCCGGTCAACGGAACCTCCTTCTCCGCGCCGATCGTCGCCGGGGCGGTGGCCCTCTACCGCGCCGCACGACCGGCGGCGACCGCCGCCGAGCTCAAGCAGGCGCTGCTGGACGACGTCGACCCCGTGCCCGCCTTCGCTGGCAGGTCGGTGACGGGCGGCCGGCTCACGCTCGCCCGGCTGACCGGCACGGCGGAGGACTCCGCGCGGTACGCGTTCACCTCGATGACCGCACCCGCGGGCACCGTCTCCCCCCGGATCGGGATCAGCAGCTCGGCGCCCGGCGGCGACTACTCCGTCGCGCTCGGGCTGGGCATGGAGCACGAGGGCGAGATCTGGGCCCTGGCGGACAAGCCGATCACCCTCGGGGGCACCACGCTCCCGACCGACGACACCGGGGGCGCGGTCTTCGACCTCGGCGCCCTCCCGCGCCCCGACGGCCTCGGTCTCTCGCCGACCCTGACGCTGGCGAACGGCCGCTACGTGCTGACCGTCCAGCTGCTCCGCGACGGGAGCCCGGTCGGCCGGGCGGCCGAGATCGGAAGAGCACAC
>JBEPZM010000230.1:0-4763 GCA_041640835.1 Blastococcus sp.
GGCCTCGTCGGCGTCCTCGCGGCTGAGCTCGCCGGCCTGGCCGATCAGCCGGACCGCCGTCGCCTCGTCCCGGCTCGCGGCCGCGCGGCGAGCGGCGTCGAGGAGCTCCTGCACCCGGGCGGTGGCCTGCTCCACCTCCTTCTCCGCGGCGGCGCGCAGGTCGCCCTCGGGCAGCTCGCGCGCCGCCACGCGCGCCTCGCGCAGCTGGCCGCTGGCGATCAGCCGGGTGACCTTGGCCGCGTTGCCGCCGGCGGACTCCTGCGAGCGCTCGGCGAGCGTCACGGCGAGGACGGCCGCGTCCTTCCTGGCCACGCCGAGCGCCGCCAGCTGCCGGGCAGCCGTGAGGGGGGCGAGCACCGCCGTCGGCCCGACCACCTCGGCCAGCTGGTAGAGGGCGAGCCGGTCGAGGTCCGCGCCGTCCTTGACGGCCCGGTTCAGCATGCTCAGCGCGTCCCGCTGGGCCACGCCGGTCTTGGACTTGCCCAGCTTGTCCAGCTCGGCCAGCCGCTGGGTGATCGCCACTGCGTCGAGCCGCAGCTTCGGATCGCCGGCAGCCGACCAGCGGCCGAGCACCCCGTACTCGCCCACGGTCGGGTGCAGCAGCGCCGTGACGGTCGGCACCCCGCCCTCGGCCAGGCGCTCGACCAGCCGCCGGTAGTCGGCGAGCCCCGGGTCGTCGGGCAGGTCGGCCGGTGCGACCTGGGTCAGCCCCGCCTGCGTGACGGCGGAGGCCATGGTGGCGCCGTCCAGCCCGAGCTGCGTCGCGTAGCGCTCGACCAGCGACGAGGTGACCACCCCGATCGTGCCGTGCGACTGCTTGAGGTCGTCGGCCACCTGGCCGACGACCGACTGCGCCGCCTGCTTCCCCGCCGCCTGCTGCTTCTGCCAGAACGCCGCCGTCGCCATGGCGGCGCCGTGCGCGGCCTGGAGCCGCTCGTCCTCGGCCAGGCACATGCGGGCCGGCTTGGCCAGCGTCGTCGCCTGGCCGGCCAGCTTGTTCCACAGCGCCCGCACCGCCTGGAGCCGGGCGGCCGCCTCCGCGTCGGTGCAGGGCAGGGAGATGGCGTACCGGGGCAGCAGGTCGGCCGGGAGCGTGTTCGCGCTGCGGTGCTTCTTGAGGAAGGAGGACTGGTAGGCCGCCTCGTCGAAGGTCATGTCGTCGAGATCGTCAGACCGAGCTGCGCCTTCTTGGCCGCCTGGACCTCCTCGTCGGACCGCACCGACATCTGCACCCGGACGTCGACGGCGCGGCCGCTGCTGGGCTCCACCGCGCGCAGGGTGACAGTGCCCTCCTCGCTGACCTGGAAGGCGATCTCGAGCGGCGAGCCCTGCGGCAGGGAGTAGGCGCCGAGGCCGGCGATGGCCGAGTCGGTGTGGTCGATGCGCGTGTTCGCCGACATCACCCGGTCCGCCACGGCGCCGGACTGCTCGTAGAGCTCGATGCTGATCTCGTCCTGCCCCGCGACGACGGTGCGGGCGACGAACGGCGGGGCGGTGAAGGGCAGCGGGGTCTGGGCGTCGACGAGGTGCTGCACGTAGGAGGCCGCCTCCACGTCGTCCTCCCAGCCGGGACGGGTGGTGTCGACCAGCTTCAGGCCGATCGCCTTGGGGATGACGTTCACCAGCGTGCGCTTGCTGATCGACTCGAGCTGGCCCTCGTCCACACCGATCCGCTCGGAGATCACCCGGACGACGTCGGCCCTGACCGGCTCGAGCGCGCTCCCGGCCTGGGCATCGGCGGCGGCCTCCTCCTGGGCCCAGCGCACGGTCTGGCCCGCGGCGTAGAGGGCGGCGCCCTTGGCCACCGCGAGGTCCGGGTCGCTGAGCTGGGCGTCCCAGCCGAACTCCGCCTTGAGCGCCCGGGCGACCGCCGGCATCCTGCTGCTGCCGCCGACCAGGAGGACGTCGGAGATCCGGTCGCGGATGCCCGGGATCCGCTCCTCGGCCTGCTTCAGCGCACGCTCGGTGATCCGCACCGTCTCGTCGAGCTTGTCCGCGGTCATCCCCTCGAACTGCTCGCGGGTGACGGCGATCTTGGCCGACGCGCCGCCGGTCCGGAAGACGACGGTCTTGCTCGTCGCCGTCGACAGCGACTTCTTGACCCGCTCGGCCTCCCCGCGGATCTCCTGGAGCATGCCCTGGTCGTCGCGGACGGAGTCGTCGCCGGTCTGGGTGACCGTCTCCGCGACGAGGTGCTCGAAGAGGATCTGGTCCCAGTCGGCGCCGCCGAGCGAGTGGTCGCCGTCGGTGTGCAGGACGGCGATCTCGTCCGCGGTGATGGAGATGATGCTGATGTCGAACGTGCCGCCGCCGAGGTCGTAGACGAGCACGGTCTTCCCGTCGGCCGTGCCGCTGATCCCGTACTGGAGGGCAGCGGCGACCGGCTCGGGGACGATGCCGATGACGTCCAGACCCGCGATCTCGCCGGCCTGCCGGGTCGCCGCGGTCTCGAGGAGCCCGAAGTACGCGGGCACGGTGATGACCGCCCGCTTCACCGGTGTGCCGGTGTCGGCGTGGGCGGACTGGGCGAGCGCCTGCAGGATGATCGCCGAGATCGACTCCGGCGTGTGCTCCGTGCCGTGGAAGGTGCGCTTCCAGCCGGCGTTGCCCATCTCCCGCTTGATGAGCGCGACCACGTTGTCGGGCTCGTGCCCGGCGGCGTCCTTCGCCACCTGGCCCACTACGACGTTGTCGGCGTTCTCGAAGTAGACGACGGACGGCGTGGTGTCGTTGCCCTCGGCGTTCCGCACCACGGCCGCGCGGCCGGTCGGGTCGAGATAGCCGACGACGGAGTACGTCGTCCCCAGGTCGATGCCGAAGACACCCTCGGTCGGCTCGGTCACGGCTGCTCCTCGGTGGTGTGGCCCGACGTCTGCTCGGACGCCGGGACGGCTGCGGGGTTCTGGGTGGTGGACGGATCGGCGGCGGGCTCTGCCCCGGCGCCCGCCTCGGGGGCGCGGTACTCGTGGAGGACGACGCCGGCGTGCTGGAGCACGCGCTCGGTCTCCTCGTCGGTGTAGCCGCTGCGGTCGGTGCTCGCGACCGCGCCGTGCTGCGCCTCGTCGGCCGTCGGCGCGGAGCTGGTCCGGCGGTGCCGGCGGGGGTCGAACCGGTCGCCCGGCTCAGGCGAGAACGGCCGCACCGACTGCGCCTCGAGCGCCAGCTCGACCGTGTCGGCGTAGGAGGTGAGCAGGCTCTGCGCCTGCTCGGCGGAGAAGGTCGCGGGCAGGGAGCCGGCCTGCTTGAGCAGGTCGTCCCGGAGGCGGCAGAGCTCGAGCAGCACCGGGCGCAGCAGGCTCCGCCGGTCGCCCAGCCGGAGCCGGTCGAGCTCGGTGTTGAGCTGGTCGATGATCCGCTCGCGGGCGGCAGCCCGCTCGTGGTGCTGCTCGACCGCCGCCCGCAGCAGCCCGAGCTCCTCCCGGACGTCGGCCAGCGTCGTCGTCGGCCCGGCCGGGGCCGGCTCCGGCGCCTGCTCCGGCGCCTGCTCCGGCGCCTGGTCCGGGGCGGGCGCCTCGGCCTCGTCGAGCACACCATCTGCCACGAGGGTCAGAGCTCCTTCTGGTTCCGCACCGCACTGATCGGGCGACGTCGTATCGGGGGGTTGCGCTGCGTCGGGCGCGGGGGCCTGCGGGGCTCGGGCTCAGCTCACCAGTCGGCCAACGTGGGCAGCCGGTCGCCGGAGTTGTCGAGGTACATGCCGAGGAACTCCGGCAGCTTCTGGTTCACCATCTGGCGCACCATCGGGTGGATGCCGTCGTCCCAGGCCCAGACCGCGTCGATCATCTCGTCGGGGACGTGCGGGATCCGGTCGGGTGACACGGTGCCGAGGTCGAAGCGCTCCTGGAACAGCCGCCAGCGCTCGTGCTCGCCCATCTGCTCCATCCACGACTTGACGCCACCGGTCATGACCATGAGGGCGGTGCGCTCGATGAGGGCGATCGTGTTCTCGGGGGTGGCCGGCTTGCCGTGCGCGGCCAGCAGGTCCGCGTAGAACGTGGGGAAGAGCGTCGGGACGTCGCGGGGCTCGGTGGCGCGGTCGACGATCGCCTGCTTCTTGCGGCCGAACAGGGGCATCGCCGGTCCTCCTGGCAGACGTGCTGCGTCGTCGGGGTCTGCCCTGCCCTGTGTCCCGCGTCGTTCGTCCCCGCTGTCCACCGATCGGCGCCCTTCCCCGTTCCGGGAGCCGATGGGACGAGAAACTAGCGACGCCGACGCCCGGTGCCTAGGCCTCCGGAACTGGCCCGTCGAGAATCTGCGTACCCCCTTCAGGGGACGCGCCCGGCCGCTCAGCGGAGGGCGCGCGCCAGCGCCGCCCGCAGGGCGTCAGGGCGCAGATCGACCAGGGATCCGGGCTCGTACAGCAGCGCGTCCAGCAGCACCGCCCGCTCCTCCGGGGTGAACGGCCGCCCCATGACCGGCTCCAGCAGCGGCTCGGCCAGCTCGGTCACGACGACGTCCCGGCCCCAGAACCGCAGCGGCACGGCGGGCAGCACCGCGGCTCCGTGCCGGGCCACCGCTGCCTCCGCGGCGCCCTCGAGATCGCGCTCGCCGAAGCGGCCCAGCCGCCGCAGCAGGCCGTCCCGGGCGGCGACCCGGGAACGTCGCTGCTGCATCGCGGGGTGGATGAGCTCCTCCCAGCCGAGCTCCTCGTCGACGTCGTCGTCCTCGTCCTGGGGCAGGGCGCCCGCGAGCAGGCGCAGGCAGTCGGTGACGGCGTCGGCCGGGAGGTCGGCGGCGGACCGCGCCAGGAGCCGGGCGCCGTC
>JBEPZM010000231.1:0-4704 GCA_041640835.1 Blastococcus sp.
GGCGACGGTCACGCGAGGCGTCACAAGTGCGCGGCTCCCCGCGACCGGCACCGCCTCGCCCCGGTATCGCCGTTCGTTGCGCGGCCCGGTCCGGTTGGCCATCGCCGCCTGCCGGGCCCGCAGGGTGCGCGCGCCCAGCGCCTCGGCGATCGCCAGCACGGCCAGCGGCGCGGGCAGCCACCAGTGCAGCGCGGGCAGCGAGCCGTACGAGGAGCGGACGAGCAGCCAGCTCGCCAGGGCCAGCCCCAGGGCGAGGACGACGAGATCGCGACGGCGCACCGGGCTCATCGGCGTCGGGTCACCTCTCGTCCCGCAGCACGA
Organism: Blastococcus sp.; assembly: GCA_041640835.1. Classification (GTDB taxonomy): domain Bacteria; phylum Actinomycetota; class Actinomycetes; order Mycobacteriales; family Geodermatophilaceae; genus Blastococcus. The sequence goes on from JBEPZM010000231.1 coordinate 322, forward strand.
CGGCGTCGACATCGGCCGGATCGAGGGCCGCGACGAGGTCGCCCACCCGTCCGTGCCCGGGCAGCTCGGCGTCGGCGTCGACGGCAAGCCACGGCACCAGGACGAACGCCCGCTCGTGCGCCCGCGGGTGCGGCAGTGTGAGCTCGGGGTCGTCGGAGCGGACCGGGATCCCGTCGTCGTCCCGGACGGTGACGACGTCGACGTCCAGGGTGCGGGCGCCCCAGCGCACCTCCCGGGTGCGCCCGGCGGCCTGCTCCAGCTCGTGCGCGCGGGCCAGCCAGCCCGCGGCGTCGCGGTCGCCGTCCAGCACCGCGACGGCGTTCAGGTAGGGCGGCTGCTCGACCGGGCCCCAGGGCGGGGTCTCGTAGAGGCCGGAGGAGGCCACCTCGCCGTCGGCGGCCAGCGCGGCCAGCGCGGTCCGCAGGGTGCCGGCCCGGTCGCCGAGGTTGGCGCCCAGCGAGAGGACGACGCGGCTCATGCCCGCTCGCGCCGAATGCTCACGGTCACGTCGTCGAAGGGCACGCCCAGCTCGGCCTGCGGCTTGTGCACGGTGATCTCCACCGCGGCGACCAGCGGGTCGGCCAGGCAGACGTCGGCCAGGTGCTGGCACAGCGTCTCGAGCAGGTCGACCGGCTCGCCGACCAGCACGCGGTGCAGCTGCTGCGCCAGGTCGGCGTAGTTCACCGTCAGGGCGAGGTCGTCACCGGCGGCCGCAGGGGCGGTGTCCACCTCAAGGACGGCGTCGACGGTGAACAGCTGCCCGCGCTCGCGCTCGAAGGCGTAGACGCCGTGGTGGGCGTGCGCCCGCAGCCCCCGCACCGCGATGCGGTCGGGGACGCGGCGGGACTCAGCCACGACGCACCCCTCGGGCGGCACGGACGGCGTCCAGGGTGCGCAGCGCGTCGACCGACGCGGCCGCGTCGTGCACCCGCACCCCCCAGGCGCCGGCCTCGGCGGCCAGCACGGTGGTCGCGAGGGTCGCGGCATCCCGCTCGTCGGCGGGGCGCGGCGCGCCGTCGGGGCCGGCGAGCAGCCGTCCCAGGAAGGTCTTGCGGGACGCGCCGACCAGGACCGGCAGCCCCAGCGCGGTGAGCCGGTCCAGCCCCGCCAGCAGCGCCCAGTTGTGCTCGGCGCGCTTGGCGAAGCCCAGGCCGGGGTCCAGGACGAGCTGCTCGGGGGCTACCCCGGCGGCGACGACGTCCTCCACGCGCGCGGTGAGTTCCGCGCACACCTCGGTGACCACGTCCCCGTACTGCGCGGCGGCGTACATCTCGCGGCTGTGCCCGCGCCAGTGCATGAGCACCCAGGGCACGCGGGCCTCGGCGACGAGCTCGGCCATGTTCTTGTCGGCCAGCCCGCCGCTGACGTCGTTGACCAGCTGCGCGCCCGCGGCCAGGGCGGCCTCGGCCACCTCGGCGCGGGTGGTGTCCACGCTGGTGCGCACGCCCGCGGCGGACAGCTCGCGGATGACCGGCACGACCCGGCCGCACTCCTCGCCGGCATCCACGCGGTCGGCACCGGGACGGGTCGACTCCCCGCCCACGTCGACGTAGTCGGCCCCGGCGGCGTGCATCGCCAGGCCGTGCTCGATCGCCGTCGCCGGATCGGAGAAGCAGCCGCCGTCGGAGAAGGAGTCGGGCGTGACGTTGAGGACGCCCATGACCAGGCAGCGTCCGGGCCGCGGGAGGGTGGTCCCCACCGCCTGCGTCACCTGCCGAGCACGAGACTCATCGCCTCGCTGCGGGTGGCCGCGTTGTCCCGGAAGATCCCCCGGACCGCGGAGGTGACCGTGGTCGTGCCGGGCTTGCGGATGCCCCGCATCGCCATGCACAGGTGCTCGGCCTCGATGACCACGATCACGCCCTGCGGCTTGAGGACGTCGTCCAGCGCGTCGGCGATCTGCCGGGTCATCCGCTCCTGCACCTGCGGGCGGCGGGCGTAGACCTCGACCAGCCGGGCCACCTTCGACAGCCCGGTCACCCGGCCGTCGGCGCCGGGGATGTACCCGACGTGCGCTACCCCGTGGAAGGGCACCAGGTGGTGCTCGCAGGTCGAGTACATCGGGATGTCCTTGACCAGCACGAGCTCGTCGTGGTTCTCGTCGAACGTCGTCGCCAGGATGTCGTACGGGTCCTGCCAGAGCCCGGCGAAGGTCTCGGCGTAGGCCCGGGCGACCCGCGCCGGGGTGTCCTGCAGCCCCGGGCGGTCGGGATCCTCGCCGATGGCCACCAGCAGCTCGCGGACGGCCGCCTCCGCACGGGCGGAGTCGATCCGGTCGGTCACCGCTGGACCGGCGCGCCGACGTCCCCGACCGGCGCCGGGTCGTGGCCGTTGCCGGCCGCGCCGTTCTGGCCGGCCCGCTCGGACGGGGTGAGGACCGGCGGCTCGTCCGAGGGCGTGCGCTTGCCGAAGCCGTTGTACGGAGCCAGCGAGGGACGCTTGGTGACCGGCGCGCAGATCCGCGCCATGTCCTCCTTGGACAGCGTCTCCTTCTCCATCAGCTCGAGCACGAGCTGGTCCAGGACGTGCCGGTACTCGACCAGGATCTCCCAGGCCTCGTCGTGCGCGGCCTCGATCAGCGCCCGGATCTCGGCGTCGATGTCGGCGGCCACGGCCTCGGAGTAGTCGGGGCGGGACCCCATGTCGCGGCCCAGGAACGGCTCGGCGTCCGTGCTGCCGTACTTCACCGCCCCCAGCTTCGCGCTCATCCCGTACTGGGTGACCATCGCGCGGGCCATGGAGGTGGCCTTCTCGATGTCGTTGCCCGCGCCGGTGGTCGGCTCGTGGAAGACGAGCTCCTCCGCCGCGCGGCCACCGAGGGCATAGGCCAGGGTGTCGATCATCTCCGAGCGGGTCTGGGTGTACTTGTCCTCGACCGGCAGGACGAGCGTGTGCCCCAGCGAGCGGCCGCGCGGCATGATCGTGACCTTGTGCACCGGGTCGAGGTTCGGCAGCGCGTGCGCCACGAGAGCGTGCCCGCCCTCGTGGTAGGCGGTCACCTTCTTCTCCTTCTCGCTCATCGCCCGCGTCTTGCGCTCGGGGCCGGCGGTCACCCGGTCGATGGCCTCCTCGAGCGTCGCGTCGGTGATCAGCGAGCCGTTGTGGCGCGCGGTGAGCAGCGCTCCCTCGTTGAGCACGTTGGCGAGGTCGGCGCCGGTGAAGCCGGGGGTGCGGCGGGCGAGGGTCTCCAGGTCGACGTCGGGCGCGAGCGGCTTGCCCTTGGCGTGCACGCTCAGGATCGCCTTGCGGCCGAGCAGGTCGGGCCGGTCGACGGCGATCTGCCGGTCGAAGCGACCCGGGCGCAGCAGCGCCGGGTCGAGGATGTCGGGCCGGTTCGTCGCGGCGATCATGATCACGCCGCCCTTGGCGTCGAAGCCGTCCATCTCGACGAGCATCTGGTTGAGGGTCTGCTCGCGCTCGTCGTGCCCGCCGCCCATGCCGGCGCCGCGGGGCCGGCCGACGGCGTCGATCTCGTCGACGAAGATGATCGCCGGGGCGTTCTCCTTCGCCTCCTTGAACAGGTCGCGGACGCGGCTGGCGCCGACGCCGACGAACATCTCGACGAAGTCCGAGCCGGAGATGGAGAAGAACGGCACGCCGGCCTCGCCGGCCACGGCGCGGGCGAGCAGCGTCTTGCCGGTCCCGGGCGGGCCGAACAGCAGCACGCCCTTCGGGATCTTCGCGCCGACGGCCTGGAACTTGACCGGGTTCTGCAGGAAGTCCTTGATCTCGTGCAGTTCCTCGATCGCCTCGTCGGCGCCCGCGACGTCGGAGAACGTCGTCTTCGGGGTGTCCTTGGTGACCTGCTTGGCCTTGGACTTGCCGAAGGCCATGACGCCGCGGCCGCCACCCTGCATGGAGTTGAACAGCCAGAACAGCAGGAGCAGGAGGATCACGAAGGGCAGGAAGCTGATCAGGAGGCTGGTGAGCAGGCTGTCCTGGGTGACGTTGGTGTCGAACTCGACACCGTCGCCCTCTCCCGCGCTCGCGGCGAGGTCGAAGATCTCGTCCTCGGCACCGATCGGGTACGAGGCGGTGATCTTCCGGCTGCCGTCGACGGCCTCGTCGAGGTCCAGGTCGACCGTCTGCTCGCGGTCGTTGATCGTGACGCTCTCGACGTTGTCCTCGCGCAGCTGCTCGAGCGCGACCGAGGTCTGGACCTCTTCGTACTTGTCGCCGCTGCGACCGAAGAGGGAGGAGAGCGCGAGGGCCAGGAGGACGACGATGACGACCCAGAACCACACGGAGCGGTAGAACTTCTTACGTTCCATACACCGATGCCGGGCACCGGCGGAACCGGTCTGCCCGTCGACCCTCCTGCTCGTCCGGTGACACTGCCTGCGACCCGGGCAGGGCCCCCGGCGCTCTGCGCAGCGTCGTCGG
>JBEPZM010000232.1:0-4678 GCA_041640835.1 Blastococcus sp.
AGGCCCCCGGAGGTCCGGCGCCGACGACGCACAGCTGGAGCGCGCGGCCGACGTCCTCCTCGTGGATCAGCTGCATCGGGTGCTCGGGCACGAGCAGTGGGATCGGCAGCGGCAGCCGGCGCGGGCGGCCCAGCAGCCGCCGGCCCAGCGGCGCGAGCGGCCCGGGCAGCACGTCCTTGGCGCCGACGGCGTTCGGGCCCAGCACGATGGGTGGCCGCAGGAGGTACAGCGCCAGTTCGGGCGCGGTCGCGGCCTCGTGCTGCAGCAGCTCCTCAAGCTCGGCCTTCTCCTGGGCGTAGAACAGGCGCGCGGCCGGGCGCACCGGCCAGTCCTCGTCGATCAGCTCGGGGTTGTCGTCGTGGAAGCCGTAGGCGGCCACCGACGAGGCGTACACGAACCGGCGGGCCCCGGCCGCCGCCGCGGCCCGGAAGACGTTCAGGGTGCCGTCGACGTTGATCGCCCGGATGGTCTCGCGCGAGGCGTTGCCGGCGATCAGGAACGCCAGGTGGACGACGACGTCCACGCCCACGAACGCCGCCCGCAGCGCATCGGGATCCCGGACGTCGCCCTGCCGGTACGCCATCTTCGACCAGCCGCGCTCCGCCGGGTCGAACGGCCGGCGGGCGATCCCGATGACCCGGTCGACCCGGTCGTCGTCCTGCAGCAGGGGCATCAGCCCCGAGCCGAAGGTGCCGGTGGGTCCGGTGACCGCGACGGTGAGGCCGGCCGGGCTCACCGGGCCGCCGCTGCCGGCTTCTTCCGCGGCTTCGGGGCCGGCTGCTCGACCTCGGGGGTGCCCTGCTCGGCGCGGGCGAACTCGAGCAGCTCCTCGATCCCGCGGCGGATGCCCCGGGACAGGACGTCGACGTCGGCGAAGGCGTCGAAGTCGGCGTTGATCCCGAAGGTCATCGTCTTCTGGTAGCTGAAGATGCCGATCGAGCAGCGGGTGCCGCCGGCGATGGGGACGTAGGCGTAGGCCGAGACCATCCGCCGCCCCAGCACGTAGAGCGGGATCGGCGGGCCCGGCACGTTCGTCGTGACCGCCTGGCACCAGACCTGTCCGGCCGACAGTGCCGCCCGGACCCCCAGCGAGAGCAGCGTCGGCGCCACGAAGTCGCCCATCGCGATGATCGAGGGGACGTCGACTGCCTGCATGGCCTTCTTGTACTCGTCCATCTGCCCGCGGATCGAGTCGAGCCGGGAGCGCGGGTCCGGGTCGCCGACGGGCAGGTCGACGAAGACGCAGGAGACCGCGTTGTTGAGCGTGCCGCGCTGGCTGTCCGCGCGGACCGACACCGGCACCATCGTGCGCACGACCAGCTTCTCCGAGGTGAGCTCGCCGCGGCCCTGGAGCAGGTCGCGGAAGCCAGCAGTGATCGAGGTGAGGACGACGTCGTTGACCGTGCCGCCCAGCGCGGTGCGCACCTCCTTGAGCTCCGCGAAGTCGGTGGAGGTCCAGGCCCAGCGGCGGTGCGGGCCGATCGGGCCGTTGAGCGAGCGGGCCGTGGGCACGAGGGCCTGCTTGGCCAGGGAGGGGAGGGTGGCCGCGACGCTCTTCCCCGAGTCGAGGAGCTGCTTGGCGATCCGCCCGGCGCCGCCCGCCGAGGGCAGCGAGGTGAGCTGCCGGAGCGGGTGCGCGACGGCGTCGGCCAGCGCGCCGGCGACCATGCCGGCGCCGCTCGGGGTGCGCTGCGGCGTCCAGTCGCGCGGCTCGTCGTGGGTGGCGTCCGGGGTGAGGTCGAACATCAGCTGCATGAGGTCGCTGCCGGCGACGCCGTCGACCATGCAGTGGTGGACCTTGGAGATGATCGCCCAGCGGTCGTCGGCCAGGCCCTCGACGAGGTAGAGCTCCCACAGCGGCTTGGACATGTCCAGCCGCTGGCCGAGGATCCGACCGGCCAGGTTGCGCAGCTGCTCGTCGCTGCCCGGACGGGGCACTGCGGTGTGCCGCACGTGGTACAGGATCTGGAAGTGCGGGTCGTCCACCCACATCGGCCGCCCGACCTGCAGCGGCACCTCGCGCACCCGCTGGCGGTACCGGGGGACCACCGGCAGCTTGGTCAGCAGCAGCCGGACGACGTCGCCGTAGCTGGGCGCGGGCCCGTCGAAGACGGCCACCGACCCGACGTGCATGGGGGTGTTCTCGCTCTCGGCGAAGTAGAAGCCGCTGTCGAGCGCACTCATCCGGTCCACGTTCTGCTCCTCGCTGCCCCTCGGAACCGCTGCTCGGGCGAGGGATCGATCACGTCGTCGGGTGGCCGCTGAAGGTATGCGTGTCGCGGAGTCACTGCAACGTGAGATCCGTGACGCGCGCCACAATCGCATGCCCCGAGCCGCACCGGTTCAACCGGCCCTCCTCGGTGCCGCCTCCACCCGGTCCAGCAGGTCGAGGAGCGCGCGGTCGACGGTCTCAGTGCGGGTGAGGTTGACGCTGTGCCCGGCGCCTGGGACGACGACCAGCTCCGCGCTGCGCCCGATGCCCGCCGCGAGGCGCCGTCCGTGCTCGACGGGGGTCAGCCGGTCGTGCGTGGCCGCGACGACGGTCACGGGCACGCGGCCGAGCACCGGGAGCGACGCGCTCTCGTCGTGGTCGAGGAAGGTGGCGTAGAAGGCCGCGGTGACCGGGAACGGGGTCTCCTCCAGCAGGCCCTGCACCAGGCGGACGGCGGCCGGGTCGGCGTCGGCCCGGTTCCCGAAGAGCAGCCGGCGGGTGAACCACCGCCCGAACCGGCTACCCCGGCGGCGGAAGCGCTCCAGGAGTGGTGCGACGAGCTGCAGCCCGTGGAGGTACAGCGGCAGCAGCCGCAGCCGTCGGACGACCTTGACCAGCCGGCCGAGGACGCCGGTCTCGACCAGCCCGCCGGCCGACGTCGCCAGCAGGAAGACGCCCACGACGCGGTCGCCGAACAGCTCGGGCCGCTGCCGGGCCAGCGCCATGATGCTCATCCCGCCCATCGAGTGCCCGGCCAGGACCACCGGGCCGGTGGGGACGACGGCGTCGAGCACCTGGCCGAGATCTCGTCCGGTGCGGTCGATCGTGGCGTCGGGCAGGGGAGTGGCCGCCGAGCGGCCGTGCCCCCGCTGGTCCCAGAGCACCAGTCGCACCCTGCTCCGCAGCGCCGTGCGCTGCAGTTCCCACTCCGCGAGCCGGGCGGTGAAGCCGTGGCAGAGGACGACGGTCAGGGGCGCTCCGTCGGCGCCGTCGACCTCCACGTGCAGGGCGACGCCGTCGTCGGTGCGCACTGTGCGCGATCCCGGGGGCGGTGGTCCGGTCAGCGGGGGCAGGACGGGCAGCGGATGGGTCGACACCCGGCACATCCCAGGCCTCCGGGCACCGGTGCGCAACCGGAGCGCTCAGCGGCGGCCCCGCCGTCCCGGCGCGTTCTCGCGGACCAGGCGCCGGGCGGTGTCCACCTCGCGGGCGACCGGGGCCAGCACGCCGTCGGCCAGGATCTCGGCGTCGTCATCAGCTGTGCTGCTGCGGACGTCCCCCTCGAGCTGGCGGATCGCCCGGCGGAGCACCGCCACCTGGGCGAGGTCGGGCACCGGCCCGCCTTCGCGCGTGGCGATCACCGCCTCGGTCACCGCGTCCGAGGTGCGTTCCAGCGCGACGATCACCGGCCACCACGCCGCGGCGCGGGTGCTGATCGGCGGTGGCTCGGCCAGCCGTCGCTGCAGCTGGGTCTGCAGCTCGGTGAGCGCCCGGTAGTTGCGCCGGCGCGCCCGGCGGCGGTCGGCCGGGCCGCCGGTGAACGCGGCCTCGACGAAGCCGTCCAGGGCCACCGCGGCATCGTGCAGGGCCTGGTCCAGCGGCGCCCGCCAGGTCTGCGGCCACAGCAGGTAGCCGAACACCAGCACGATCGCGCAGCCGATGAGGGTGTCGACCAGCCGCTCGGCGACCAGCCCGGCGTTGTTCGGGAGCGTGAGGTCGAGCATCAGGATGATCACCGGCGTCTGGAACACCGAGAACAGACCGAAGTTGGCCGCCCGCGCCCACGGCAGCACAGCCGCGAACAGGGCCATGGCGAGCAGCAGCCACGGGCTGCGGCTCAGCGTGGCGAGCAGGGCCGAGCCCAGCAGGACGCCGAGCAGCGTGCCGGCCCCGCGCTGCACCGCCCGGCCGAACACCGAGCCGAAGTCGGGCTTGAGCACGATCGCCACGGTCAGCAGCACCCAGTAGGGGCGCGCGGTGGGCAGCAGCTGGCGGGCGACCTCCGCGAGGGACATGCACAGCGCCAGCCGGATGGCGAAGGACCGGCTCTCGGCGCTGGCCAGCGTGCGGTCGGCCAGGTCGCGCAGCCGGTCACCGACACCGGTCCGCTGCTGGACGGCGGCCGCGCCGGCGCGTTCCTCGGGGTCGCCGACCACGTCCCACACCAGCCGGACGCCGTGCCGCACCGCCCGCCGGGTGTGGTGCCCGTCCTCCAGCGGCGGCGGGCGCTCGCCGGGAAGCTCGCGGTCGCCGGCGAGTGCGGCGGCCAGGTCGTGGACGGCCGCGACGTCGGCGCCGTCCACCGGGTCCCGGGCGCGGGCGGCGGCCACCGCCCCCTCGACCAGCGGCGCGGCGGAGTTGAGCACCCCGGCCAGCTCGGAGAGCTCCCGGACCCGGCCGGAGTGGTGGCTGCGGCTGCGGATCACCCGGTCGTAGGCGGCGTTGAGCGCGGAGGTGAGCTCGCGG
>JBEPZM010000233.1:0-4662 GCA_041640835.1 Blastococcus sp.
CGGGCGCTCGACCGGCCCGAGGGCCCGGTCCGCGAGGCGGTGCTGCGGAGCTACCCGGCGGCGCTGCGCGCGGCCTTCGGCCGGCACCACCGGCTGGGCATGAGCTTCCTCGCCCTGCTCGCCCGCCCGGACGTCGTCCGCTTCACCACCGCGCACGGGCTCCGGCGTCCCGCGCTGGTCGCGGCCGCGCTCCGGCTGATGGGCAACCTGACCGACGGCCGGGACGGTGACGCGGTGGACCGCGCCGTCGCCGTCCTCACCCGGCTGGCACCGGCGGTCTGACGTGGACGGCATCGAGATGACGCTCCGGGTCGACACGGCGACAGCCCGTTCCGGATCTGCGCAGAACGTGATCGACCTCACTCTAGGGTGGCGCTGATGCTGTCGACCTACGTCCCGATCCTGGGGCTCTTCGCACTGGCCGCGGCGTTCGCCCTGGGCTCGGTCGCGGTGGCGCCGTACGTGGGCCCCCGCCGGTTCAACCGCGCGAAGTTCGACGCCTACGAGTGCGGGATCGAGCCGGTCGACCAGCCGCTGACCGGTGGCCGGTTCCCGGTGAAGTACTACCTGACCGCGATGTTGTTCATCATCTTCGACATCGAGATCGTCTTCCTCTACCCGTGGGCCGTGCACAACGAGGCGTTGGGCGTGTTCGGCCTGGTCGAGATGGTCGTCTTCATCGTCACGGTCTTCATCGCCTACGCCTACGTGTGGCGTCGCGGCGGATTGGAATGGGACTGATGAGCATGGGACTGGCGATCTAGTTATGGGTCTCGAGGAGAAGCTGCCCAGCGGCGTGCTGCTGACCAGCGTGGAGAAGCTCGTCAACTGGACGCGCAAGTCCTCGCTGTGGCCGGCGACGTTCGGGCTGGCGTGCTGCGCGATCGAGATGATGGCGACCGGTGCCGGGCGCTACGACCTCGCCCGGTTCGGCATGGAGGTCTTCCGCGCCTCGCCGCGGCAGGCCGACCTGATGATCGTCGCCGGTCGCGTCAGCCAGAAGATGGCGCCGGTCCTGCGGCAGATCTACGACCAGATGCCCGAGCCGCGCTGGGTGCTCGCCATGGGGGTCTGCGCCAGCTCGGGCGGCATGTTCAACAACTACGCCGTCGTCCAGGGCGTGGACCACATCGTCCCGGTGGACATGTACCTGCCGGGCTGCCCGCCGCGGCCGGAGATGCTCACCGACGCGATCCTCAAGCTGCACCACAAGATCATGAACGAGCCGCTGGGGGCCAAGCGCGCCGCCGAGCTCGCACAGGCCCGCGCGGACGGCACGGCGAAGGACCTCCACGTCGAGATGCCCTCGACCGTGCGGGTCGACAAGGTCGCCCGCCGCGCCTACGAGGCGGCCGCGGCGGAGGGCCGCACCGGGCAGTTCGCCATCGAGCAGCGCAACGGCAACGCCGTGCTGCTCCCCGAGGAGCGGCCCACGGGCCAGGGGAAGGCCTGGCGATGACGACTCCAGGTGGGGAGGCGGGGAGCGAGGTCGTGGCCGGCGGCGGCGAGGCCGGCTTCGACGACGCGACGGCGCCCTCGGGCGGCTTCCGCAAGGGCGCCTTCGGGGTCAGCGGCAGCGGCGACACCTCCGGCTTCGGCGGGCTCGTGCGCGTCGAGCCCGGCGGCGCGGTCGCGCTGCACTCCACGGACCGGCCCTACGGTGGCTGGTTCGACGAGGTCACCGACGCGCTGATCGACGCCGTGGGGCAGGCCACCTACGACGCCGCGGTGCTGCGGGTGCTCGTCGACCGCGGCGAGATCACCTACTTCGTCGCCCGCGAGCACCTGCTGACGCTCGCCCGGGCGCTGCGCGACGACGAGGCGCTGCGCTTCGAGCTGTGCAGCAGCGTCTCCGGCGTCGACTACCTCGACAGCGGTGGCCCGGCGGCCGACGCGACCCGCCCCCGGCTGCACGTCGTCCTGCACCTGACGTCCATGACCTACCGGCGGCGGATCCGGCTCGAGCTGGCGGTCACCGCCGAGGATCCGCACGTCCCGTCGGTCACCGGCATCTACCCGACGGCGGACTGGCACGAGCGGGAGACCTTCGACATGTTCGGGATCGTCTTCGACGGCCACCCCGCGCTGACCCGGATCCTCATGCCCGACGACTGGGACGGGCACCCGCAGCGCAAGGACTACCCGCTCGGCGGCGTCCCGGTGGAGTACCACGGCGCGACGATCCCGCCGCCGGACACCCGTCGGGCCTACAGGTGAAGGGCGCCTACCGATGAGCACCGTCTACAACGAGGCCGACCCCTACGCCGGCTCGCGCGAGACCACCGAGGGCCGCGTCTACACCGTCACCGGCGGCGACTGGGACCTCACCTTCGCCGATCCGCACGACGAGGACCGGCTCGTGGTCAACATGGGCCCGCAGCACCCCTCGACCCATGGCGTCCTGCGGCTGGTCCTGGACCTCGAGGGCGAGACGGTCACCAAGGCCCGCGTCGTCATCGGCTACCTCCACACCGGCATCGAGAAGAACACCGAGTACCGCAACTGGGTGCAGGGCACGACCTTCGTGACGCGGATGGACTACCTCTCCCCGCTGTTCAACGAGGCCGGCTACTGCCTCGCCGTCGAGAAGCTGCTGGGCATCGAGGCCCCGCAGCGGGCGCAGACCATCCGCGTGCTCGTCATGGAGCTCAACCGGATCGCCTCGCACCTGGTCGCCCTGGCCACGTTCGGCATGGAGATGGGCGCCCTGACGGGCATGACCAACGGCTTCCGCGAGCGGGAGATGGTCCTCGACGTGCTCGAGGAGATCACCGGCCTCCGCATGAACCACGCCTACATCCGCCCCGGCGGGCTGGCGCAGGACCTCCCCGAGGGCGCCGTCGAGAGCGTCCGCGACCTGCTGAAGATCCTGCCGAAGCGGGTGGCCGACTTCCACCGGCTGCTCACCGGCCAGCCGATCTGGCAGAACCGGCTCAAGGACGCCGGCTACCTCGACGTGACCGGGTGCGTGGCGCTCGGCGTCACCGGGCCGATCCTCCGCGCCGCCGGCCTCCCCTGGGATCTGCGCAAGGTGGAGCCCTACCTGGGCTACGAGACCTACGACTTCGAGGTGCCAACTGCCGACACCAGCGACGCGTGGGGCCGCTACCTGGTGCGCATGGCCGAGGTGAACGAGTCGCTGAAGATCGTCGCCCAGGCGCTGGACCGGCTCGAGCCGGGACCGGTCATGGTCGAGGACAGGAAGATCGCCTGGCCCGCGCAGCTGTCCCTGGGCGCGGACGGCATGGGCAACTCGCTGGACCACGTGCGCAACATCATGGGCCAGTCGATGGAGTCCCTGATCCACCACTTCAAGCTGGTCACCGAGGGCTTCCGGGTGCCGGCCGGCCAGGTGTACGTGCCGATCGAGTCGCCCCGCGGGGAACTCGGCTTCCACGTGGTCAGCGACGGCGGCACACGCCCGTGGCGGGTCCACGTGCGCGACCCCAGCTTCGTGAACCTGCAGGCCACGGCGGCGATGAGCGAGGGCGGCATGATCGCCGACGTCATCGCGGCCATCGCGTCGATCGACCCCGTGATGGGGGGAGTGGACAGATGAGCGCACTGCCCGGATCGGCGGAGGGAACCGCTGTCACCGGCCTGGACTCCTCGCCGGTGGAACCGGCCGCGGCCGACCTGCCGCCGCTGACGGAACAGGCCCGCCTCGAGGCGCGGCAGATCATCGCCCGCTACCCGAAGGCGCGGTCGGCCCTGCTTCCGATGCTGCACCTGGTGCAGAGCTACCAGGGCTACGTCTCGCCCGAGGGTGTGGCGCTGTGCGCGGAGGAGCTGGGCCTGACCAAGGCCGAGGTCGGCGCGGTCGCGACCTTCTACACGATGTACAAGCGCCGCCCCACCGGCCGGCACCTGGTGAGCGTCTGCACCAACACGCTCTGCAGCGTGCTCGGCGGCCAGCGGATCATGGACGCGCTCTCCGCGGACCTCGGCGTGCACCACGACGAGACCGCCGCCGACGGCTCGATCACCCTCGAGCACGCCGAGTGCCTGGCGGCCTGCGACTACGCGCCGGTGGTCACCGTGGACTACGAGTTCTACGACCAGCAGGACGTCGACAGCGCCCGCGAGCTCGTCGCCGCCCTGCGTCGCGGGGAGAAGCCACCGCCCACCCGCGGCGCCCCGCTCACCGACTTCCGCGGGATCTCCCGCCAGCTGGCCGGCTTCTCGCAGTACGAGGACGTCGCCGCAGCTCAGGCGGCGATCGACGCGCCCGGCGCGCTGGGGCCGACGCTGGTCGGCCTGCGGCTGGCCGAGGAGCGCGGCGAGTCCGCACCGGAGATGCCGCGCGCGAAGCCCGCGTCGTCCCCGGATCCCGCGGCCGAGGCCGCCGGCGTCGAGTCCGCGCAGCGCGGCGCACCCGAGCCGTCCGGCCGTTCGCTCGCCGACAAGAACGACGGCACCGACACACCAGCGGGGACCGAGCCCGGTACTGGCACCCAAGGTCCCACCACCCACCCCCGGTCCAACCCGGGTCCCGGGAAGGCCTGACATGCCCCTCACTCCCGTGCTCACCACCCTCTGGGGCGCCGACCGGTCCTGGCGGCTGTCGACCTACGAGTCGATGGAGGGCTACGCCGCGCTGCGGACGGCGCTGGCGATGACCCCCGGCGACCTGGTCACGATGGTCAAGGACTCGGGCCTGCG
>JBEPZM010000234.1:0-4617 GCA_041640835.1 Blastococcus sp.
CGCCGCGCGGGCCGCGGCCGCCCCGCCGCCGAGCGCCGAGGCCCCGGCCGGAGCGCCCGGCAGCGCCGTCGTCGACGTCACCGAGGCGACCTTCCAGACCGAGGTGCTGGACCGCTCCTTCCAGGTGCCGGTGGTGCTGGACCTGTGGGCCGAGTGGTGCGGGCCGTGCAAGCAGCTCTCCCCGGTCCTCGAGCGGCTGGCCGCCGAGGGCGGCGGCTCGTGGGTGCTGGCCAAGGTCGACGTCGACGCCAACCCGGCGCTCGCGCAGGGTCTGCGGGTGCAGGGCATCCCGGCGGTGAAGGCCGTGTGGCAGGGGCAGCTGATCGCCGAGTTCAACGGCGCCATCCCCGAGGAGCAGGCACGGGAGTTCGTCGCCGAGCTGGTCCGCGCGACCACCGGCGGTGCGCTGCCCGCCGACGGCGAGGCGGAGCCCGAGCTCGAGGAGGATCCGCGCCTGGACGCGGCCGAGGCGGCGCTCGAGCGCGGTGACCTCGCCGCCGCGGAGGCCGCCTACGAGGCGATCCTCGCCGAGGAGCCCAACCACCCCGACGCCGGCATCGCCCTCCAGCAGGTGCGGCTGTTCCGCCGGGCCGAGGAGGCCGGGCCCGATGCACTGGCCGCGGCCGACGCCGCACCCGACGACATCGCTGCGCAGACCCGGGCCGCGGACTTCCTGCTCGGCACCGGCGACGTCGACGGCGCCTTCGAGCGGCTGCTGGCCGTCATCCGCCGCACCGCGGGGGAGGAGCGCGACCAGGCCCGCAAGCACCTGGTCGAGCTGTTCACCGTCGTGGGCGACCAGGACCCGCGGGTCGGCCCCGCCCGCCGGGCGCTGACCACCGCGCTCTTCTGAGCCGGCTGCGGGGCTAGGCGTCCAGGCCGCAGGCGTCGAGCCCCTCGAAGAAGCCGGTCCGGAACAGGTCGACCAGCTGGAAGCCGGTCAGGTCGGCCTCGGGCACGACCTCCGGCTCGCCGCCGAAGGCGAGCAGGAACTGCACGCTCTCGTCGACGTCGCCGGGTGAGATCGAGGGCCCTCCGGCCCGGCCGGCGCGGACCTCGGCGGTGTACCAGCCGCTCATGCAGACCGCCGAGCGCACGGCGTCCTCGTCGTCGGTGGACAGGCCCAGCTGGTCGCGAACGGCGAGCCCGTAGGGGAGCGCCACGGCGGTGGCGACGGCGAAGTCACCGAGCTCCTCGTACGCCGGGGACGCGAGGTCGGCCTCGTCGAAGGCCACCAGGTTCTCGTCGGCGCAGTACACCAGGTCGAGGTCCGGATCGGGCGCGCACGAGGGCGGGTCCCCGGTGAACCCCTCGATCGACGGCGGGTCGAACCGGGCGCCGGAGAGACTGTCGAACGCTGGCTCCCACACGGCCGGCAGCGTGATGTTGATGATCCGCAGGAGTTCGCCGGGGGAGGCGTTCCCCCCGCTGGCAGCCTCGCCAGTACTGGGATCGAAGCCCTCCTGCGTGAACACGCGATCGGGTCCGAAGTTGTCCCGGCAGGCCTCCGCGCCGCCGTCGAACCCCTCCTGGAAGGCGGCGACCCGGTCGAAGTAGGAGCCGTGCGCCTGCTCCTCGCCCGGCCGGGTACCGACCGGGTCGCGCAGCTGCAGGTAGCCGCGCAGCAGCTCGTCGAGCTCGGGGGTGCGCAGGATCGAGTGCTCCGCCGCGCCCTCGGCGACCCAGCGGGTCCAGGTCCCGGCCAGGCAGTCGGCCTGGGTCTCGGCGGCGATGGAGGCTTCCGGCCCGCCCACCCGGGCCTGCACCGCGTGGCCGAACTCGTGCGCCATCACCAGCGCCGGGATGAAGCGGCCGAACTCCGCACCGAGGTCGGCGAGGAAGGTGCGGTCGTAGCTGATCGAGTCGGAGTTCGGTGCGTCGGGGGAGAGGCAGTAGAAGGCGTTGTCCTCGACGTCGCCGGGGTCGCTGCCGCAGCCGACGCCCCGGGGGTACACGCCAGGGTCGGCGTTGCCGGGGTCGACGCTGAAGTAGCCACCGGCGAGCGGCTCGAAGGGGGTGCCGAAGACCTCGGGGAACCGCTCCGCCCAGTACGTCTCGAGGTCGGTGAGCGCGTTGCCGGCCAGCACGTCGACCTCCTCGGCGGTCGCGCCGACGACGCCGGTGTCACCGGTCTCGACGTCGGTCACCGGGGGCCGCGCGGGACTGGCCAGGCCGGTGACGACCACCGAGCAGCCGGTCAGGGCGACGAGGGAGAAGGCGGCGGCGGTGAGCTGCGCCCACCGCCGCCGTCGTCGTCCCTTCACTGTCTGCACGTGCGGACCGTTACCCCGTCGCCACCGGGTCAGGCCTCGTGCAGGAACCAGACGGTCCCGAGCGGCGGGGCCGCGATCGTGGCCGAGTACGGCTGCCCGTGCCACGGCTCGGCGACCGCCTCGACGCCGCCGAGGTTGCCCACGCCCGAACCGCCGTAGAGCTCGGCGTCGGAGTTGAGCACCTCGCGCCAGAAGCCGGCCCGGGGGAGGCCGATCCGGTACTCGTGGTGCGGCGAGCCGGAGAAGTTGACCACGCAGGCCAGCGCGGAGCGGCTCTGGTCGTCCACCTCGGCGGTGCCCTCACCGGCGTCCGCGCCGTCCCCGTCGACGACGGCAGGAGTCGCCGCCTTCCCGTACCGCAGGAAGGACAGCGTGTTGCCGCCGGCGTCGTTGGCGTCGATCCACTGGAACCCCGAGGGGTCCACGTCGTGCGCCCAGAGCGCGTCCAGCTCGCGGTACCGGCCGTTGAGGTCGGTGACCAGCTGCAGGATGCCGCGGTGGGCGGGGTCGTCGAGGTGCCACCAGTCCAGCGAACGGCTCTCGGCCCACTCGGAGTCCTGGGCGAACTCCGAGCCCATGAACAGCAGCTGCTTGCCGGGGTGGGCCCACATGTAGGCGAAGTAGGCGCGCAGGTTGGCCAGCTGCTGCCAGCGGTCCCCGGGCATCTTCCGCAGCATGGAGCCCTTGCCGTAGACGACCTCGTCGTGGCTGATCGGCAGCACGAAGTTCTCGGTGTAGGCGTAGTGCATCGAGAACGTGAGCTGGCCGTGGTGGAAGCTGCGGTACACCGGCTCCCGCTCGACGTAGTCGAGCGAGTCGTGCATCCAGCCCATGTTCCACTTGAAGCCGAAGCCCAGGCCGCCCAGGTGGGTGGGGCGGGTGACGCCCGGCCACGCGGTCGACTCCTCGGCGATCGTCACGACCCCGGGGACCTCGCGGTAGACGGTGGCGTTGAACTCCTGGAGGAACGCGACCGCCTCGAGGTTCTCCCGGCCGCCGTACTTGTTGGGCAGCCACTCGCTGCGCGAGTAGTCCAGGTAGAGCATCGAGGCGACCGCGTCGACGCGGATGCCGTCGATGTGGAACTCCTTGCACCAGAACAGCGCGTTGGCGACGAGGAAGTTCCGGACCTCGGAGCGGCCGAAGTCGAAGACCAGCGTGCCCCAGTCCAGCTGCTCGCCGCGGCGGGGATCGCCGTGCTCGTACAGCGGGGTGCCGTCGAAGCGGGCCAGCGCCCACTCGTCCTTGGGGAAGTGCGCCGGCACCCAGTCGACGATGACGCCGACGCCGGCCTGGTGGGCGCGGTCGATCAGGTAGCGCAGGTCGTCGGGGCTGCCGAAGCGCGAGGTGGGCGCGAAGTAGGAGGTGACCTGGTAGCCCCACGACCCGCCGAAGGGGTGCTCGGCCAGCGGCATGAACTCGATGTGGGTGAAGCCCGCCGCGACGACGTAGTCGACCAGCTCGTCGGCCATCTCCCGGTACGAGAGCCCCTGCCGCCAGGAGCCGGCGTGCACCTCGTAGACGCTCATCGGCTTCTCGTGCCAGCCGGCCTCGGCCCGCTGGGCCAGCCAGGCGTCGTCGTTCCACTCGTGCGTGCTCTCGCTGACGACCGAGGCGTTGAGCGGGGGCACCTCGGTGGCGAAGGCGAGCGGGTCGGACTTCTCCCGCCACACGCCGTCGGCGCCGAGCACGTGGTACCGGTACCGGCTCCCCACCGGGACGCCGGGCACGAAGATCTCCCACACGCCGGAGGAGCCCAGGGAGCGCATCGGGTAGGCCCGCGCCTCCCAGTAGTCGAAGTCGCCGGTGACCTTCACGCCGCGGGCGTTGGGCGCCCAGACGGCGAAGGAGACGCCCTCGACGGCGCCGCGCGGGGTGTCGTACCGCCGCACGTGCGCGCCGAGCACCTCCCACAGCCGCTCGTGCCGGCCCTCGCGGATGAGGTGCTCGTCCAGCGGCCCGAGGGTGGGCAGCCAGCGGTAGGGGTCGTCGACGGTGTGGCGGGTCGTGCCGCCCTCGCCGTCGGGGTACTCCACCTCGATGCGGTAGTCGCCCGGCTGGGCGGGGAGGGCGGCCTCGTGGATGCCGCCGGCGTGCACCTGGCGGGCCTCCACGCGGCTGCCGTCCTCGGCCAGCACGGCCACCGAGACCGCGTCCGGGCGCAGCGTCCGGACGACCCAGCCGTCGGCGGCCTCGTGCGCGCCCAGCACGCGGTGCGGGTCGTGTGACCAGCCCTCGACGATCGCGCGCAGGTCCTCCTCGCCGACCTCGGCGAGGGACGGCTGCTCACCGGCGGCGGACGGGCCACCGGCCGCGGACCCCTCCGGGGACGCCGGGACGGCGG
>JBEPZM010000235.1:0-4603 GCA_041640835.1 Blastococcus sp.
GGCAGCTCTGGCACTCGGTCAGCGGGTCGGTGAAGACGCCGACGTGGCCCGAGGCGATCCAGGTCTGGCGCGGCAGGATCACCGAGGAGTCCAGGCCGACGATGTCGTCCCGGCTCTGGACGACGGTCCGCCACCACTGCTTCTTGATGTTCTCCTTGAGCTCCACGCCCAGCGGGCCGTAGTCCCAGGCGGAGCGGGTACCGCCGTAGATCTCCCCGGACGGGAAGACGAAGCCCCGGCGCTTGCAGAGGTTCACGACCTTGTCGAGGCGGGCGGGGTCGTGCTTGGCGGTGCTGGCGCTCACGGCGAGAGGCTCCATCCGGCTGGCGGTCGGCGGTTGACCTGTCCACGGTAGTTGCCCCTCCGCGGACGTCCCCAGCCGGTCACATGCGGCTGAACAGCACCAGCCAGGCCACCCCGAAGCCGAGGATGACGAGCAGCGGCACCAGCGTGAGCACGACCCACGGCCAGCGGCGCGGATTCGAGCCCACCAGCACCGGGTCGATGGGGCGGTGCCGCATCTCGGGCGAGCTGAACGCCAGCGTCCGCTCCCGGACGTCGGCGCCGGGTGCCCGGACCATCTCGTCGGTCCGCCCACCGGCCAGGCGCCGCGCATCGTCGACGGCCGGGGCCTGTCCAGCGTCGGCGGGCGCGAACCCCTTCCACTCGTCCGGCAGCGCGGGCGGGGGTCGACCGGGGAGCGGCGGCAGGGTGATGTCGCGGGTGCGATCGTCGGGCGGCATCGGGTTCACCGGGTCACAGTGCCCACGGGACCGCGCGCTACGCCTCCACCGGAGTGACCTCGACGGCAGCGGGCTCGACGGCGAACCGCTGGGCCAGCGCGATCCGGACCTCGGCGTGCCGGACCAGGAAGGCGCGCTCGTCGAGCTTCTTGCGCCGCAGCCAGCCGGTGACCTCGTCGTTGCACTTGCTGGCGTTGCACGAGCCGCAGGCCGGCGCGATGTTGTCCAGCGTGTAGCGGCCGCCCCGCGAGATCGGCAGCACGCAGTCGCGCTGCAGCGGGGTGCCGGTAGCGCCGCAGTAGGCGCACCCGCCCCAGGACTCCTGCAGCGCCGTCCACTGCTCCGGACTCAGGTCGTGCTCGACGGCGTCCATGCGGCGCTTGCGCCGTCGGGCGTACCGGGCGGTGCGGGTGCGGCTGACCACCCGCCGACGGTAGGCGCCGAGCGGCGCGGGCCGTGGGACCGGCGCGCTACGCCCGCACGTCGGCCGGGCCGGCCGACATCGGCAGCCCGGCGGCCATCCACGCCTCCACCCCGCCCTCGAGGTCGGTGGCGCGGTGCAGGCCGATCGACCGGAGGGACGCCGCGGCCAGGCTGGAGCTGTACCCCTGCCGGCACACGACGACGACCTGCAGGTCGTACCCGGTCGCCTCCGGGATGCGGTGCTCGCCGGCGGGGTCGAGGCGCCACTCCAGCACGGTCCGGTCGATGACGAGCGCCCCGGGCAGCTCGCCCTGCCGACGGCGTTGCGCCTCGGTGCGCGTGTCGACGACCAGCGCACCGCGGGAGGCTGCCAGCTCCAGGGGGGTCAGCCGGTGCACTCCGTGCCTGCTGGCGGCGAGCACCGCGTCGATCCCGCGCGCCGTCGTGGTCGTCATGCGGTCGACTCTGCCAGCGCCCGCGCCGGGCCGCGCGTCGGCCCCTGACCTGCGGGCACGTGGTCATCCCGGTGCCGCGGGCTGCCGATTGAGTGGCTACACCTGCGCCCGCGTCCGCACCGGCGAGGTGGCCCCCGAGAGGTGACAGCCGATGTCCGGACATCGCATCAGCGCGGTGCCGCGCCTTCGCTCCCTGCGCGCGCTGCTGGTCATGGTCGTCCTGGTCTGCACCACGGTGCCCCTCGCCGGGCTCGGCGTCTTCGCCTGGCAGCGCAGCGAGGGCGACTGGGTGGCCAACTCCGGAGAGCTGCTGCAGAGCGAGGCCCGCTCGACGATCGACAAGATCGACCGCAACCTCTTCGAGCGCTACGGCGACGTCCAGGCCTTCGCCTTCAACCCGGACGCGTCCGGCAGCCCGGCCACCGTCGCCGCAGCGGCGGACTTCTACAGCAGGAACTACGGCATCTACGACCTGCTCCTCGTGGTCGACGCCGACGGACGGGTGGTCGCCGGCAACAGCACCACCGGGGACGGCGCCGCCATGGACACCGGCGTCTACGCGGGCGCGGACCTCTCGACGCGCCCCTGGTTCCAGGCGGCTCTCGCGCTCCCGCCAGGCCAGACCTACGTGCAGGACCCCGAGGTCGACCCGCTCGTCGCGGCGGCCACCGGCCGGGACGACGCCACGCTCGTCTACGCCGCGCCGGTCTACGGCCCCGACGGCTCCGTCGAGCGGCTGTGGGTCAACTGGGCGTCCGTGCCCCGGGTCATCGGGCAGATCATGGACGAGCAGGTCGCCGGGCTGCAGGCACGCGGTGTGGACGTCTCGGCGCAGCTGCTGCGCAGCGACGGTGTGGTGCTGGTCGGGCCCGGCGCCGGCGACCGGCTCGACCTGGCGGGAGCCGGCTCCGCCGCGGCGGCCGCACTCGTGGCGGGCCGGTCGGGTCACGGCACCGACCAGGACCTCGACGGGACCGGTGACGACGTGGAGAAGGTCCGCGGCTGGTCGGCGTCCCAGGGCGCGCTCGGATTCGACGGGTACGGCTGGGGCGTCCTGCTCAGCCAGAACCTCTCGGGTGCGGTGGCGCCGGCGTCGTCCCTGCTCCGGGCGGTGCTGCTGGTCGCGGTCGTCGTCGCCGCAGCCGTGGCCGTGGTCGCCCTGCTGGTGGCCCGCGCGATGACCCGGCCACTGGACCGCGCCGTCGCCGCCCTGGAACTGGTCGCCGACGGCGACCTCCGCCCGCGGCTGCCCGAGACGGGCACCCTGGAGCTCCGGGCCCTGGCCGGCGCGCTCAACAGCTCGCTGGACAACATGGGCGAGGCCCTGACCGCCCTCCGCGACCGCACCGGTGACCTGTCCGGGGCCTCCGACCGGTTGCGCGGCCTGTCCGACGACGTCGCCCGGGACGCCGCCCGCGGGTCGTCGGTGGCCACCAGCGCACGCGCGGCGACCGAGGCGGTCAGCGGCAACGTCCGCACCGTCGCGGCGGGAGCCGAGCAGATGGGCGCCTCCATCCGGGAGATCGCCCACTCCACCTCCGAGGCGGCACGGGTGGGCGCAACGGCGATGACGGCGGCCGAGGAGACGACCGCCGTGGTCGCCCGCCTCGGGGAGTCCTCGCGGCAGATCGGCGACGTCGTCGGCGTCATCACCGCGATCGCCGAGCAGACCAACCTGCTGGCGCTCAACGCCACGATCGAGGCCGCGCGGGCCGGTGAGGCGGGCAAGGGGTTCGCCGTCGTGGCCGGCGAGGTCAAGGACCTGGCCGGCGAGACGCAGCGGGCGACCGAGGACATCGTCCGGCGGGTGGAGGCCATCCAGTCCGACACC
The DNA here is from genome assembly GCA_041640835.1 of Blastococcus sp. Taxonomy (GTDB): domain Bacteria; phylum Actinomycetota; class Actinomycetes; order Mycobacteriales; family Geodermatophilaceae; genus Blastococcus. Next base: position 3,453 of record JBEPZM010000235.1, read on the forward strand.
GCCGGCGCGGCGGCATCCATCGCGCAGATCTCCACCGTCGTCGCGCAGGTGAACGACTTCCAGCAGACCATCGCCTCGGCGGTGGAGGAGCAGAGCGCGACGACGGCGGAGATGAGCCGCAACGTCGCGCAGGCGGCCGAGGGCACCGAAGGCGTGAGCTCCGACGTCCGGTCGGTCACCGAGGCCGCGGAGTCGACCGCGCGGTCGACGGAGTCCACCCGGGAGACGGCGTCGGCGCTGGCCACCATCAGCGACGAGCTGCGCGGTCTGGTCACCCGGTTCCAGCTGCCCTGATCCCGGGCGGCGACGGACTCAGTCGGTGACGTAGACGCCGGGCTCGTCGAGGGCGTGCACCCACACCGGCGCCCCCGCGATCTTCACGGCCGCAGCTGACAGGCCCCGCCGGTACGCGCCGACGCCCTCCCACCGGGTCACCAGCGCGAACAGGTCAGGGTCGTCGGCCGCGCGGCCGAAGTCCGCGCCCCGGAACCCGGGCATCGCCCCGAGCGCCTCGAGCAGCGGCCCGACCGCGGCCACGAGCTCGTCCGCGTCCTGGCCCGTCGCCCGGAGGCGGGTCACCGCGAACACCCCGTCGTCCTCCCGTCCGGCGCCGGTCAGCGCGGCGCCATCCGGATGGCTCCGTCGAGGCGGATCGTCTCGCCGTTGAGGTAGCCGTTCTCCAGGATCTGGGCGGCCAGCAGCCCGAACTCCGTGGTGTGCCCGAGCCGGGGCGGGTTCGGCACCGAGGCCTCCAGGGAGGCCCGGACGTCCTCGCGCAGGCGGGCCAGCAGCGGGGTGTCCATGATCCCCGGGGCGATCGTGCAGACGCGGATCGACTTGCTGGCCAGGTCACGGGCGGCGTTGAGGGTCATGCCGACGATGGCGGCCTTGGAGGCCGTGTACGGCAGCTGGCCGATCTGGCCCTCGTACGCCGCGACCGAGGCAGTCAGCACGATCGCCCCGCGCTCGCCGTCCACCGGCTCCGTGCGCGCCATGCGCGCCGCGCCGAGCCGCAGGGCGTTGAACGAGCCGGTCACGTTGAGCTTCAGAACCCACTCGAAGTCCTCGAGGGAGCCCGGCTCGCCGTCCTTGTCCAGGACGCGCAGCCGGCGGCCGGCGCCGGCGCAGTGCACGAGCCCGCGCAGCGGGCC
>JBEPZM010000236.1:0-4598 GCA_041640835.1 Blastococcus sp.
GATGGCGTCGCGGGTGAAGACCTTGGCCGGGGCTGCGGCCAGGGTCTTGAGGATGCCGAACTCGGTGACGGTCAGCGACGCTTCCTTGTCGTCCCAGAGGGCGTTCCAGCCGTCGAGGTTCAGGGTCAGGCGGCCGCGCACGACCGGGGCGGCCGCGGGGGCGTCAGTGAGCACGGCTCCCCCTGCGCAGCAGCAGCCAGAGGAACAGCGCGGCGCCGACGATGCCCACGACCACCGACAGCGGGATCTCGTAGGGCATGCGGACGACGCGGGCGACGATGTCGCAGGCGAGGACGAGGAGCGCGCCGATGCCGGCGACCCACGGGATCGCGCGGCGCACGTTGTCGCCGATGATCAGGCTGACCACGTTGGGGACGACGAGGCCCAGGAACGGGATCATCCCGGCGGTGACCAGCACCGCCGCGGTGATCACCGCGATGATCACCATCCCGACGGCGACCACCCGGCGGTAGTCCAGCCCGAGGTTGGTCGCGAACTCCTCACCGAGTCCGATCACGCTGAACCGGTCGGCGGCGATCCAGGCGACGACGACCATCGCCCCGGCGATCCAGAGGAACTCGTAACGGCCCTGCATGATCGTGGCGAAGCTGCCCTGGGACCACTGGCCGAGGGACTGCAGCAGATCCAGTCGGTAGGCGAAGAACGTGGTGACCGCGGCGACGACGCCGCCGAGCATGATGCCGACCAGCGGGACCAGCACGAGCTGCCGCACGGGCACGAAGCGGACCACCCGCAGGAACACCCAGGTGCCGAAGAGGCCGAAGGCGGCGGCGACGCCCATCTTCCCGACGACGGCCATGCCCGGGAAGAAGACGATCGTCACGAGCATGCCGAGGGTGGCGAACTCGCTGACGCCCGTGGTGCCCGGCTCGACGAACTTGTTGCGCACCAGCATCTGCATGATCAGGCCGGCGATGCCCAGCGAGGCGCCGACGAGGACGACCGCCAGGGTGCGCGGGATCCGGCTGGCCACGAGCAGGAAGGCCGCGCGGCCGTCGGCGTCCCCGCGCAGCACCGACATCGGCGTCACGTCCGAGACCCCGACGAACAGGCTGGTGAGGCCGAGGACGGCGAGCAGCACGCCGACGAGCACCCCCACCCACGAGCGGCGGGGCCGCAGGCGGGGGAGGGTGCTCGTCAGGGGGCGGTCGAGCGCGGTCACGTCGGTCAGCGACGGCGCCGTGCCGGCACCGGATCGGTCATCCGGCGATCTGGAGGACGTCGTCGATCATGATCTTCGTGGTGTCGATGCCGCCGAACACGACGTACCAGGCGACCGGGTCCAGGTAGACGATCTGGTCGTCCTGAGCGGCCCGGGTCTGCTTCACGATCTCGTTGTCCAGGACCGCCTCGGCCGCCTGCGCGCCCGCCTCGCCGGTGGCGGCGTCGCGGTCGACGACCCACAGGTAGTCGGGGTTCGTCTCGAGCAGGAACTCGAAGGAGACCGGCTCGCCGTGGGTGGCGGCCTTGATGTCGTCGACGACTGGCTGCACACCGAAGGCGTCGTAGATCAGCCCGCCGCGGGCGCCGCGCGCGTCGGTGCCCTCGCCGGCCGGCGCCATGGCGCTGAGCTCGCCGCCGGAGACCATGAGGCCCAGGCCGGTGCCGGCGTCGGCGGTGACGGCGCGGGCCTCCTCGATGCCGTCGGTGATCTCCGCGATCGCGGCCTCGGCCTCCTCCTCGGCGCCGAGCACCTCGCCGAGGAAGGTGGCGTTCCGCTCCAGCGTCTCGGTGTAGGAGCCGCGCAGGCTGAGGTCCACCGTCGGGGCGATCTCGCTGAGGTCGTCGTAGAGCGCCGACGAGCGGCCGCCGATGATGATCAGGTCCGGCTGCTGCGCCTCGACCTCGATGATGTCGGCCTCGAACAGCGTCCCCACGTTGTAGGCGTCGTCGGCGAGGTACTTCTCGAGGTAGTCGGGGACGGAGTCCAGCGGCGCACCGGAGACCTCGCCGCCGAGGGCGCCGATCGTGTCCAGGCTGGCCATGTCGAAGACGACGACGTTCTCCGGGTTCTTCGGGACCTCGACGGTGGTCTCCTCGAGCTCGGGGTCGGCGCCCTCCTCGCCCGCCTTGAGGTTCCGGTCCCAGGTGAAGCTGACGGTGCCCGCGTCCTCGCCCGCGGCGGCGGTGTCGGTGGCGGTGTCCTCACCGCAGGCGGACAGCGCCAGGACGGCGACCAGGGGGAGGGCGAAGGCCGAGAGCGGCCGGACGGCGGTGCGCATCGTGCTCCTGTTCGGAACTGAGGTAGGTGGCCCTAACTAAGGCAGGCCTAACCTGCCATACGCGTTGCGGTACCCCGGCATCGGGTCCGGTTGGCCCCGGCGTCCCCGGGGCAGGAGAGGCGGATGCAGACACGCGCACTCGGCTCCCTCTCCGTCCCGGCCCAGGGCCTGGGATGCATGGGGATGAGCGAGTTCTACGGCACCGCCGACCAGGCCGAGGCGGAGCGCACCATCTCCCGCGCTCTCGATCTCGGCGTCACCTTCCTCGACACCGCCGACATGTACGGGCCCTTCACCAACGAGCGGCTGGTCGGGCAGGCGATCGCCGGTCGCCGAGACGAGGTCGTGCTGGCCACCAAGTTCGGCAACGAGCGCAGCGAGGACGGCGGCTTCCTCGGCATCAACGGCCGGCCGGAGTACGTGCACCGGGCCTGCGACGCCTCCCTGGAGCGGCTCGGCGTCGACGTGATCGACCTCTACTACCAGCACCGCGTCGACACGACCGTGCCGATCGAGGAGACCTGGGGCGCGCTCCGCGAGCTGGTGGAGGCCGGCAAGATCCGGCACGCCGGGATCTCCGAGGCGGCCCCGGACACCATCCGCCGGGCGCACGCGGTGCAGCCGGTCACCGCCGTCCAGACGGAGTACTCGCTGTGGACCCGCGACCCCGAGGACGACGGCGTGCTGGCGACCTGCGCCGAGCTCGGCATCGGCTTCGTCGCCTACTCGCCGATCGGCCGCGGCTTCCTGTCCGGGGAGATCCGCAGCCTCGACGACCTCGCCCCGGGCGACTTCCGGCGGCACAACCCGCGGTTCCAGGGGGAGGCGTTCGCGCAGAACCTGGCCCTGGTCGACCGGGTGCGCGAGATCGCCGACGAGAAGGGCGTCACCGCCTCGCAGCTCGCGCTGGCGTGGGTGATGGCGCAGAGCGGTCGGGCGGGGAACCCGACGGTGGTGCCGATCCCGGGGACCAAGCGCGTCTCCTACCTCGAGGAGAACGCCGCGGCCGCCGAGCTCCAGCTCAGCGACGAGGACCTGCGCCGGATCGACGAGGCCGCCCCCGTGGGCGCGGCCGCCGGCAACCGCTACCCGGACATGTCCTCCGTGCACCGCTGAGGAGGGGGCACGGAAGGATGACGGGGTGACCCTCGTCCTCGTCGTCGCGACGACCGTCGTCGCCGGGCTGCTCGTGATCGCGGGCCTGGCCTCGACGCTCGCCCGGCGGCGGATCGGCCTGGTGCACCTGGTCCTGGCGGGCGTCCTCGAGCTGCTCCTGCTCGTCCAGGCGGGGCTCGCGCTGGCGACCATGGACGGGAACACCCCCGCCGACACCCCGACGTTCCTCGGCTACCTCTCCGGCGTGGTGCTCATCCCGGTCGCCGGGGTGCTGTGGGCGCGCACCGAGGTGACCCGCTGGGCCGGCACGGTGCTGGCCGTCGCGGGGGCGTCGGTGGGCGTCATGGTGTGGCGGCTGCTCGAGCTCTGGGAGGCGACCGGTGTCTGACGACCGCGCGCTGGGCGCGCCCGCCGAGGCGGGTTCCGGGTCGGGCGGCGCCGCCCGGGTGCTGGTGGCGCTCTACGCCGTCTTCGCGCTCGCCGCGGGCTCGCGGGCCGCCGTCCAGCTGGCGACCCGCTTCGACGAGGCGCCCGTGGCCTACCTGCTCTCGGCGCTCGCCGCGGTGGTCTACCTGGTCGCGACGGTGGCGCTGGCCCGCGGGGCGGCCGGGCGGCGGGTGGCCCTGACCGCGATCAGCATCGAGCTGGTGGGCGTCCTCGTCGTCGGCACCCTGTCGCTGGTCGACGCGGCGGCGTTCCCGGACGAGACGGTGTGGTCGGGCTACGGCCGCGGCTACCTCTACGTCCCCCTGGTGCTGCCGGTGCTCGGCCTCGCCGTGCTGCTCCGCCGGCGGACGGCGGACAGCGCGGAGCGCTGAGCTCAGAAGTCGCCGCCCCCGAAGTCGCCACCGCCACCGAAGTCCCCACCGCCGAAGTCGCCGCCGCCCCCGAAGTCCCCACCGCCGTCGGACCCGTCCTCGTAGCCCTGGGCGTAGGCCTCCTCGTCGCCACCGCCGAACAGGCCCCCGTCGCCCAGGCCGCTGTCGAACAGGGCGTCCGCGACCGCGGTGCCGATGACCAGCCCGCCGATCGTGCCCAGCAGGCTGCCGCCGATCATGCTGCCCATGCCCGGCCCGCCGTACCCGCCGCCGTACCCGCCGCCGTAGCCCGGGCGACCGCCGTACCCGGGCTGCGCCCCGTATCCGGGCCCGTAGCCGCCCAGGGCGCGCTCCAGCGTGCCCGGCTGGCGCATCTCCACCCGGGTGGCGACCCGGGCGAGGGTCGCGGCGTCGTCGGTGC
>JBEPZM010000237.1:0-4480 GCA_041640835.1 Blastococcus sp.
GGCGGTCAGCGAGGGCGCGCGCCGCCCGTGGGCGGTGGGCGACTCCGGCGTCACGGTGGCGGACGGCTCGCTCACCGGGACGAAGACGGCGGTGCTCAACGCCGCGGAGGCCGACGTCCTGCTGGTCACCACCGCCGAGGGCGTCTTCCTCGTGGAGAAGGGTGCCCCCGGCCTCGCCGTCACCCCCGTCGAGTCGCTGGACCTCACCCGCGGCATCGCGAACGTCACCTTCGAGGGGACGCCGGGGCGCCTGCTCGCCGGGAACGCGGCCGCCGCCATCGACACGGTGGCCGACCTCGCGGACCTGGCCCTGGCCGCCGAGCAGGTCGCGGCGACCAAGGCGTGCCTGGACATGACGACCGAGTTCGCCAAGATCCGCTACAGCTTCGGCCAGCCGATCGGCATCTACCAGGGCGTCAAGCACCCGCTCGCCGACATCTACACCGACTGGGCGCTGACCGACGCCGCCGTCCGCAGGGCGTCGGAGTCGCTGGCCCTCGGCAGCTCCACGGCGTCGCTGGACGCGGCCTCGGCCCGGCTCCTGGCGTCGGCCGGGTACGTCGCGGCGGCGAAGATGACGATGCTGCTGCACGGCGGCATCGGGTTCACCTGGGAGCACGACGCGCACCTGTACTACCGCAGCGCCATCACCGGCAACGTGCTGCTCGGCGGGCCGACGGCGCAGCAGGACCGCGTCGCCGAGAAGCTCGGGGTCTGACCGCCGATGTATCCCGGGACCTGGGCGCAGACCGCGCCGGATAAGCTCGCGATCGTGATGGCCGGCTCCGGCCGGTCGCTGACCTACCAGCAGCTCGACGAGAACAGCCGCCGGACCGCGCACTTCCTGCGCGACACCGTGGGCCTGGTGCCCGGCGACTCGGTCGTCGTGCTGAGCGACAACGTGCCCGAGACGCTGGAGCTGTACTGGGCCGGCGTGCGCATCGGGCTCTACGTCACCTTCGCGAACAGCCACCTGGCGGCGCCCGAGGCCGACTACATCATCGAGAACTCCGGCGCGCGGGTGCTGTTCGTGTCGGCGAACCTGGCCGAGCTGGCCACGAAGCTGACGGCGTCGTCGGTGCAGCACCGCCTCGCCTTCGGCGGTCCGGTGGCCGGCTACGAGAGCTACGAAGCGGTGCGGGACGCGGCGTCGGACGAGCCGCTCGCGGACCAGCCGCGCGGCGACACGATGCTCTACTCGTCGGGCACCACGGGGCGGCCGAAGGGCATCAAGCGCCCGCTGACCGGGGCGCAGGTCGACGAGCAGAGCCCGATGTCGGCGACCCTGCAGCTGCTGTACGGGATGACGGCGGAGACGATCTACCTGTCGCCGGCGCCGGCGTACCACGCGGCACCCATGGCGTTCATGGCCGCGGTGCAGTCGCTGGGCGGCACCGTCGTGATGATGGAGAAGTTCGACCCCGAGGGCGTGCTCGAGGCGATCCAGCGGTTCCGCGTGACCGAGATGCAGATGGTGCCGACGCACTTCGTGCGGCTGCTCAAGCTGGACGAGAGCGTGCGCAGCAGCTACGACCTGTCCTCGCTGCGCATGGTCATCCACGCGGCCGCGCCGTGCCCGCCGGACGTCAAGCGGGCGATGATCGACTGGCTCGGGCCGATCATCATGGAGTACTACGCCTCCACCGAGGCCGCCGGCTCGACGTTCATCGACTCGGCGACATGGCTGGAGCACCCCGGCTCGGTCGGGAAGCCGAGCACGCCGGGGAGCCTGCACATCTGCGACGCCGAGGGCAAGGAGCTCGGGCCGCGGGAGGTGGGCACCATCTACTTCGCGTCGGCGACGGGCACCCGGCCGTTCAGCTACCACGGCGACGAGCAGAAGTCGCAGAACGCCCAGCACCCGGACAACCCGGGGTGGACCACCGTGGGCGACCTCGGCTACCTGGACGAGGACGGCTTCCTGTACCTCACGGACCGCTCGTCGTTCATGATCATCTCGGGCGGGGTCAACATCTACCCGCAGGAGATCGAGAACGCCTTCACGCTGCACCCGAAGGTGGCCGACATCGGCGTCATCGGCGTCCCCGATCCGGAGATGGGCGAGCGCGTCGTGGCCTTCGTCGAGCCCGCCCCCGGTGTGGAGGTCACCGACGACCTGGCCGGCGAGCTGGCGACGTTCGCCCGCGAGCACCTGGCCGGCTACAAGGTCCCGCGGGAGTTCCACTTCCGCGAGGCCCTGCCGCGGACGCCCACCGGCAAGATGGTGAAGGGCAAGCTCCGCGACGAGTACTCCGCCACCGTGAGCTGACATCGGAGCCTGACGCACGAGCCGCTGGGGCCGGGCGGGCACCGTGCCTGCCGGTCAACGAGAGTCCTCGGGAGAACCTGCATGACCGAAGCACTGATCATCGATGCTGTGCGCACCCCGCGCGGAACGGGGAAGGTGGGCAAGGGGGCCCTGTCGCACATGCATCCGCAGCACCTCGCGGCCACGGTCCTCAAGGCGTTGAAGGAGCGGAACGACCTCGACACCTCCGAGGTGGACGACATCATCTGGTCCACCTCGTCGCAGAAGGGCAAGCAGGGCGGCGACCTGGGGCGGATGGCTGCGCTCGACGCCGGCTACGACGTCAAGGCCTCCGGAGTGACGCTCGACCGCTTCTGCGGCGGCGGCATCAGTGCCGTGAGCCTCGCGGCGGCCCAGGTCATGTCCGGCATGGAGGACCTGGTCATCGCGGGCGGTACCGAGATGATGTCGGGCACCGGCGCCCTGGCCCAGGAGGAGCGGGCGGCCGGGCTGCAGATGTACGGCATGGGTGCGGGCAACGCCCGGCTGCAGAAGGTGCACCCGCAGTCGCACCAGGGCGTGTGCGGTGATGCGATCGCCACCCTGGAGGGCATCACCCGCGAGGACCTGGACGCCCTCGGCCTGCGGAGCCAGCAGCGCGCCGCGGTGGCCATCGCCGAGGGACGGTTCGACAAGAGCCTGGTCCCGGTGCTCGACGACGACGGCAACGTCGTCCTGGACAAGGACGAGTACCCGCGTCCGCAGACGACGGCCGAGGGTCTGGCTGCGCTCCAGCCCGCCTTCACCCGGATCATGGACATGCCGCTGGACGCAGAGGGCAACACCGCCCGCGGGCTGATCAACCAGAAGTACCCGGAGCTCGACATCCAGCCGGTGCACCACGCCGGAACCTCGTCCGGTGTCGTCGACGGCGCCGCGGCGGTCCTCCTGGCCTCTCCTGACTACGTGGAGAAGCACGGCCTGACCCCGCGTGGCCGCGTCGTGGCCACCGCGAACGTCGGGGACGACCCGACCCTGATGCTCAACGCACCGGTCCCCGCGGCCAAGAAGGTGCTGGCGAAGGCCGGGCTCACGAAGGACGACATCGACCTCTGGGAGATCAACGAGGCCTTCGCCGTCGTCGCCGAGAAGTTCATCCGGGACCTCGAGCTCGACCGGGACAAGGTCAACGTGAACGGGGGCTCGATCGCACTCGGCCACCCCATCGGCGCCACCGGCGCGATCCTGATCGGCACGGTCCTCGACGAACTCGAGCGCACCGGCGGCCGCTACGGACTCGTCACCATGTGCGCGGCGGGTGGCATGGCGCCGGCCATCGTCGTCGAGCGCCTCTGACCCGACCCCGCGCCTCGGGGACGGGTCAGGCCGTCTGGGCGCGGCCGCGGTCCATGACTCCGGCTCGACGCCGCTCCACCTCGGCCGGGTCGAAGCCCGCCCGCCACGTCGCCGAGGTGGCGGCCTCGATCCCCGGTCCGTCGCCCACGAGCGCGGCCTCGATGTCCCGGTAGGAGCGCAGCAGGGCGCGGACGCCGGCCTGGTCGTTGCCCACGATGGAGGCGGGGACGCGTCGGGCGGCCGGCAGCAGGTCCTCGTGCGCGACCACCTCGGTGACCAGGCCGGCCCGCAATGCCTCGTCGGCGGAGAGGTAGTCACCGGTCAGGCTCATCCGCCGGGCCAGCCCACGCCCCACCACGAGCGGGAGCAGCACGGACAGACCCCAGCCCGGGAGGACACCGACCCGGGCGTGGGTGTCGGCGAAGCGGGCCCGTTCCGAGGCGATCAGGATGTCGCAGTGGAGAGCCAGCTCCAGGCCGCCGGTGACGGCGAACCCGTTGATGGCGCCGATCACCGGCTTGGACAGCGGCGCCCACGGGAACCACGAGGGCACGCCGTCGTCGCGGGTCCCGTTCGACAGGTTCTCGCCGGAGCTGCCGAGCTGCCTGAGGTCCAGTCCTGCGCAGAACGCCGGATCGGCACCGGTGAGGACGACGACGTCGACCTCGTCGTCGGTGTCGAGGCCTGCCATCGCCGCCCGCAGGTCACCCAGGAGCGCCGCATCGAGTGCGTTGCGGACCGCCGGACGGTCGAGGGTCACCGTCGCGACGCGGTCGGCCCGCTCGACGACGAGGACCGGAGCGTCCATCAGAACGTTCCTCCGTTGACGACGACCCGCTGGTCGTTGACGTACCCGCTCTCCGGGCCGACCAGGAA
>JBEPZM010000238.1:0-4298 GCA_041640835.1 Blastococcus sp.
CACCGGCGGCCACGCGCCGGATCGCGGCGGCGAACGCGCCGCCGTCCGGGAAGCGGTCGGCCGGGTCCTTGGCCAGCGCACGCTCCACCAGCAGCCGCACCGCCGGCGGGACCGAGGCGGGCAGCGGCGGCGGGGGCCGGTTGATGTGGGCGAGCGCGATCGCCACCTGCGAGGTGCCGTCGAAGGGGCGGCCGCCGGTCAGGCACTCGTAGGCGACGACGCCCAGCGAGTAGACGTCGGAGGCGGCATTGACCTCCAGCCCCTGGGCCTGCTCGGGGGAGAGGTACTGGGCGGTGCCGACGACCATGCCGGTGCGGGTGAGCGGGGTGGCGTCGCGCGCCTGCGCGATGCCGAAGTCGGTGAGCTTCACGACGCCGTCGGGACGCACCATCAGGTTGCCCGGCTTGATGTCGCGGTGGACGACGCCGGCGCGGTGCGCGGCCGACAGCCCCTCGGCCGACTGCTCGAGCACGTGCAGCGTCCAGTCGACCGGCAGCTTCCCCTCGTCGTGCAGGATCTGCACCAGCGGCTGGCCCTCGACGAACTCCATGACGAGGAACGCCAGCTTCTTGGTGCCCGAGTCGTCCTGGGTCTCGCCGTAGTCGTAGACCGAGGCGATGTTGGGGTGCGACAGCGCGGCAGTGTGCCGGGCCTCGTTGCGGAAGCGGGCCAGGAAGCTCGGGTCGTCGGTGTACTCGCTCTTGAGCACCTTGGCCGCCACGATGCGGTCGAGCACCTGGTCGCGGGCCTTCCAGACCTCGCCCATGCCGCCCACGGCGATCGGGGCGGTGATCTCGTAGCGGCCGGAGAGCAGGCTGCCGGTGGCCAGCGTCATCGACCCTCCTGCCCGTCGAGGTAGGCCTGGATCACCTGGCGGGCGATCGGCGCGGACGTGTCCCCACCCGTTCCACCACCGTTGCGCACGAACACCGCGACGGCGATCTGAGGGTCGTTCGCCGGTGCGAAGCCGATGAACCAGTTGTGGTCGGGGCCCTCGTTCTCCGCCGTGCCGGTCTTGCCGGCCACCTGGACGCCGGGGATCCGCGCGCTGCGGCCGGAGCCGTTGGCCACGACGCTGGTCATCATCTCGGTGAGCTGGTCGGCGGCGCCCTCCGACACCGGCCGCGAGAGCTCCTCCGGATCGGTCTCGTCGATGACCGTGAGGTCCGGGGCGAGCAGCTGGTCGACCAGGTACGGCTTCATCAGCGAGCCCCCGTTGGCGACGGCGGCAGCGATCATCGCCGCCTGCATCGGGGTCATCTGCACGTCCTGCTGGCCGATCGAGGTGATGCCCAGCTCGGCGTCGTTCTCGATGTCCCCGACGGTGCTCCCCTCGACGCGCAGCGGCATCTCGAAGCGGTCGCCGGTCATCCCGAACGCCTCGGCCATCGACCGGATCTCGTCCTCGCCGAGGTCGATGCCGAGCTGGGCGAAGGCGGTGTTGCAGGAGATCGTCAGCGCGTCGATCAGCGGCTGCTCACCGCTGGGGCTGCAGGCCGAGCCGTTGAAGTTCGTCAGGTCGGTGGTGGTGCCGGGCAGCTGGAGGACCTGGGGTGCCGGGACGACGGTCTGCGGCGTGTACCCGTTCTCCAGCGCCGCGGCGGCCACGACGACCTTGAAGATCGAGCCCGGGAAGTAGCGCTCGCTGATCGCCTGGTTGCTCCGCGGGTCGGGGTCGGCCGCCTCGAGCGCCGCGGCGGCATCGCGGATCCCGTCCGGGTCGTGGCTGGACAGCAGGTTGGGGTCGAACGTCGGGGTGCTGGCCAGCCCCAGGACCGCGCCGGTGGAGGGGTCCAGCGCCACGACGGCGCCGACCTGGCCCTCGAGGCCGGCCATCGCGGCCTGCTGCACGGCCGGGTCCAGGGTGAGGACGACGTCGCCGCCGGAGGGGTCGCGGCCGGTGAACAGGTCGGAGATCCGGCGCACGAACAGTCGGTCGTCGGTGCCGGCGAGCAGCGCGTTCTCCGCCCGCTCCATGCCCGTGGCGCCGTAGATGACGGAGTAGAAGCCGGTGACCGCGGCGTACAGCCCGCCCTGCGGGTACTGGCGCAGGTACTTGAGCCGGTCGTCGGTCGGCGTGGACAGGGCGATCGGCTCGCCGGCGACCACGATCGCGCCGCGCTCGCGGGAGTACTCGTCGGCCAGCACCCGGGTGTTGCGGCCGTCCTCGCGCAGCTCCTCCGAGCGCACCACCTGGATGTAGTTGATGTTGATGATCAGCAGCGTGAACAGCACCAGCACGCTGATCGCCACGCGGCGCAGCGGGGCGTTCACGGCTGCACCACCTCGGTGGGCGCATCGGTGAGCCGCTGCGGTGCCACGTGCGGCGTGGCCGGGCGGCGGGCGGCGTCGCTGATCCGCACGAGCAGGGCCACCAGGCCGAAGTTGGCCACCAGGGAGGAGCCGCCGTAGGCGAGGAACGGCGTCGTCAGGCCGGTCAGCGGCAGCAGGCCGGTGACCCCGCCGAGGACGACGAACAGCTGCCAGGCGACGGCGAAGGAGAGGCCGGCGGCGAGCAGCTTGCCGAACGGGTCCCGCACGATGAGCGAGGTGCGCAGGCCGCGCTCGACCAGGACCAGGTAGACCATGATCACCGCGGCCAGGCCGAAGAGGCCCAGCTCCTCGCCGATCGCGGAGGCGATGAAGTCGCTCTTGGCGATCGGCACCTCGTCGGGGCGCCCACCGCCCAGCCCGGCGCCGAACAGCCCGCCGGTGCCCAGGCCGAACAGCGACTGCGCCACCTGGTAGCCCGAGCCGTCGTAGTAGGCGAACGGATCCAGCCAGGTGTCCACGCGGGCCTGGACGTGGCCGAAGGCCTGGTAGGCGATGGTCGCACCGCCGGCGAACAGCAGCAGGCCGATGACCAGCCAGCTGGACCGCTCGGTGGCGACGTAGAGCATCACCACGAAGATGCCGAACAGCAGCAGCGAGCTGCCCAGGTCCCGCTCGAAGACCAGGACCAGGATCGAGACGACCCACACCACGAGGACCGGGCCGAGGTCGCGGCCGCGGGGCAGCTCCAGCCCCATCACCTTGCGGCTGGCCAGCGCCAGCACGTCGCGCTTGTCCACCAGGTAGGCGGCGAAGAAGACGACCAGGCAGATCTTGGCGAACTCACCGGGCTGGATGGAGAAGCCGGCCACCCGGATCCAGATCTTGGCGCCGTTCACCTCGGAGATCGAGGCCGGCAGGATCGCCGGGAGGGTCAGCAGCACCAGGCCGAGCAGCATGAGGATGTAGGCGTACCGGGACAGCAGGCGGTGGTCGCGCACGACCAGGAGCACCGCGACGAACAGCAGCAGCCCGATCGTCGCCCAGAGCAGCTGCACGGGGGCGTCGGCGCCCGAGTCGGGATCGGCGATGTCCAGCCGGTGGATCATCACCAGGCCGAGACCGGTGAGGACGGCGACGCAGGGCAGCAGCAGCGGATCGGCGTAGGGCGCGAACTTCCGGACCACGAGGTGCGCGCCGGTCCACAGCGCGGTGAACCAGATGCCGAACGTGGCCAGCTCCGGGCGCAGCGAGCCGGTGACGGTCAGGTCGACGATGCACTGCGCCGCCAGCGTGATCGCGACGGCGAAGAGCAGCAGCAGGGCCTCGGTGCCGCGGCGGGTGGGCACGGCGGTGCCGGGCGCGGCGGCGCGGGGGTCGGTCGTCGGGCCGGCCATCACTCGGCCTCCCGGCAGTCCACCCCCGGCCGGGACGACGGTGTCGTCGCGGCCGACGTGCCGGCGTCGGGGGAGCTCTCCGGGGTGGTGGGCTCGACGCCCGGCACCGCCGGGGCGGGCACGGTCTCGGGAGCGGGCGCAGCGGGGGGCACGGTGGGGGCCGAGCCGTCCGTCGGGACGGCGCCCTCGGGCTGGGGCGCCTGGCTGGCCTCCGCCTCGGCGGCGTCGGCCTCGTCCTCGGCGGTGCGGCAGGCCGGCAGCCGCTGGTCGCGCAGCGCGGACACGATGCGGTCGGCAGCGGCGGCGTCGTCGGCGGTGATGCCGCCCTGCACCCGGTTCCGGGCGGCCGGCGTCAGGTGGGTGACCGGCAGCTCGGCGTCCTGGTCCACGCGGTACAGGTCCAGGCCGAGCAGCGAGACGTCCAGGCCGCGGAAGACCGCCACCTGCTCGGTGCCCTGCTGCTCGTCGACCCCGACGAACCAGTGCTGCAGCGCCCACACGTAGGTGCCGATCGCACCGGCGACGAGCACGACCAGGAGGATCCCCGCCCCGAGGAGAAGTCGCAGCGGGCGGCGGCGGGCGGAGGGGCCACCGCCCGTCGGCGGTGCGGGCGGAGGCGAGGGCGGCGGC
>JBEPZM010000239.1:0-3951 GCA_041640835.1 Blastococcus sp.
CGGGCCCGACAGCAGGGGGCTGTTCCAGCAGCGCGCCAACGGCGCCTGGGGCAGCTACGCGGACCGGATGGACCCTGCCACGTCGGCGACCAGCTTCTTCCGCGCCCTCCTCCAGGTGCCCGGCTGGCAGACGCTGCCGCCCACGCTCGCCGCGCACCGCACGCAGCGCAACGCCGACCCCTACCACTACGCCCGCTGGTGGGATCGCGCCCTCGAGGTCGTCGCCGCGCTGTCCGGGGACACCGTCGCCGGCCTCGCCCCCGGGACGGGGTCCCTGCCCTGCACGGGAACCACCCCGGTCGGACCGGTCGTCGGAGGGTGGACCAACCCGACCGACGGTCGTCTCAGCAGCGGCTTCGGGCGCCGCAGCAACCCGACCGGCGCGGGCGACCAGCTCCACGCCGGCCTCGACCTCGCCGCGGGGTGCGACACGCCCATCGTCGCGGCGGGCGCGGGGGTGGTGGTCCGGGCCGGCGCTGCGTCCGGCTACGGCAACCTGGTGGTCGTCGACCACGGGGGAGGCGTGGTCACCCGGTACGCGCACATGGAGAGCGAGGACCTCACGGCTGTCGTCGGTCAGCCCGTCGCCGCCGGGCAGCAGATCGCCCGGGTGGGGTCCGCCGGCGACTCGACCGGCTGCCACCTGCACGTCGAGCTGCTGCTGGACGGGGTGCCGAGCGATCCCTTGCCCTTCCTCGCGGAACGAGGCGTCGACCCCCGGTGAGGCGATCCGCACGCCATGAGCGGCCGGGTCATCCTCCGGCCACTCCTCGTGACGCAACACCACACGCCGTCGTCGAACCCCCCTACTTGTGGGGGCGGCTGTCCCCCCTGTGACGGCTGGGACAGCAGGGGCGGCCCGGACAGGCTCGAGGTGTCACGACCGAACCTCTGGTGCCACCGGGAGCCCCCACCATGGATCTACCGTCCCTCGACCGCCGGGACATGCTGAAGGTGTCGTTGCTGGGCGCGGCCGCGGTAGCCCTCCCTGTGCAGGCATCGCTCACCGCGAAGAGTGCCTCCCGGATCGCCAGCCGCAAGCTGCCCCGGCCGTACACGCTGCCGTTCACGAAGCCCCCCGTCCTCGCGCCGACGTACACCGACGCGGCGACGGACTACTACGTCGTCCGGCAGCAGGCCTTCGTCGGCCGGATCCTGCCAGGGGTGGACACGCCGCTGTTCGGCTACAACGGGATGGTCCCGGGGCCGACGATCAAGGCCAGCCACGGCCGCGGGACGGTGGTACGGCAGATCAACGAGCTGCCGGCCGTGCACCCGACCCTCGGCTACGTCCCGTGGACCTCCACCCACCTGCACGGGATGCCGTCCGAGCCGCAGTTCGACGGCTACGCCGGTGACAACTCCCAGCCGGGGCAGTGGAAGGACTACCACTACCCGAACAACTGCGAGGCCCGCACGCTCTGGTACCACGACCACGGCGTCCACCACACCGCCGAGAACGTGTACATGGGATTGGCGGCCCAGTACCACGTCTCGGACGCCGCCGAGCAGGCCCTGCCGATCCCGAAGGGCGACTACGACGTCCCCCTCACGATCGGGGACGCCGCCTTCGCCGAGAACGGCGCGCTGCTCTGGGACGACCACAGCCACTCCGGCGTCTTCGGTGACGTGATCCTCGTGAACGGGGTGCCGTGGCCGACCATGAAGGTCGCCCGCCGCAAGTACCGCTTCCGCATCCTCAACGCGTCGGTCGCCCGCGGCTTCCGGCTCCGGCTGAGCAACGGCCAGCCCTTCCAGGTCATCGCCACCGACGGCGGGCTCATGTCCGCACCCCAGACCGTCACCTTGCTCACCGTGGGCATGGCCGAGCGCTACGAGGTCGTCATCGACTTCGCCGCGATCACCCCGGGCCAGAAGATCCAGCTGGTCAACAACGGCGTGAAGAACTCGATCGACTACGACCACACCGGCAAGATCATGCAGTTCGAGGTCACCGCCGACCCGTTCGATCCGGCGAACAACACCGTCCCTCCCGTGCTCGGTCCCGCCCACCCCGCGATGCTGTTGAAGCCCGCGGAGGCCAAGGTCAAGCGCTACATGCGCCTCAATCGGACGAACTCCATCTGGACGATCAACGACCAGACGTGGAAGGACGTCGAGGACGGCGACTACGAACCGATCTTCGCCAATCCCCAGCCCGGCGACGTCGAGATCTGGGACGTCGAGAACAAGTCGGGCGGGTGGTTCCACCCGCTGCACGTCCACTTCGTCGACTTCCAGGTCGTCAGCCGCAACGGCCGGCCGCCCCGTCCCGAGGAGAAGGGCCCGAAGGACGTCGTCTACGTGGGTGAGGGCGAGAAGGTCCGGCTGCTGATGCGCTTCTCCAAGCCGGACGGCTACCACGGCCGCTACATGATCCACTGCCACAACCTGTCGCACGAGGACCACGACATGATGATCCAGTTCCAGATCGGCGAGCACGAACCCGACTGCGACCCGATCAACGCCGCGCCGCCGAAGTACGGCGCCCCGCCGGTGGGGTTCTGAGCCATGACGGCGACAGTTCCCACGACCCCGGCCGGCCCGGAACTCCAGGACGGCCCACCTCGGGGACACCGCGCCTGGCCCTGGGCGGCGGCTCTCTCCGCAGCAGCGTCGGGCGGGCTGCACATCGCTGCCGCGTTCGACCACGTCGGCACCCACGACGTCGTCGTCGGCTTCTTCCTGCTCGTGGCGTTCGCCCAGCTGGGACTGGGCGTCTGGCTCGCCATGAGCATCGTGGCCGGCCTCCGCCCCGACGTCCGCCTGCTCGCCCTCGCACTGCTGTCCACGGTGGCCCTGGTAGGTCTCTACGTGGTGGCGCACACCACGGACCTGCTCGCCGCGTTCCAGGTGCACGACGGCGGCGGTGGGACGCACCACGGAGGCGGCACCGCGCCCCAGGGGACCTCGACCCAGACGGTGGGGCCGGTCGCGCTCGGTCTGGAGCCGGTCGCCACGCGGGAGCCGGCGGGTCCGCTGGGAGCCGCCACGGTCGCGACGGAGATGGTGACGGTGCTGGCACTCACCGCCCTGCTGCCCGCCCGGTGGCGGGGCTGGGTGACCAATGCGCTGCTCCTCGTCGGCGCGGCCACGTGGGTGCTGTGGCTGACCGGCGTGCTCGGGTGACGCGTCCGCCATCCGCGGTCGACGTTCCCCTCCCGGAC
The DNA here is from genome assembly GCA_041640835.1 of Blastococcus sp. Lineage (GTDB taxonomy): Bacteria > Actinomycetota > Actinomycetes > Mycobacteriales > Geodermatophilaceae > Blastococcus. The sequence goes on from JBEPZM010000239.1 coordinate 3,168, forward strand.
CCCACCCGGGTCACCGGGCGCGCCCGGCGGCGCCGCTGGCCGGGCGTCCTGGCCGTCGCGGTGGCACTCGCGCTCGTGGCGTCGGTGACCGGCATCCTGCCCGTCCGGGTCATGCGCGTCGGATCGGACAGCATGTCCCCGACCATCACGGCCGGCGACCTGGTGCTGGTCGAGCGGGGCGGCGGTGCGGTCGAGCGGCGGGACGTGGTGGTCGTCGACCACCCGGACACCGGCGCCCTGCTCGTGAAGCGCGCCGTGGCGATCGGCGGTGACCGCCTCGCCATCGAGGACGGCGTGCTGGTGGTCGACGGCGAGCCCGTCTGCGAGCCGGGCATCGACCCGGCGCGTCTGGACGGTGTCTGGTTCGGCCCGGTGACCGTGGCCCGGGGCGAGGTGTTCCTGCTCGGCGACGACCGTGCCTCGTCGATCGACTCCCGCGCGTTCGGGACCGTGCCGGAGGGCGAGGTCACCGGCCTCGTGGGCGGCCGCGTGTGGCCGTCGCCGGGCGCGCTGCCCGACGAGCGCTGCTGACCGCCGGGCGTCAGCCGGCGGTCGTGAACGCGGTCGGCGTCAGCCCGGCCCGCTCCAACGCGGTCCGCACCGACCGGGCCAGCTCGACCGCGCCCGGGGTGTCGCCGTGCACGCAGATCGACGCGACGGCGGCCGGCACGGTGCTGCCGTCCACGGCCACCACGGTCCCCTCGACCGCCATGCGCACGGCCCGCGCCGCGACCTCGGACGGGTCGTGCACCAGCGCCCCGGGCTCGCGCCGCGGCACCAGGCC
>JBEPZM010000240.1:0-2985 GCA_041640835.1 Blastococcus sp.
CAGCATCCCGAGCAGCTGAAGGGCGATCCGCCAGGCCTCCACCGGCGCCCGGCGCTCCGCGCGCTGCCAGGTCGCCACCACGGCGCCGTCCCGGGCCTCCAGGGCGCCGAGCTCCCGCAACTGGTCGACCCAGGTGTCCGGCGCCCGCTCCTCGGCGGACGTGCGGCGGGCGTGCTCGGCGATCAGGGCGGTCGCGAGCTGCACGGACCCGGCGGTCGCCTTTCGGCGGGCCGCGTGCGTGACGTCGGCCGGTTGCCAGCCGCGCTCCCAGGTCCCGTCCAGTGCCTCCAGCAGGGCGCGCGTGACCGAGCCGTCGGCGTCCAGCGCGACGCCGTGGGCCGCCAGGGTGGTGGCCACCTCCGCGGCGGTCTCGGCGTCGGTGAGCAGGAAGGCCCGGTGCTGCAGCAGGTCCGCGAGCCAGGCGTCGTCGATCACGTCGGGCATGCTGCCCCTCCCCGCTGACACCGGGTCCGGGCGGCTGTGGACGGACCCGGCTCGTCCACAGCTGCCGTCTAGGGTCGTGCCGTGGCCGCCACCTACCGGATAGCCGAGGCGGCGGCCCTGCTCGGCGTCAGCGACGACACCGTCCGGCGCTGGATCGACAGCGGCCGGCTTCCCGCCTCCCGGGACGGCGGCGGACCGGCCGTGGTGGACGGCGCCGCGCTCGCCCGCGTGGCCGCGGAGCTGCACGAGGCGCCGGAGCCCGGCGTCACCCGCTCGTCGTCGGCGCGCAACCGCCTGACCGGCATCGTCACCCGGGTCGTCCGCGACACCGTGATGGCGCAGGTGGAGATCCAGGCGGGCCCCTTCCGGGTCGTCTCGCTCATGTCCCGCGAGGCGGCGGACGAGCTCGGCCTCGACGTCGGCGTCCGCGCGGTGGCCACCGTGAAGGCCACCCAGGTCAGCGTCGACGTCCCCTGACCGGGCGCAGATCCGCACCTGCGGATCCGGCCCGCGGATAGTCTCCGCGCATGCGGATCCTGTGGCGCCCGGTGGCCGGTGTCGTCTTCGCCGTCGGCCTGGCCGCCTGCGGGACCGCCGACGGCGGCGGCGGGGACGGCGCGGGGAGCCCGAGCGGCACCGTGACGGTGTTCGCGGCCGCCTCGCTCACCGAGGTCTTCACCGACCTCGGCGCGCGCCTGGAGGCCGACCACCGCGGCCTCGAGGTGCGGTTCAACTTCGCCGGCAGCTCCGCGCTGGCCACCCAGATCGGCCAGGGCGCCCCGGCGGACGTCTTCGCCTCGGCGAACGCGGGTCAGATGGCCGTCGTCACCGACGCCGGCCTGGCCGACGGCGACCCCGAGGTGTTCGCGTCGAACGTGCTGGAGATCGCCGTCCCGGCGGGCAACCCGGCCGGCGTGACGGGCCTGGACGACTTCGCCCGCGAGGAGCTGGCCCTGGCCGTCTGCGCACCGGAGGTGCCGTGCGGCAGCGCCGCCGAGGACGTCTTCGCGGCGGCGGGCGTGACCGCGGTGCCCGACACCCAGGAGGAGGACGTCCGGGCCGCGCTGACCAAGGTCGAGCTCGGCGAGGTCGACGCCGCCCTGGTCTACGCGACCGACGTCGCGGCGGCGGGCGGCGCCGTGGACGGGATCCCGTTCCCCGAGGCCGAGGACGCGGTGAACGACTACCCGGTGTGCGTGCTGGACGCCGCCCCCAACCGGGCCGCGGCGCAGGCGTTCGTCGACCTCGTCCTGTCCGACGAGGGCCGGGCCGCGCTCGCCGACGCCGGGTTCCGCACATCGTGACCCGCGTCCGGCGCCGGGACGCCGGGGTGCCGCTCCCGCTGCTCGTCCCGGCCGTCGTCGCCGTCGTCTTCCTCGTCCTGCCGCTCGTCGGCTTGGTGGTCCGGACGCCGTGGAGCGACCTCGGCCCGCAGCTGACCAGCCCGGGGGTGGGGGAGGCGCTGCGCCTCTCGCTCGTCTCGGCCACGCTCGCCACGGCGGTCTCGCTGGTCCTCGGCGTGCCGCTGGCCTGGGTGCTCGCCCGCTCCCGCATCCGCGGCCGCGGCGTCCTGCGGGCGCTGGTCACCGTGCCGCTGGTGCTGCCGCCGGTGGTGGGCGGCGTCGCCCTGTTCCTCGTGCTCGGCCGCCAGGGCATCGTCGGGCGCTGGCTGGACGAGGCGTTCGGGATCACGCTGCCGTTCACCACCGCGGCCGTCGTCATCGCCCAGACCTTCGTGGCGATGCCGTTCCTGGTGATCAGCGTCGAGGGGGCGCTGCGGGCGGCCGACTCCCGCTACGAGGAGGCCGCGGCCACGCTCGGCGCCGACCGCTGGACGACGTTCCGCCGCGTCACCCTGCCGCTCGTCGCGCCGGGCATCGCCGCCGGAGCGGTGCTGTGCTGGGCGCGGGCGCTGGGCGAGTTCGGCGCCACCATCACCTTCGCCGGCAACTTCCCCGGGACGACGCAGACGATGCCGATCGCCGTCTACCTGGCGCTGCAACGCGATCCGGAGTCCGCCATCGTCCTGTCCCTGGTGCTGCTCGTCGTCTCGCTGGCCACGCTCCTGCTGCTGCGCGGCCGCTGGCTCGGCCGCGCGGGGGCCGCGCCGTGACGCTGGCCGCCGAGGTGCGCGTGCAGCGGGGAATGTTGCACGTGGAACTCGACATCGACGTCGCCGACGGCGAGGTGCTCGCGGTGCTCGGGCCCAACGGTGCGGGCAAGTCCACGCTGCTGCGGGTCCTCGCCGGACTGCTGCCGCCCGACGGCGGCCGCGTCGAGGTGGACGGCGAGCCGTGGGACGACGTCGCCACCGGCGTCCACCTCCCCCCGCACCGCCGCCGGCTGGGCATGGTGTTCCAGGACCACCTGTTGTTCCCGCACCTGACCGTGGCGGACAACGTCGCCTTCGGGCTGCGCACCCGTGGTCTGGGGCGACGGGAGGCGCGGGCGGTCGCGGCGGACTGGCTGACCCGGGTCGAGCTGGCCGGGCTCGGCGGACGCCGGCCGGGGCAGCTGTCCGGCGGCCAGGCGCAGCGGGTG
>JBEPZM010000241.1:0-2792 GCA_041640835.1 Blastococcus sp.
ACCAGCGTGCTCACCGCCCGGGTGAGCACGACGTAGAGGCGGTGCAGGCCCCGCGGTTCGGCGGCCACGATCGCCGCCGGGTCGGCCACCACGACCGCGTCGAACTCCAGGCCCTTGGCCAGGGTCCCCGGCACGACGGCCACCCGCGCCGGCGGCTCGCCGTCGTCCACGAGCGCGGTCGCCGGGATCCCCGCGGCGACGAGCAGCGCCACGACCTCGCCGACGACGCCGTCGGCGCACACCACCCCGATCGAGCCGGGTTCCGCGGCCAGCTCCCCCACCACGCCGGTCAGCGGACCGGCCAGGTCGGTGATGGACCGGATCCGCAGCGACCCCGGCTCGCCGCGGACGGCGGTCGCGGCGGGCAGCCCGGGCGCGATGACCGGCAGCAGCCGGTTGGCGTAGTCGAGCACCTCGGCCGGCACCCGGTACCCGCGGGTCAGCGGGCGGACGACGGTGTCCGGACGGCCCAGCCCGGCGAGGGTCTGCCCCCAGTCGGCCGCGGACCACGGGCTGGTCGCCTGGGCCAGGTCGCCCAGCACGGTCAGCGATCCGGCCGCCAGCCGCCGGGCGACGGCGCGGCACTGCATCGGCGAGAGGTCCTGCGCCTCGTCGACGACGACGTGCCCGAACCCCTGGGTCCGCTCGAGCAGCCCCGCGGCCTCGTCGACGAGCACGGCGTCGGCCCCCGTCCAGCGCGCCGAGCGGACCGACCGCGGCGGTGTGACCCACCGCAGCAGGGCCTGCTCGTCGTCGTCCAGGACGCCCCGCGCGGCCCGGGCGAGGAGGGCGGCGTCGGTGAAGAGGGCGGCGACCAGCCCGGCGCCGTCGCGGACCGGCCACACCCGGTCGCAGAAGGCCCGCACCTCCGGGCTGCGGGCCGCCCGGCGCGTCTCGGCGTCGGTCGGGCTGCCGCCCGCGGCCTCCTTCTGCCGGCGGGCCTCGCCGGCGAGCGACATCGCGAGCCGCTCCCGACCGGCGGCGTAGTGGAGCAGCTGCTGGTCGTCGTCCCCGCGGGAACGGCGGCGGAGGTCGTCGACGTAGCGCTTGAGCCGCTCGACGGGGACGCGGTAGCGGCGTCCGGCCAGCGGCACCATCACGTCGTCGTCGGGCTTGCGGATCTCGCCCCACAGCGCCCGCCGCAGCACCTCGGCCATCCGGACGTCGCCCTTGAGGACGGCGGCGGCCGGTGCGTCGACCGTGCGCACCGGCACCCGCCCGGTCAGGTCGGCGACCGTGGACTGGGCGACGTCGACCTCGCCGAGCGTGGGCAGCACCTGCTCGATGTAGCGCAGGAAGGCGCGGTTGGGCCCGACGACGAGGACGCCGGTGCGCGCCAGCTGGCCGCCGTGCGTGTAGAGCAGGTACGCGGCGCGGTGCAGGCCGACGGCGGTCTTGCCGGTGCCCGGGGCGCCCTGCACGCAGATCGACTCGCTCAGCGGGGCGCGGACGATGTCGTCCTGGTCGGGCTGGATGGTGGCGACGATGTCGCGCATCGGGCCGCTGCGCGGGCGCTCGATCTCGGCCCGCAGGAACTCCCCCGGGCCGTCGTCGCCGCTCTCCAGGCGCTCGTCCTCGTAGCCGGTCAGCTCACCGGCGGCGAAGCCGAACCGCCGCCGCCGGGCCACGCCCTGGGGATCGGCGGCGGTGGCCTGGTAGAACGGCCGGCTCATCGGAGCGCGCCAGTCGATGACCACCGGGTCGCCGGCGTCGTCGCGCACGTGGCGTCGGCCGATGTGGAAGGTCTCGGGCACCGGGCCGCCGCTGTCGGTCCGGCCGAAGAACGGGGGCACGCCGGGATCGGCGGCCAGGGCGCGCAGCCGCTCGGCGCGGGCGGCGCCCAGGCGCTCGGACGCCCAGGCGTCCACGCCGGCATCGGCCACCGCGGTGGCGGCGACCCGCATCTCGGAGAGGCAGTCCAGCGCCCGTGCCAGGTGCGCGCGCTCATCGGCGAGGACGGGATCGGGAGGTGGATCGGTCTCGGACGGCGCGAGGGGAGACACGGTCGGAGGACGCTACGCCGACCGGGGCGGGTGGTCGAGGGACTTCCTGCCCGCCTCGCCCACCCCCGGAACGACAGCGACGCGAGAGCTGCCTTCTCGGGCAGTTCCCGCGTCGTCATCGCAGCCCTCGTCGAGCGAGGGCGGAATGGCTCAGCTGTGCGCGCGGAGGATGCGTCCCAGACGTGCGATGAAACGCACGCCGTCGCCCTGCGAGGCGCCGATCGGGGCACGGTCGGCCTCGAGGTAGGACGGGTCCGCGAAGAGCATCGGAGCGAAGCTCATCGGGATGTTGCCGAGCGTGCTGGGCCGGTGAGCGGCGTGCTGTCCCATGACTGTCTCCTGACGAGTTGTCCGTGGTCGGTGTTCCCATCGGCCAGGCTGGGGTGTTCCTTTAATGGAACGGCAGAATGGCGGAGAAGTGTGCCTGGAAATGCTGAGACGCTGCTCACTCTGCGGCCTCGGAGTGGCGCGGAGCACTCCATTCGAGTGTTGCAGACCACAACTAGCGCCATTTCGACCATTTCCGGCCGGTGATGGTCCGTCAGACCCGGTCGGCGGGCTCCACGATGGTCACCTCGACGGCACGCAGCTGCGCCGGTGTCTCCAGCAGCACCGCCTTGGTGGGCTCGCCGACGTCCAGGTGCGGCTCCCGGCGCAGCGCCGCCAGCGCGGCCAGCCGCGGGTCGGCCAGCACCTCGTCGACCAGCCCCCGGTCCCCGCCGGTGAACAGCGCGACGACGTCGGCGAGGTGCGGCAGCAGGACGCGCGCCGCGGTGTCGGCCGCATGCG
>JBEPZM010000242.1:0-1594 GCA_041640835.1 Blastococcus sp.
CCCCTGGGCCTGGTGGCCGACCGCGTGCTGCGCCGCCGGGTGGAGCGGGCCGTGCGCGCGGACCTGGCCGGCTACGTCACGGCCGCGGAGGCCCGGGCGCGCGAGGTCGTGCAGGTGGTGGGCGCCGCGCTGGTCGACGGCGACCGCGTGCTGGTCGCGCAGCGGTCGGGCGGGCCCTACGACGGTCTCTGGGAGTTCCCCGGCGGCAAGGTCGAGCCGGGCGAGTCGCAGCTGGCGGCCCTCGAGCGGGAGTGCGCCGAGGAGCTGGGCGTGGTGGTCCAGCCGGGTGCCTTCCTCGGCGAGGTGCCGCTGGACGGCGTCGTCGGCGGTGGGCCGCGGGGAGCCTCCACGATGCGGGTCTGGGCGGCGCGCATCGTGTCGGGGGAGCCGGCGGTGGCCCACGAGCACGCCGCGTTGCGCTGGGTCGGGGCCGACGAGCTGGACGACGTCGACTGGATCGCCGCCGACCGCCCCCTCCTCCCCGCCGTCCGCACCCTCCTCACCCACCCCTGACCCTGCATTACCGCGGTAAAGCGGTCTGCTTTACCGCGGAAAAGCGGGGGCTGTGGACGGCGGGAGCGCGGAGACGGTCGGGACGGCGACCATGCCGGGATGCTTCTCCGGTCCCAAGGACTGCACGGCGTCTTCATCGGGGCGCACGCGGTCTCCGAAGGGGTGCTCACGCCGCACCAGCTGCAGAACGGCCCGTACGTCCGAGTGCTCCACGGGGTCTACGCCGATCCGTCGATGGCCCGGGACCACCTGCTGCGCTGTCGTGCCGCCGCGCTGCTGATGCCGCCGGCGGCCGTGCTGGGTGGCCGGTCGGCCGCGGCGCTGATGGGTGCTCCGGCGCCCGGTTACGGCGACCCGGTGACCGTCGTGGTCCCGCCGGGGACGAAGTGGCGTGGACCGGGCGGGGTGCGCGTCCACATCGCGACCGTGCCGGCGTCCGACGTGCTGCTCGACGACGAGGGCATCCGCCACACGGGTCCGGTCCGGACGGCGTGGGACGTCGGGACCCTCGAGCCGATCGGCGCCGCGGTGGGGGTGCTCGACGCGATGGTGCGGACCGGCCTGCTCGACGTCGGCACCCTGCAGCAGCTGCAGGCGCGACCGCTGGGGGCATGGCGCTCTCGACGGGCGCGACAGGCGTTCGGGCTGGTCGACGGCCGGAGCGAGTCGCCGCCGGAGTCCTGGGTCCGGGTGGCGTGCGCACTCGCCGGGCTTCCGGTTCCCGTCCTGCAGTACGAGGTGGTCGAAGACGGTAAATGGCTCGCGCGGGTGGACCTGGCCTGGCCCGAGCAGCGGCTGATCGTCGAGTACGACGGCGAGTACCACTTCGACGGGCTGCAGATCGTGAAGGACGACGTCCGCCTGGCGGCTCTGATCGCCGCCGGCTGGCGCGTCATCCGGCTCTCCGCGCCCGACCTGCGGCACATGGACGACGTCGTCAGCCGGATCGCCGCGGCGCTCCGGACGGAGCCCACGGCCGGCTGACGGCCGACGCTCTGCTTTACCGCGGTAAAGCAGAGCGCCTTACCGCGGTGAAGCGGGGGAGACGCGGCGGAGGCCGCACCCTGGATGGGTGCGGCCT